>NZ_JADGMM010000012.1:0-119634 GCF_020662275.1 Clostridioides sp. ES-S-0006-03
GTGGTGTATATTCAGTATGTGTAGATTTACAGAATAATATATATAGTGGAGGCAATGATAATACCATTAGAAAAATATCTTCTAATGGAGCAGAAATTTGGAAATATTCAAACTACAAAGATTGGGTGTTGAGTATATGTATTGATTTAGAAAATAATATAATTACTGGAGATAGAAGCAACTTAATAAAAAAACTACAAAACACACATACAGTACAAAAAATAGCTTATTATAGTTAAACTCGGGAGGTAATAAAAATGAACAATCAAAAATATTTAACAGGATTAGAACACAAAGAAGGAAATATATATAAGGTAAATTTAATACACAATATGCCTTTTGACCAAACATATGGGTTAAATAAATCAGCTCAAGAATTGGAGCTAAATGGGATATTGGTTGATGAAGTAGTAGAAGCAGAGCAAAGAGAAGGTTTTGCATCTATTATGTATGTAGATAAGGTAACAAAAGAGATTACATATGAGTATGTGGAAATACCTCTAACACCAGAACAGGAAGCACTAAAAAAGATTAAAGAATTAGAACAGGAAAATGCAAACATAAACTATAGCTTAATGATGGGGGGATTAATATAATGTTAAATTACGATAAAATAAAATATTATTATGATAATAAAATGTGGACTAAAGAAATGGTTAAAAATTCAGTAGGTAAGAATAAAATAACTGAGGTAGAATATAGAGAAATAACGGGTGAGGACTATATAGGATAGTTCTTTTTTATGTTCAAAATAGAGAGTTACTCTTGTAGCTCTCCAAATAAAAAAGAAGGTGATAAATTGTTAAATGAAGATGTGGTAAAAAAATTAAAAAATGTACCTGGTAATACTAGTAATGAAATTGAAAAAGTTAATACAAATATAGAAACTACTAAGACAGAGATTAACACTAAGATAGGTGATACAACACTACTTGAAACAACAGATAAAACAAATATAGTTAGTGCATTAAATGAGGTAAAAACTAGTGTAGATAGTATAGAAACAACAGCAGATAAAACAAGTATAAAAGATACAGATAACTTATTTGAAAGTGATAATGTTGAGGGAGCATTAAATCAACTAGCAAGAAATTATAATACATTATCAGAAAAACAGAATAATTTAGAAACAGAAGTAAAAGGACAGAGAGCTAAGGGTATTACAATAGCAAATAATCTAATAGACATGATATAAGTGAGGTGAAGATATGACAGAAAAATTAACTGAAAATTCTAGTTTAAGTGAACTTATGATAGCATTTGAAAGTATAAAAAATGACTTACAGATAGGAAAAAATAATGTGGCAAGTACATTAGGAAGCCCTTTTACTGGGACAGATAAGTTAAACATAACTAAAACAAAAATAGAAACTTTAAAAAATACTTTTGCAGCAAATTTGACAAATAAAAATGTTTCTGCAAATAAAACTGAAAGTATGCAAAATTTAATAGATAAAGTGTCAAGCATAAAAAATATAATAAAAACAGCAAAGAGCGAAAGCAATTATATTACAATGAAGCCAAGCTATGTCTTGCCATATGGTCAAACGGATTCAGTGAGACGTGTCTCTCTTGAGATTAATTCGTTGTCTTTTAGACCTAATTTAGTTTTCATGACTACAAAAGATAACTATAGCAACTATACAACTATCGCTTTTGACTCTACCATGAATTTAATGCCTAATTTAATATTATGTATTAGTGAAGAGTACAGGTCTGGTAATAGACAAAATATTGGTAGATTTCAAAATCGCATATTTGACACAGATACTTATTCTAATTCTACCAGTGGTGGATTTTTTACAAATGGTTTTAGAACACCAATTTATTTAAATGATACCAGTATATATGCAGCCGTTAGTTGGTTCGCTATAAAGTACGAATAAAAAAGGAGGACTAAAAATGGAAATAGGAAGAAGAATAATCTTTGACCAAGACGGAGAAATAATTGCAATATATGGAGAAATGGAAGGAGATGTCATACCAAGAAAGGCTATATCAAAAATAGATTATATTGACATTCCTTTTAAATCAATAGCTGATAATTGTTATATAGAAAAGATAGATGTAGTTAATAATGTACCAATCATAAAAGAGATAAAAAGAGAATTAACAGAAGAACAAAAGAGAATACAAGAATTAGAAAATCAGATTTTATTAAATGAAAATGAAAAAGTAGGAGGATTATTATAATGAATATAAACAATGTTGTAGTAAGGATATTGGCAGAGAGGATTCTAAACAAGGGATTAAATCCGTTGAAAAATCGAGAATTTGAATTAGATGATGTAACTAACACGGAGTATAGAAAAGCAGTAGAAGATTATATTATAGAGCATAGTGGAGTAGTAGAAGGAGCAGAACCTACAATTTAAGAGGTTCTTTTTTATTTCAATTAATAAGGAGGTTTTCATGAATGAAGAACTTTTCAAAGATAATTTGAAACGACATGAGGCAACAATAAATAAACATAATGATGAAATAGATGAATTAAAAGTGGCAAATATAGAGTCTAAAGCAGAACTAAAGGCACTATGTGAGAACTTAAATTCACTTACAAGCATGTTGAAATGGCTAATTGGAACAATGATTACAACACTTGTAGGGTTCTTTATATTTGCAATACAGAGAGGAATATTTTAATTAGGAGGAAAATAAATGGATAATTTAATAAGTTTCATACCAGAGCAGTTACTAATTTTAGTTGCTGCTCTTTATGTTATAGGGGCAGGTTGTAAGAAGTACAAACAGTTAGATAACAAGTATATTCCAGTAGTATTACTAGCACTTGGAGTAGGCTTCTCAATATGGATGTTAGGATTAAATGCTGATGCAGTCTTACAAGGTGTAATTTGTTGGGGTATATCAATAGGTATAAATCAAACTTACAAACAGTTGAAGGAGGAAAATAAATAATGAAAATATGTATTACAGTAGGACACAGTATTTTAAAAAGTGGAGCATGTACTTCTGCTGATGGAGTAGTTAACGAGTATCAATACAATAAGTCACTTGCACCAGTATTAGCAGATACATTCAGAAAAGAAGGTCATAAGGTGGACGTAATAATATGCCCCGAAAAGCAGTTTAAAACTAAGAATGAAGAAAAGTCATATAAAATACCTAGAGTTAACGGTGGAGGTTATGACTTACTTATAGAGTTACATTTAAATGCAAGTGATGGTCAAGGAAAAGGCTCAGAGGTGATATATTATAGTAATAAAGGTCTAGAATATGCAACTAGAATATGTAAGAAACTAGGCACAGTATTCAAAAATAGAGGTGCTAAATTAGATAAAGGATTATATATTTTAAATAGTTCCAAACCTACAGCCATATTAATTGAAAGTTTCTTTTGCGATAATAAAGAAGATTATGAGAAGGCTAAGAAACTTGGATATGAAGGTATGGCCAAGTTAATTGTAGAAGGTGTATTGAATAAAAATATAAAAAATGAGGGAGCCAAAGAGATGTATAAACACACTATAGTTTATGATGGAGAAGTTGACAAGATACCTGCAACAGTAGTCGGCTGGGGGTATAGTGACGGAAAAATATTAATATGTGACATAAAAGATTATATACCAGGTCAAACAGAAAATTTATATGTTGTAGGGGGTGGAGCATGTAATAAAATAAGTTCTATTACCACAGAGCATTATTCTGAAATAGTAGGAAAAGATAGATTTGATACTATTAAAAAAGTATTGGCATTCATAAGCAAGTAAAATATAAATAAATACCATATCTAGATTCAACTTGAATAAGACATAATATAAAGAAAATTATATTGTATTAGATAGCTTTGGAAGTGGTGCAACTGGTGTCGCATACGCAAATACTAAAAGAAAGTTTATAGGTATAGAGTTAGATAAGGATTATTTTCAACAAGGTAAAAATAGAATAGAAAGAGCAACAATTTATAAATAAAAAAAGAAGGTGATAGTTAAAAGCTATTGCCTTCTTTTTTATGCTTAAATTTACAATTAAGATGCTAAGGATTAGCTATATAAAGTATCGAAGAAAGTTTCTAAGTGTCTTAAAAACGATTTTAAAAGGTTGTTTTCTAGTAATTTTTTTGTATTAATATATTATTACCATCTGGAGCAGGTAAATCAACGTTACAAAAAATTCTAATTGGTATGATAACCAATTATGAAGGAAGTGTATTTGTAAATGGAATAGAAAGCAAAAAACATTCAAATAAATTTTATGAGAATATAGGCGTTGATTTTGAATTTCCTAGTTTATATGAAAAATTAACTGCAATAGAAAATTTAAAATACTTTGGATCTTTATATTCTAAAAAATTCTTACCAATTGATGAACTACTAAAATCAGTAGGATTAGAAAGTGAAGCAAATAAAAAAATATCAGAATATTCAAAGGGTATGAAATCAAGACTAAATTTTATAAAAGCTTTATTACATAATCCAGATATATTGTTTTTAGATGAACCAACAAGTGGACTTGACCCATCAAATAGTAAGATTATGAAAAATATGATTTTGTCAGAAAAATCTAAAGGTAAAACTATTATTTTAACAACTCATAATATGTTGGATGCAACAGAACTTTGTGATAGGGTAGCATTCATTGTAAATGGGAAAATATCTGCATTAGATACACCACATAATCTTATTATGTCAAAAGGTGCTGTTAAAATTAGATATACATATTTTGATAATGAAGAAAAAACTTCTGAATGTTTTTTAAATGATACTAGTAATGACAAAAAATTAAATATGCTTATTAAGGAAAATAAGCTCTTATCAATACATAGCAGTGAACCGACATTAAATGATATTTTTATTGAGATAACAGGGAGGAATTTACAATGAGATTAAAAAATCTTATCTTAGGAGATGTAAAGTTTCAATTTAAATATGGATTTTATTTTTTATATGTTACTTTAAGTATTGTATATATTTGTTTGCTTAATGCCTTTCCAACATTATTGAGAGAAAAGGTAGCTATAATTATGATTTATTCTGACCCAGCAGCAATGGGACTATTTTTTATGGGAGCAATTGTACTTCTTGAGAAGAGTCAAAGAGTTTTAAATTCCCTAGCTGTATCTCCCATAAAAATATCAGAATATATTTTATCAAAGGTGATTTCATTGTCAATAATATCTAGTATTGTATCTATGGTAATTGCAATTACAGCAAATTTAAATAATATTTTGATAGTAATTATGGGAACTTTCTTTGCATCCATAATATTTTCATTACTTGGGCTTATACTTGCAAGTAGAGCATCAAGTTTAAATCAATTTATTGTTTTAACTATTCCTATTGAGATTGTCTGCTTTGTGCCACCAATAATTAATGTATTGATGGATTTAAGTGTATTCACCAATTTGTATCCTTTTAATATATGTATTTCTCTTATTAGTGGAGATAAAAATTCTTTAGTAACTAATATATTAATTTTAATATTGATGACTATAATAGTTTACTTTATAACATATTATTTTGTTTGTAGTATTTGGAAAAAGGTAGGTGGTATAAAGTTATGATAAAAATTATTAATGCTTTTAGACAAGAATTTGAGCAAATAAAAGGTGATGCTATGCTTTTTGTAGTATGTATTTCTCCAATATTATGTGGAGGACTTATAAAATTTGGAATACCATTAATTCAAAATATATTAATTGATAGTTCTTATTATAAATTAACTTTAGAACCATATTTTTTAGTATTTGACTTGCTTTTAGCTTTTATAACACCTTTTATGTTCTTTTTTGCTTCTACTATGGTTATGTTAGGAGAAATTGATGATAATATTTCAAAATATTTGATAATCACTCCTATTGGAAAAAGTGGTTATCTTATTTCAAGACTTGGAATACCAGCTATATTAGCCTTTGCCATTACAGTAATTTTATTATTAACTTTTTCGCTAACTAAAATTTCTTTTTTATTAAATTTGGCAATTTCTTTAGTATCTTTGACTCAGGGAATTATTATATCAATATTAATAATTTCTTTATCATCAAATAAATTAGAAGGTATGGCACTTACAAAGTTATCAGGACTTTTTATGTTAGGTATTCCAGCACCATTTTTTATTTTAAATAAAATACAATATATTTTACTTTTCTTACCATCATTTTGGTTAGCAAAGGCATTTAAAGATAGTAACTACATATATATTTTTACCTCATTTATTGTATCATTAATTTGGATTGTTTTATTACTTAAAAAATTCAATAAAAAAATATCTAGTTAAATAGATTATCAAAATAAATGTAAGGTTGACTTGACATAAAAATTAGAAAATGTTACAGTTTAAATGTAAGGTTAACATTACATGAATGGAGTATATATGAAAAATAAAATCAAGGTATTAAGAGAAAAATTGGGGTTAACACAAGAACAACTAGGAGAATTAGTTGGAACATCTAGGCAGGCTATAAATGCTATAGAGACTGGAAAAAATGAACCTTCAATATGGTTAGCATATGATATTTCAAGAGTTTTTAATGAACCAATAGAAAGTATATTTTTATTTGAACAAAGTAAGAGAAAATCAAGAGCTCAGATAAGTAGGGGGGAATATTATGGCTCTAAGAGAGATTAGAACTTTTGACGATGAAATTTTAAGAAAAAAGAGTAAGAATGTAGAAAAAGTAGATAATAAGATAAGAGACCTATTAAACGATATGGCAGAAACCATGTACAATACACCAAATGGTGGGGGTTTAGCTGGATGCCAAGTGGGAATATTAAAACGTTTAGTTGTTATAGATTTAGGAGAGGGACTTATTAAACTTGTCAATCCTGAAATTATTAAAGAAGAAGGAGAGCAAATTGTTGTTGAAGGTTGTTTAAGTTTTCCTGATGTATGGGGAAAATTAAAAAGACCTAAAAAAGTTACAGTTCAAGCTTTAAATGAGAATGGTGAGAAAATAATAATTAAAGGTTCAGGACTTATGGCAAAATGTCTTTGTCATGAGATAGACCATTTGGATGGCATAGTTTTTACAGATAAAATTATTGAACGTGTAAAACTATAAGGTAATTTAAGTACTAAATTTAGATAATATTTTATAGTGAGGAGTTAGATTATGAGATTATGGCATAAAGATTTGATTGATGTATTACCAAAAAATCAATTAGTAAGTCAATGGAGAGAACTATTCGCTATAAAAGGTTCTATAGAGAAAAAAGGTACTCCAAATCATCTATTAGTAAATAAAGTATTAAATTATAGTATTGATGAATTTAAATTTTATGCTAAAGTTGTACATGATGAAATGGTAAAAAGGGCTTATAGACCTAATGAAACTAAGTTTATAGAAATGCTAAAATGGAACAATAACAATTTCTCAATGGATGTATCTGTAGTATATAATCTAAATTTAGAAAATTTATATAGAGATTGGCATAATGAAATATATTTAAAGCAATGTCTATATAATTTAGAAGAAAAAGCAGTGTGTGGAGGAATATCCATGAATGAATGGGATATATTACTTTGTAAATACGGTGATGACTATGAATTATGGCATGGTAATAACTTACTTTAATTACTATAATTTAATATTATGATATTATTAGATGTAAAGAGGTGATTGTTTGTATAATAAAGTAAAATATATTCCAATAAATTGTGAAACTGCTTGCAATAAACTAAAAAGAAGTATTCCATATAAATGGGATTTAAATATTTATCGTGGATGTGAACATGCATGTAAATATTGTTATGCTATCTATTCACATAAGTATATTAATTCTAATAATTATTTTGAAGATATCTATGTAAAAACAAATATAGTAGAAATGCTTGAGAAACAATTGAGTAGCAATAAGTGGAAGCGAGAAGTAATTAATATAGGTGGAGTGACAGATAGTTATCAACCTATAGAAGCTGAGTATAAAATTATGCCAGAAATATTGAATCTATTAATCAAATATAAAACCCCAGCAATTATTTCTACAAAATCGGATTTAATTTTAAGAGATTATGATTTGGTTGATAAATTATCTAGAATTACATAT
The DNA here is from genome assembly GCF_020662275.1 of Clostridioides sp. ES-S-0006-03. Classification (NCBI taxonomy): domain Bacteria; kingdom Bacillati; phylum Bacillota; class Clostridia; order Peptostreptococcales; family Peptostreptococcaceae; genus Clostridioides; species Clostridioides sp. ES-S-0006-03. Next base: position 8,007 of record NZ_JADGMM010000012.1, read on the forward strand.
ATTAACATAGCATCTACAATTACGACTGTAGATGAAAAGACACAAAAGCTCATTGAGCCAAATGGAGTAGATTCAATGAGAAGATTTGAAATGTTAAAAGAATTTAGAAAAACTAACGCTTCAGTTGGTCTTCATATTATGCCAATGATACCTTATATTACAGATAATTTTGATAACATAAATTCATTATTTAGATATGCAAAAGAAAGTAATGTACACTATGTGCTATCTGGAACTCTGTATTTAAGAGGTATAACTAGAGGTGTTTTTTTTGACTTCATTAAAAAAGAATTTCCTGATTTATTTGATAAATTATCAGTATTGTACAGTACAGGTTCAGCTAATAAAGAGTATAAAAACCAACTTTATAAAATGGTCAATCAACTTAGAAATAAGTATTCTTTATCAAGTAGTTATGACAAAGTAATGAAAGAAAAATTAAAACATTCAAGCGATATTCAGTTGTCTTTTTTTGATTAATTTTAGATACAATAGTGTACTTTTTAATTTAATATTATAAATTATTTAAACTGAAATTTATTGACAAATAGAGATAGTAAGTATACAATACATCTATAAAATAAAAATATGAAAGGATGATGTTGTTCGGGGTACTTGATATCATAAAATCGTTGATGTAAGTATTGCTGGAAAAGAGTAAATAAAATCAAATTTAATAAGTAAACAAAATAAAGCGATAGTTTTATTGTTGTGCTTAAAAATATTTGATTCTATTTTACTCTTATTTAAACTCATCTTTTTGAAGTTAAACCACAGAGTAAAATCTGTGGTTTTTTTATTTTATAAATAAATTTTAAGGAGTGGTATGTTTTGTTAAACAAATTATGCATGTATTTAGAAAAACCAGAACTTTATAAGGAAAGTAAAGTTAATTTTTGGGATGATGAATATATCTCAAAACAGTTATTAAAAGCACATTTAGATGTTGATTTTGAAGGAGCAAGTAGAAGTCTAGACTTTATTAATGATTCTGTAGATTGGATAGTTAAAGTTGCATCTCCAGATAAGTATCCAAATTTAATCGATTTAGGATGTGGTCCAGGATTATACTCAGAAAGATTTGCACAGAAAGGTTATAAAGTAACTGGAATTGATTTTTCAAAACGTTCTATTAATTATGCACAAAGTAGAAATGAAAAGAAAAATCTAAATATAACATATTTATTTCAAAGTTATTTAAATATGAATTACAGTGAAGAATTTGATATAGCTACTTTAATTTATTGTGATTATGGAGCTTTATCAACTAAAAACAGAAGTCTATTGATGGAGAATATTTACAAGAGTTTAAAACCTGGAGGAAAGTTGATATTAGATGTATTTACAATAAATAAATACGATGATTTTAAAGAAGTTAAAATATGGGAAATAAATGAAAATGGAGGCTTTTGGAGTAGTGAAAGATATATGTGTATACAAGATAATTGCAAATATAGTGATTACAATACATTAGAACAAACTCTTGTTATAACAGAAGGAAGTGCAAATGTATTTTATATTTGGAATAAATACTTTTCAAAAGAGAGTTTTTTTACAGAAATTAAAGATATTGGCTTTAAATCTATTGAAATTTTTAATAATGTCAAAGGTGAAGCATATTCTGATGATAGTATGACTATGGGATTGGTTTTACAAAAATAGTAAAAAAATAATGAATATATTTAAATGAATAAAAACTTGAAATCTACAATGATATCACATAAGAAAAGTATATATATTGAAATATGGATATTTTTATGTTATTTTTAATACATTATAAATTTGATTATATAAAAATAAAAGCAATATTTTTGTTATTATTTTTTATATAAAATTTATTTGAATATATTTTTTTAAGAGAATATGATATTAAAATTAATATATAGTTTAGAAGGATGTGGTATTAGTGCTAGAGATTCAAGGAAAATACAATAAAGCAAAAATATTTACAGATAATGTAGATAGTACAACAATAAGTCAAATAATAGAATTATGTAATCAGGAATTTACAACAAAATCTAAGATAAGAATAATGCCAGATTGTCATGCAGGTTCTGGCTGTGTAATAGGTACTGTAATGACAATACAAGATAAAATAGTCCCAAATCTTGTTGGAGTAGATATAGGGTGTGGGGTTATATGTGTAAATCTGGGTAAAGTTGATTTGAATTTGAAACAGATAGATGATTTTATAAGAAAAAAAATACCTCATGGATTTAATATAAATAAATATAGTAAAGCAAACTATAAAAAAGAGATAGAATCATTATATTGTATAAAAGGTATAGGAAAAGCTACAGAGGAATATAATCGAGCTATTGGAAGCCTTGGAGGGGGAAATCATTTTATTGAGTTAAATGAAGATAGTGAAAAAAATAAATATTTAATAATACACTCTGGTAGTAGAAATCTTGGCAATAGGGTAGCAAAATACTACCAAAAAAAAGCTTATGATTACTATGTCAGAATTAGCAATAGCTTTGAGGAAGACAGTAAAAGACTTGTTGAGCAGTACAAAAAGGAAAATAGAGAAGAAGAAATTCAGGATGCATTGATAACGCTTAAAGAAGAACATAATTTTACCCCTAAAATACCAAAAGATTTATGCTATTTAGAAGGAAAATTGATGGAAGATTATCTTCATGATATGGATATTATACAAAAATATGCTGAACTAAACAGAAATACAATGGCTAAAAGAATAATTGAAGAATGTATAGGTCTTAAGTTCAATGATTTAGACCATTTTCAAACTATACATAATTATATAGAAATTGAAAACAGAATACTAAGAAAAGGAGCTATAGCATCGTATGAAGGAAGAAAGTTATTGATTCCTATAAATATGAGAGATGGTGTTATCTTGGGAGTAGGAAAAGGAAATTTAGATTGGGTTAATTCTGCACCTCATGGAGCAGGACGTATACTTTCAAGAGGAGAAGCCAAAAGAAGTATAAATATGAAAGATTATGAAGATTCTATGAAAAATGTATTTACAACGAGTGTAAATATTAAAACCATTGATGAAGCACCTCAAGCGTATAAGCCAATTGATGAGATTGTAGAAAATATAAGAGAAACAGTTGACATAATTAATATATTGAAACCAATTTATAATTTTAAGTCAAATTAACAATTTGGAAGATTAAGATAATATAGTAATCTTAATCTATATAAAAAATAAAATTTATAAAAAAGGAGTACAAAAAATAGTACTCCTTTTTTATATGGAGGTTCAGAAATAAGGATTCATTCAATTATGAAAATAAATCCTTGGATATTTCTTAAAGAGAAACTTGACAATTGATAAGTAAAGATATAATATGTATAGTAACTAAACAGTAATGAAACTAAACAAATAGAGGTGAAAGTATGAGAGATTATTCTAAACTAATTACATTGATGGAACGTATTATTCACAAATACAATCAGTGGGAAGATAAAAAGCGAACTTATGGAACAGAGATTCTATTATCAAAATCAGAAATTCATACAATATCAGCTGTTGGTGATAATCCTGGAATAAACATTACATCTCTTGCAGATGTTTTGGGTATTACAAAAGGAGCAGCTTCTCAGATGATTTATAAACTAGTAGATAAAGGAACTGTAGTAAAAAAAGTATCTCCTGATTCTGATACAGAAGTAGTTTTGAGCCTTACAGATGATGGAATGAAAAATTATAAAGCTCATCAAGAATATCATAAGCAAACTAATGATGAATCACTCAAACTGTTAGATGATATGCCAGAGCCTTTTTATGAGTATATGTTGAGTTATTTTTCTGCTTTTGAAGAAAGTATTGATAAAAAATTAGAAGAAAAGTAATGGCTGTGTGTGAAAAAATTGCTATCGTAGAGGGTAGCAATTATTTTTAAAAATATGTTTAGTAACTATACTGTATTGAAACAAAACATTTGAAAGGATGATTGATATGAATGGAAATCAAAAAAGAATCTATCTTTTAGAAAAAGAAGATGTAAGGAAATCACTGTTAAAATTAGGAATGCCTACTATGATGGGGATGATAGTATCAGCATTATATAATATTGTTGATGCTTTCTTTGTAGGTCGTTTGGGGACACTGCAAACTGCTGCAGTATCCTTAGTATATCCATTAACTATGGTTGGTACTGGAATAGGATTGCTTTTTGGAAGTGGTGCAGGTTCTTATATTTCAAGGCTTCTTGGTAAAAAAGAATATGAGGAAGTAAAGGCTTGTAGTAGTATAGCTTTCTTTTCAGGTATATTTTTAATCACTGTTTTGGTTACAATTATGCTATTATTTTTTAATCCTCTTATGAATATTTTAGGGGCAACAGATAGCACACTTTATTATGTAAGAGAATATGGTTTGATATATATTTTGGGGCTTATATTCAATGTTTTAAATATAATGATGAATAATATGATAGTTGCAGAAGGGAGTTCTTCATTTAGTATGACTGCTATGTTGCTTGGTGGATTAACAAACTTCATATTAGACCCAGTTTTAATATTTGGATGTCATATGGGAGTTTCTGGTGCAGCTATTGCAACATTAATTTCACAACTTGTCTCTACCTCATTTTATGGATTTTATATTTTAAAAGGGCATACATTTTTGAAAATTTCTTTTAGTTATTTTAAAATCAAGCGTACTATTTACACAGAGATTTTCAAAATCGGTCTACCAGTTTGCTTCTTCCAATTTTTGACTGGTGGGGCAGTGAGTTTAACTAATATTGTTGCTAAACCATTTGGAGAAGCTGCTATTGCAGCTATGGGAATTGTTAACCGCCTTATGTCTTTGGAATCAAATGCTTTATATGGTTTTTTAAAAGGTTATTCTCCTCTGATTGGATATAACTATGGTGCAGGAAAAATAGATAGAGTTGAAAGAGCTACTAAGACAGCAATATATTGGAGTACTGTTGTAAATGTATTGTTTGGAGCTTTGTGCATTTTATTTTCAAAGCAATTTATTTATATATTTAATCAAGAATCAGTTAAAGTATTGGAAATTGGAAGAACTGCTTTAATTGTTGATGCTATTTCATTTATGACATTAGGGGTTCAAATTGTCATAGGAAATTACTTTTTAGCAATTGGAAAAGCAAAACAAGGTGGTATGCTAAGTATATGTCGTCAAGGTTTGCTGTTCATTCCATTTTTGTTGATCTTCACAAATTTATGGGGTATGAAAGGTCTTATTGCAACTCAATTGGTAGCAGATGTATGTGCAACAATTATTACTGGCATAATGTGGTTTAAAGAAAAGTCACTACAATTAGTATAGAAGAGATTTATAGAAGAGATTTTATCAGAAAAGAAAATATTATTGAAATATTGATAAAGAAGTATTCTAGTTTTGTATTTCAATAAATACTTGTCGAGAGTAAGATATTGAATTATATAAATTCATAAGAAATAGTAATTTGTTTTGATTATTTAAATATGGGATAATATAATATGAATGTATTCCTAACTTTAAATTAGAAAGAAGGTGTGAATAATGAAATATTATGTAGTTGATTCATTTACAAATAGATTATTTAAAGGAAATCCTGCTGGTGTTTGTGTTCCTGAAAAGAGATTATCACTAGAATTAATGCAGAAAATAGCAACAGAGAATAATCTTCCAGAAACAGCTTTTGTAGTTAAAAATAATGGAAATTATGACTTACGATGGTTTACACCTAAAGAAGAAATTGATTTATGTGGTCATGCAACTTTAGCTGCAGCTTATGTTATATCCAATTTTATTGATATAGATATTAAGAAAATTTGTTTTTTTACTCAAAGTGGAACTCTTGAAGTTACACGAAATGGGAATCTATATGAAATGATATTTCCAAACAGAGAACCTATTGAAATTGAATTATCAGTACAACAACGTAGTTTACTGGGTTGTACACCAGTGGCTATCTACTCTTCAAGAGATTTAATATTGTTACTAAGTAATGAACAAGAAGTTATAGACTATACACCTAATTATCAAGATTTACGTAAATTAACAGGTTGGCTAGGTGTTATAATTACATCACAAGGAACTGATACAGATTTTGTATCTCGATATTTTTGTCCAGAATTAGACTCAGAAGATTCTGTTACAGGTTCATCTCATTGTAGTCTTATACCATATTGGGCTGAAAAGTTGGGAAAAGATAAAATGATAGCATCACAACTTTCTAATCGTGGTGGCATTATTCAGTGTGAATTATTAAAAGATAATGATGTAAAAATTTCTGGAGAAGCAGCTTTGTTTATGCATGGAGAAATAATGGATAATATTTAAAGTTGTTAATAGCAATAGTAAGGAAGATAAATTTATATCAACATTGACAAATTAAAATAAAAAAGTTAATATTTAACTGATGAAGATAAAAACACAGTCTGGTTGGTAGTCCAGACGCAGCAATTGCTGTCAGTAACCTGCCTCCTTGGTTGTCCATTCTTTAGAAATAAAGCAAATAAATAGGAGGAACTAGCAATGGATAATGTTAGTGGAAAATTAACAGTCTTATTTGAAGAACCGTTTTGGATAGGTATATTCGAAAGACAAGATGGTAAAAAATATGAGGTGTGTAGGGTAGTTTTTGGAGCAGAACCTAGGGATGTAGAAGTATATGAATTCATACTTGAAAAGTTCTTTTCATTAAATTTTGGAAGTATCAAATTGGATAAAAATGTATCTAAAGACAACATTGGATACAAAAGGATGCGGAGAAAAGTAAAAAAAGAACAGTCTAAAGAAACTATAGGAACTAAAGCGCAAAATGCTCTTAAGATTCAACATGAAGAAAGAAAACAAGATAAAAAAATACTAGCTAAGTCTAGAAAAGAAGAAGAAAAAGAAAGACTTTTTACTTTGAAACAAGAAAAAAGAAAAGCCAAACATAAAGGTCATTAATTTAATTGGTTAGATTTTTATGAATTGCTAGATAATAGGTGTATAAAATTAAAAAATTTATACACCTTAAATTATTAATAAAAATAGAATTATTATATTTAAAAATCACTTTAAAGCATATAATAGAATAATAACAATTGTAGTAATATTATAAATGGTATCCCAAGTGTAAATTTAATATGCTTAGTTTTATGTCTAAAAGAATACATTCCAATGATAGAACCGATGCTACCTCCAATTATTGCTATGGCAAGAAGGGTAGCTTCTTTTATTCTCCATTTATTTTTTATTGCTTTTTTCTTATCAATATACATTGAAGATAAACCAATAATATTAATAATTATAAAATATATAGAAATCAAATTTTTCACAATATTACCTCCATAAGACGTATAATAAAAATATATTATACATTATAAAGCAAGAATATTTTTTTTAAAAGCTTAATCTATAATTACTATATATAAAATATTTCATAAGAACTAATATTGTATTAATTGGAAAATTTAAAAAAATTAAACAATTGCTAAAATAGGGGGTATATTTATAAGACATAAAGTGATAAAATTTACTTAGAAAATAATGTAAAATAACAGGAGGACAAGGCAAAATGAAATTCATAGTAGAAAAAGAAGTATTTGATAAATTAGAAAATGTATGTTTTGGTGTAGTAGTTGCAAAAGGAATAGACAATACTAAAGAAATTGAAAGAATAAATAATCTTTTAGATATAAGCATAGACAGAGTAGAAGAGTACTTTAAAGATAAAAAGGTAAAAGAAGCAGAAGAAATTATACCATACAGAGAAGCATTTAGAAGTTTAGGGATGAATCCAAATAAATTTATGAGTTCGATAGAAGCAATGACAACAAGAGTTGCTAAAAATAAAAAGCTTCCACATATAAATCCTATTGTAGACTTAGGAAACTCTATTTCTTTAAAATATCTACTTCCAATGGGTGCACATGATATGGATTTTAGAGATGATGATGTATTTGTTAGATTTTCAAAAAAAGGGGATAAATTTATTCCATTTGGAGAAACTGAAGTTGAGTTGATGGAAGAAGGAGAATTAATTTATTCTGTTGGAGATATGGTAAAAACTAGAAGATGGATATGGAGACAAGGTGAAGAAGGAAAAATTACAAGTAGTTCAAAAAATATATTTTTCCCTATAGATGGTTTTACTAATGCAAATTTAGATCAAGTAATGAGTGCAAGAGAAGAGTTAGCAAAATTATTAAAAGAAATATTTGATTGTGAAATTAAAGTAGGGTTCATAGATAAAGATAACTTAGAAATGGAGATATAAGAAACTGTATCCAATACTTATTTTAAAGTATTGTGTCTATAATTACTTAAGGATATTTAAATAAAGAGAGGTCGTAGTAAATTTGAAAAAAACTATAATAAAAAATATAAATCCATTGGTTGAAAGTAAGTTTATGGGACTTTTTGAAATTGAGTATAAAAATAAGCTAGATGAAGATAAGATATGGATGGTAGCATCAAGAAAAAGCAGTGAACAACTAAAAAGTATTTATCTTGAAAATAAAGAAGATAGTGCAGATGCAGTTGCAATAGTAGGTCTTCATAAAAGTAGTAAAAAATTAATTTTAATAAAACAATTTAGAGTACCCATTAATGGATATATATACGAATTGCCAGCAGGTCTTATCGATAAGGGTGAATCTATAGATATTTCTGTTGAAAGAGAACTTAGAGAAGAAACTGGGCTTGCTCTTTTAGAAATTCAAAAAAATAAGAGTAATGAGAAAGTATATCTATCTCCTGGTATGAGTGATGAATCGATTGCATTTGTTTACTGTATATGCGATGGTAATATAACTGATGAATTCTTAGAACCAGATGAAGATATTGAAGCTATTTTAGTTTCACAAGATGAAGCAAAAGAAATTTTACAGAGTAATCATAAGATAGATACAAAAGCATTTTTAATTTTACAAATGTTTGTAAGTTTAGGAACTAAATTATTTGAATAATTATACAAAAAAGAGATTGTATTATGTAAGTGAGTAAAGTATAAAAATTTATTTTATTCATATAATGATATAATCTCTTTTTTGTTTTATTTTTTAAGATGTAAAGTAATCAATACAAAAATTTAAGGGTTATTTTTAGGTAATTTTTAGATGTTTTTGTATTGAGAGATAATCTTTTAATACATATTGTATTTTCAAATATAGATATAGTTTAAAAATTCAAAAAAATGGTGGTGAAATATGTCCCAAGGGACATTGGGCAAAATACGTCCCTCCAGCCTCTTTATATTAAAAAGTATATACTAAATAAGGGTTAAAAGAGATAAAAATGATACACTAATTGTCTTTTGACAATAAAAAAACACAGAATTTAATTATTTAATCTAGAAAAAGTATTGAACAAATGAATTATTTAGTGTACAATAATCATGTAAAAACATAGTAATGGAGGGAGACATTTCATAATGAAAATTAAGGTAGGAATGAACGGATTTGGAAGAATAGGAAGAGCTGTGTTGAGAATAGCTCAAGAAGAATTAGGAGATAATATAGAAATTGTAGCCATAAATGCAAGAGCAACAACAGAGTCTTTGGCACATTTATTTACATATGATTCATGTTACGGAACTTTTAGAGGTGAGGTAGAAGCAAAGGATGAAGATACACTAATAGTAAACTCTAAAGAAATAAAAATACTGAGATACAATGACCCGGAAGAATTACCATGGAAAGAGTTAGGGGTTGATATAGTTATAGAATCAACAGGATTATTTACACAAAGAGAAAAGGCAGAAAAACACATTAAAGCAGGTGCAAAAAAAGTAATAATAACAGCTCCAGGAAAAAATGAAGATATAACTATAGTTGTTGGAGTTAATGAAGAACAATATGATAATGAAAAGCATAATATAATCTCAAATGCATCTTGTACTACAAATTGCCTAGCACCATTTGCTAAAGTATTGGACGAAAAATTTGGTATAGTAAAAGGTTTAATGACTACTGTACATTCATATACTAACGATCAAAGAATATTAGATAAGAGCCACAAAGACCTGAGAAGAGCGAGAGCAGCGGCTGAATCTATAATACCTACCACTACAGGAGCAGCAAAAGCTGTGTCAAGAGTATTACCACAATTAGAAGGAAAATTAAATGGTTTTTCACTTAGAGTGCCAACACCAACAGTTTCACTTGTTGATTTAGTATGTGAACTTAAAGAAAACGTTACAGTTGAGCAAGTGAATTCTGTATTAAAAGAAGCTGCTGAAGGAGAATTAAAGGGTGTTTTAGGATACTGTGACAAACCACTTGTTTCTATAGATTATAGAGGCGATTCAAGATCATCTATCATAGATGCTCTGTCCACAATGGTTATAGAGGATAATATGGTCAAAGTAGTTTCATGGTATGACAATGAATGGGGATATTCCTCAAGAACTGTTGATTTAGTAAAATATATAGCTGAAAAATTAAAATAATACATAACTAAAAAAAAATTTTTGAAAAAAATTTATAAAAATAGAAAAAAAGATTATGAAAAATATTGAAGGAAAAAATTTTTCATAATCTTTTTTGATTAATATAAAAGTTATAAGTTACAACTTGTTATTAGATATTAGGTCGTTAGAGGAGGTTATATCTATTTAGTAAGAAATTGTATCATTTTATATATGAAAGATAATATGTCGAAAACTTGCAGAAATCTGAAAAATTTTTATTATTGGAATACTGGTTTTCATTTTATTTATGATAAAAAAATGACAAATAAAGTTGCAAAGAGTAATATTTATAAGTATAATTAAAAAAGAGAAAAGGTTTTGTTAAGCTTTACAACAAAAGAAAAGAAGGGATGATTCAAAATGGAGAAGTTAACAGACAGGAGACAGGTTAAGGCAGTAAGCATGGAGACATTCGTTTTCATAATATTACTAATAGTTGGATTTGGCTATGTTGGTAGTATTATGGGCGCAGGAATGATGTTTAAAGTAATAATGAGTACAGCACATGCTTTACTATTAGAGACAGTTTTCTTAATTATGGCTATGGCAGTTCTTGCAGGCGCATTAAGCGCACTACTTTCAGAGTTTGGAGTAATAGCATTAATTAATAAAATTTTCGCTATATTTATGAAGCCTTTATACGGATTACCTGGTGCTAGTATAGCAGGGGCTATAACAACTTATTTATCAGATAATCCAGCTATTATACCTTTTGCTAAAGATAAAACATTCACACAGTATTTTAAACAATATCAAGTTCCAGCACTATGTAATTTAGGAACAGCTTTTGGTATGGGACTTATCTTAACAACGTTTATGATATCTCAAGGTACAGAATATGTATTGCCAGCATTGATTGGTAACTTAGGTGCAGTAATAGGTAGTGTTGTAAGTGTTAGAATAATGTTGACATTTACTAAGAAGTTCTATAACTATAATCCAGAAGAAGATAAAGCAGCAGGAATATTAGAGAAAAAAGCTGAATTTAGAGAAATAAGAGAAGGAAATGTGTTCCAAAGAGGCCTAGATGCTATTCTTGAAGGTGGTAAGATGGGTGTAGATATGGGAATGGCTATAATCCCTGGTGTCCTAGTAGTATGTACATTAGTTATGCTATTAACTTTTGGACCATCTACAGACCCTGCTACAGGTCAAGAGGTTTATACAGGAGCTGCATATGAAGGAATAAAATTACTTCCAGTTCTTGGGGATAAGCTTGGATTTATATTAGAGCCATTATTTGGATTTACATCACCAGAAGCAATAGCATTCCCTATAACTTCATTAGGAGCTGTTGGAGCAGCAATGTCTTTAGTTCCAGAATTTATAAAATCAGGAGCTATAACTCCTAATGATATAGCAGTATTTACAGCAATGGGTATGTGTTGGAGTGGATATTTAAGTACACATATTGGTATGATGGATGCATTAAATGCTAGACAATTAGCTGGAAAAGCAATTCTTTCTCATACAATAGGTGGTTTATGTGCAGGAGCAGCAGCTCACTTTATATTTATGCTCGTATCATAAATATGATAAATAGAAGTAATTAAAATAAAAATAATATACAAAAAAATGGTTGTCTATATGCAATAAGGAATTGTGTACTGACAACCATTTTTTTTGAATGAAGATATTTTATAATATACGAACATTAAATTGGTATTAGAGTTAAGTTATATTTATGTAAAAAGTAACAAAAATCTGTAGAAATTTATGACAAAATTTAGTACACTAACTATATGTTCTTATTTAAAATTTAAAGGTATTATTAGAAATTACCTAGTAGAGTAAGCTTGGTTAATAAAAGAATCATAAAATAAAAATATTAATCATAAAAATTATAAAATAACTTACTTAAAATAAAGCCATAGAACTTACAAAAATTAAAAAAGCATATAAGTATGGAGGGGTACAATGGATGAATTATTTCATATAGGAATTGATGTAGGTTCTACAACAGTAAAGGTTGTGGTACTTAATAATAACAATATAGTTCATAAAGAATATAAAAGACATTATTCTGATGTGAAGAAATCAGTTAAAGAAGTACTAAATGGAATATACGAAAAATTGGGAGATATAAATGCAACCATTATAATAACTGGTTCAGGAGGAATTGGAATCTCAAAAAAACTTGGGGTAAAATTTGTCCAAGAAGTTATATCTAGTACAAAATCAATAGAATATTTCCATCCGGAAACTGATGTTGTTATAGAACTTGGAGGAGAAGATGCAAAAATAACCTATTTAAGTGGAGGAATAGATCAAAGAATGAATGGTATATGTGCAGGTGGCACTGGAGCATTCATAGACCAAATGGCTTCCCTTTTAAAGACAGATGCTAGTGGTTTAAATGAATTAGCTAAAGGCTACAATGTTATTTACCCAATAGCCTCAAGATGTGGTGTTTTTGCTAAAACAGATATTCAACCTCTTATAAATGATGGAGCTAAGCAGACTGATATAGCAATGAGTATTTTTAATGCAGTTGTCGTACAAACAGTAAGTGTTCTTTCTTGTGGAAGAAAAATAGAAGGCAATGTTGCATTTTTAGGTGGACCATTGTATTTTTTATCTGAACTTAGAGAAGCTTTTAAAAGAGTACTAAATTTAAAAGATGAAAATGTAATTTTCCCAGAAGATGCACAGCTTTATATTGCTATTGGAGCAGGATTATTATCAGTAGATGAAGATAGTATAAAACTTAAATCTCTAATAGAAAAACTAGACAATATAAAAAATATTGAAGATGGAGAAGTAAATTTATTAGAACCTTTATTCAAAGATAAAAACGAGTATGAAGAATTTTTAAGAAGACATGAAAAAGAAAAAATAGATTATGTAGATATAAATTCAATTAAGAAAAATTGTTATCTAGGAATTGATGCAGGTTCTACTACTACTAAGGCTGCGCTTATTGATGAAGATGGGAATCTAGTATATTCTTACTATAATAGTAATGAAGGGAATCCACTAAAAACAACAATCAAGGTCATAAATGAAATATATGATATATTACCAAAAGACGTTAAAATCTTAAGTTCAACTGTAACTGGATATGGAGAGGGACTTATTAAAAAAGCATTAAAAATAGATAATGGAGAAATAGAGACTATAGCACATTATAAAGCTGCTAAATTTTTTAATAAAGATGTAGACTTTATACTTGATATTGGTGGTCAAGATATGAAGTGTTTAAAAATAAAAGAGGGTGTAATTGATAATATAATATTAAATGAAGCTTGTTCATCAGGTTGTGGTTCATTTTTAGAGACATTTGCAAGTTCTTTATCTATGACAATCGAAGAATTTGCACATGAAGGTATCTATTCTCAAAGCCCTGTCGATTTAGGTTCAAGATGTACTGTGTTTATGAATTCGAGAGTAAAACAATCTCAAAAAGAAGGGGCAAGTGTTGGAGATATATCAGCAGGCTTATCTTATTCTGTAATAAAGAATGCTTTATTTAAAGTAATAAAAATCAGAGATTTAAATGAGATTGGAAATAATATTGTTGTACAAGGTGGAACATTTTACAATGATTTAGTACTTAGAAGTTTTGAAAGGTTAATTGGCAAAAATGTAATTAGACCTAATATTTCTGGAATTATGGGTGCTTTTGGTTCAGCTCTTATAGCTAGAGAGAAGTATGAAAGTGGATATCAAACATCTTTATTATCTAAAGAAGAATTGAATAGTATAAAATTAGAATCAAGTGTAATTAGATGTAAAGGATGCTCAAATCATTGTCTTCTTACAATAAACAAATTTTCTGATAATGAAATTTTTATTTCAGGAAACAGATGTGAGAAGGGAGAAGCTATTTATGGCGATAAAAAGATAGGTTTAGAAAAGAAAAACCCCATAAATCTATTTAAGTATAAATATGATAGGATTTTTAAATACAAACCATTAGAAAAAGATAAAGCAAAAAAAGGAGAGATAGGAATACCAAGAGTATTAAATATGTATGAAGATTATCCATTTTGGTTTACATTTTTCAATGATATGGGATTTAGAGTTGTACTTTCAGATAGGTCATCAAAACAATTATATGAAACTGGTATAACTAGCATTGCTTCTGAAACAGTGTGTTATCCTGGGAAATTAGTTCATGGTCATATAGAAAATTTAATTTCAAAAGGAATAAAGAATATATTTTATCCTAGTGTAACCAATGAAAATAAAGAAGATTTAAGTGCAGATAATTATTATAATTGTCCTGTCGTAATATCCTATTCTGAAGTAATAAAAAATAATGTGGAAAATATAAGAAACAAAAATATAAATTACATAAATCCATTTATAAGTCTAAATGATAAGGAAAAGTTGAAAAAGAGACTTCATGAGGAATTATCAAGACGTTTTAATGGTATAAATATAACTAAGGCAGAAATTAATCATGCAGTTGATAAAGCGACTGATGAACAAAATTCATTTAAAATGGAAATGCAAGCAGCAGGTGAAAGAGCACTTAAGGAGATAAAAGAGAGAAACTTAAAGGGAATTGTATTATGTGGTAGACCATATCATATAGATCCAGAAATAAATCATGGAATGCCAGAGCTTATAAATTCTTTAGATATGGCAGTACTTACTGAAGATTCTATATGTCACTTAGCAAATATGCAAAGACCACTTAGAGTTGTAGACCAATGGGTCTATCATTCAAGATTATACAAAGCAGCTAGTTTTGTAAGAGATAAAAATTATTTAGAATTGGTTCAACTTAATTCATTTGGGTGTGGTTTGGATGCAGTAACTACAGACCAAGTTCAAGAAATACTTAATGAAAAATCTAAAATATATACTATTATAAAAATTGACGAAGGTAATAATTTGGGAGCTGCAAAGATAAGAATGAGGTCTTTAAAAGCAGCTATGTTTGAGAGAGAAAGTAAAAATATAGATGTAAAAAATATGAAAGTAGATAGAATACAGTATGCAAAGAATAATCAAATAACGAACAAACATACTATATTAGCACCACAAATGTCACCTATACATTTTCAATTCCTTGAAGAAGCTGTAAATCTGAGTGGATATAAGATAGAAATTTTAAAAGATACAGATAGTAGTGTTATTGAGGAAGGTTTGAGGTATGTAAATAATGATGCTTGTTATCCAGCTATAATAGTAGTAGGTCAATTAATAACAGCATTAAAGTCTGGAAAATATGATTTAAATAATACATCTGTTGCAATAACTCAAACTGGTGGCGGTTGTAGAGCTACAAATTATATTGGATTTTTAAGAAAAGCTATGTATGATGCAGGGTTTAAAGATGTTCCAGTTATTGCACTTAGTGTAAATGGAATAGAAGATAGTGGGATAATGGATAATGTATCTCTAAAATTAATCAATAGACTTTTTATGTCTGTTGTATATGGAGATTTATTGATGAAAGTACTCTATAGAGTGAGACCATATGAGAAAGTTATTGGAAGTACAAATACTCTATATGAAAAATGGGTTGATATATGTAAAAAATCTCTAGTCAAAGCTAAAATTTCTGTATTTACTAAAAACATAAAAGAGATAGTAAATGAGTTTGATAACCTAGAGATATTAGATATTAAAAAACCTAAAGTAGGTTTAGTTGGAGAAATATTAGTTAAATTTCATCCAATTGCAAACAATAATCTAGTGAATATATTAGAGCGAGAAGGTGCTGAAGCAGTTGTACCAGACCTTACAAATTTCTTTTTAAGTTGTGCGTTTAATACTATTTATAAACACACTCATTTAGAAGGAAGTAGAAAAAGTAGAATGATAGGAGAAGCCTTTATATACATAACAAGTATATACCAAAGAGTATATAAAAAAGCACTTGATAAAAGTAAAAGATTTTACGCTCCAGGAAATATAAAAACAGTTGCGAAAAATACAGAACCAGTAGTATCATTAGGAAATCAAACTGGAGAAGGATGGCTTTTAACAGGTGAGATGGTTGAATTGTTGAATGAAGGTGTGGAAAATATCATTTGTATGCAACCTTTTGGATGTTTACCTAATCATATAATTGGTAAAGGTTCTATAAAAGAATTAAAAAGATTATATAAGAATGCAAATATAATTCCTATTGATTATGACCCTTCTGCAAGCGAGGTTAATCAGCTTAACAGGATAAAACTTATGCTTTCTAAAGCTTTTAAAAATATAGAAGATTAATGTTTCACATATTGAAAATTTATAGCTATCTAAATAAATTACTATTGTATAACAATTATAAAAAGAGTTACTCTATTTTTTAGGGTAACTCTTTATTACTTGAAAAATTATATGTATACTAATATAAAAGGGGGGACGTTATATGAATTTAGTATATGATGTTTATGAGTCTAAAATAGGAAATTTGTACATATTGAGTGAAGATGGTTTTGTAGTTAGTTTAGATATAGGAGATGAAAAATTTAATAATTTAAAAGAAGAATATATTAAAAAAGGAATAGATATAAAAAGAAGTGAAGAAGATTTAAAAGAGGCAATAAATCAGATAGATGATTATTTTAATGGAAAAAGAAAAACATTTGATTTGAAAATACGTGTTGATGGTACTGAATTTCAAAAGTCTGTCTATGAAGAAATGTTAAAAATACCTTATGGAAAAACACTCTCATACTCAGAAATAGCAAAAAATATAAATAATCCAAAGTCTGTTAGAGCAATTGGACAAGCAAGTAAAAGCAACAAAATTCCAATAATAATACCTTGTCACAGAGTTGTTGGTAAAAATAATATTGGTGGATATATGGGGAATCATTCTGACTTAAAAAAAATACTATTAGATTTAGAAGAAAATAGTTAAATTGGTTAAAAGTGATTTTTTTGTTAATATTTGATATAATTACGTTAGAAGAGATTTTTAATTTACATTGATAAGGGGGAGTTTTAATGTGCAATAAAGTTATAGCATCAAAATACCATGAAAAAGGGTTTAATTGTGCAGAGTCAGTTATAAAAGCATATAATGAAGAGTTTAATACAGATATACCAGTTTGTTTAGGTAGTGGATTAGGTTCAGGTTGTGGAGTTGCTAGTTTATGTGGTGCAGTAAATGCCTCAAATATAATAATTGGATATGTAAGAGGTAGAAACCATGAGGGTGAAAGTACTAAAGCTAAAGCATATGCTAAAGATTTGACAACAACAGTAAGAAATGAGTATGGTTCAGAGTTATGTATAGACTTAAAGAAAGATTTAGTTGCTTGTAGAGAAATAATGGATTTTGCATATGATACTTTAAAAGAAACTTTAAAAAAGGAACTATAATAAATATAAGTTATATAATATATTTATTAAGTCTATTTATTATATAACTTATTAATTACAAATAAAACGCAATGAACTTTAAAAGAATATTAGATTTTTATATTATGAAGACGCTCAGAAAGGAGCGTCTTTTTACTAGTATAATTTAGAAAAAAATTATATTACTTATTAACAGAATTTAAATGAAAATTGAGTATTAACATGCATTGATGTAAATCAGATTGATTAACAGATAATATTTATATAGGTATCGCAATTATTTCTATTTATTTTTTGTTATGTTATACTCAGCTTAAATAAATATTTGTTACAAAGGAGATGAAAATATTGGAAAATATTGATTTACTTATTAAAGAATTATGTTCAAAAAATCATACTGAAGCATATAAAACTTTTTTATTTCTAGAAAATGAAAGTAAAAAATCAAACATTACATACTGTTTTTTTGATTATTTTCTAGAAATGATTAATAATGAAAGTTCATATATTCGTACAAGAGGATTGTTGTTAATAGTTGCAAATGCTAAGTGGGATACTGATAATAAAATTGAAATGAATATAGATAGTATACTAAGTCACATTGTGGATAAAAAGCCTTCTGTATCGAGAAATTTTATTCAGTCATTACCTAATATCATAAAGTATAAGAAACAACTTATTCATCGTATAAGAGCGGAATTAAGTAATGCAGATATAAATATTTATAATGATAATATGAAGTCATTAGTAGAAAAGGACATAAGAAATACATTATCTAACCTTGAGTAATGATATATTATCCAAATTTTACGGGTTGCCATCATTATTAGTGATTAATTTTTTTTGACAATAGCAAGAAATGTGAAAATAGCTAAGACAGAATTAGGTACAATCATACTAGAAGGTTACTAATTTTTACAGATAAGCCAATTATGGAAATTTCACTATTTGCTGGATATGAAACACAACAATCATTTACAATTGGATTTAAGGCTATGCTTAAATGTAGCCCACAATCATTTAGAAAAAAAGGAGATTTTCATCCTGTACAATTAAAGTTTACTGTTGATGGAAAAGAAACTTTGAGAGGTGATAGAATAATGGAAGTTAAAATGGTTGAAAATGACAAAATTCTTTTAGTAGGCTATAAAGGAAATACACGACTAGGTTTTTCTGTTATAGGTGAATGTGCAAAATATAGTTTTTACCTTTAAAGCAAAGAGAGAAGATAGCTTACAACCTGTTGTAGATTATGCTTATAAAGAATGGTTACCTCAGTCAACATGCCAGTTAAATGAAAATGCTAAATATGATTTTGCGAGATATGGAGAATTAGTTGATAAGGATGGTAAAAGTTTGATTGAATTTTGGGTTCCAATTTTATGAGTGCCATAATATTTTGAATATATAGACTAAATAAACGTAGTAAAAATCGTTGTAATGAGTAAAAGCTTTATATGTTAAAAGAAAATATACATAATCTAATGGTAGTTTTGAAATAACAAATTAAAGCTACCATTTTTATTTTGAAAAATCATTTAATGAAATAGATTCAGTTTATTAAATATATTATTTATAAGATTATAATAATATATTGTTAAAGAAAATATTTAATAAATTAAATGTTTTCTTTGACAATGTACATATATGAATGATAATATCTAAATGAATAAAAGCTATGGTAATAAAATGATTTCTTAAAATCTATTTTAGGTATTATTAATAAATAAAAAATTATAAAATACATAATGTCTCTAACAAACGATGATACTAGAATGATACTGTTTTTATAAGAAATTATAAAATACATAATTAATAAAAATAATATATTGAATTATATAATAGATTGGGTTTTACTAAATAAAAAAGAAATGAAATCCCCATGTTATTATACAAAAGCAAAGGTGGGAATAAAAATGAAAGAAATTGATGATTCTATAACATCAGAATATTTAAGCTATGGTATCAATGAAGATATTAGTATCTATGAAGGTAGATTTTGTATATATTTAGATAAGAAATATAGATGTAATGGAAAAGTTTATTATAAAATGACACCTCCAATATCCATAAGTTTTAAAGCAGATATAGGTTGCATTGAAGATATAGAAAATGAAGATGAGAACTTAGTTTTGGACTATGATAATGCTATTCTTGAAGTCTATGGTTATAAGATTATTTCTATAACAATAAACACTCTAAGTGATTTTGTGATAGAGGGATATATCAATGATGATTGTATAAAATCTAAAAACTCTTATGTTGAACATGTAGATTTTAATATAATAAACTTAGATAAAATACCTGGAAAACTTATAAAATACAATGATAAGGTATATGCAGGTAGAATTGAATTTGATATAAATGATTATGTTGTTACTATAGATAAACGGTATGATTATAGAAAAGAATTGAAGTCAGATTTAAAGTCTAAATCTGGTGCAATAATAACTCATATAGGTAGGATTAGAAGAAAAGATGGTAGAATTTTTAGAACTAATAATACAATAAATCTTTTAGATAGAATATCAACAGCCTTGAGTTTTATGTGTGGCAGATATGTTGGATTTTGTTTGGCAAAAGGATATAGAAATGGGAATGAAGTTTATAGAATTTGGAATGAAAATCAAATAACACCTTTTAGATATGTACCAACATGGTCAGATACGCTGTCGAACTATCATAATATAGAAAAATATATAAGTCTCATGTGTAAAAAATTAGAAGATTTTTATTATGGCTCCGCGATAAAGAGTGTCGTTGATTGGTATATAGAGTCTCTTGGAAGTGTGACTATGGAAAATAATATAATATCTGTACAGATTGCACTTGAAACTTTGTCATATGTAGTGCTGGTAGAGCAAAATAAGGTGCTTACAGATGAAACTTTTGACCATAATTTGGCATCTAAAAATATCAGACTTCTACTTGATATATGTAAGATACCATATGGTAAATATGAGTTAGACATATTTGATAGCATGATAAAAAAGAAGTTTGATGATGGAATAGATTTAGTTATTTATTTAAGAAATAGTATAGTTCATCCAAGTAGAAAAGCTCATAGAGCTACATTAGAAGTTGAAGACATTTGGAATATCATTTCAATAGGAACAAGATATATTGAGCTTGTTTTGCTTTTTATTTTGGGATATAAAGGAGAGTATTCTAATAGATTGGTAGAACGATGCTATGGTGAGGTAGAAGTTGTACCTTGGAATTAGATTTTTATATTTATTTTAAAATATATATTGACAGATATTGCCTTATGATATAAAATCAATATCATAAATAAGAATTCAAAACAACATTAAATGCGATGAAAAGAAATAGTAAAAGTAGGTAATCTTAAACAGAGAGTTTCCGATTGGTGAGAGGAGCAATAGATTTTACTTTGAACACATCTTTGAGCAGGACTCTGAAAGAGTAAAAATACTTTACTAGGAGTTTCCCGGTATCCTTGCATCCGTTATAGTGCTAGAGTATAATTTTTATTGTACTTAAAGAGGTTAGTGTCGTGAGGCATTAATGAACAGAGGTGGAACCACGAGATTTAACTCCCGTCCTCTAGCAATAGCTAGAGACGGGAGTTTTTTAATATAATTTTTTAAGCGCGCAGAGAATTATATTGCAATAGATACATTTTTTCTGAAATAATCAAAATATTTAAAATTTAAAAATTTAAAAGACGAGGGAGAATATTATGAAAAATATATTAAAAAAATTAGGATTATTTACAATTATGTTAGGTTTAGTAAGTGGAATGGCAGGTTGCTCAAAATCAGATAATGAAAAGGATAAAGATGCTTCAAATGCATCAAAAAAAGAGGTAATTGTAGGATTTGATAATACATTTGTACCAATGGGATTTTTAGATGAAAAAGGAGAAACAGTGGGATTTGATGTTGATTTAGCAAAAGAGACATTTAAGAGACTTGGAATGGAAGTTAAATTTCAACCAATAGATTGGTCAATGAAAGAAACAGAGTTAAATGATTCAAAAACTGTAGATGTATTATGGAATGGATATTCTATAACAGATGAGAGAAAGAAAATAGTATCATATACAGAACCTTATTTACAAAATAAACAAATAATAGTTACTTTAAGTGATTCAAAAGTAAATACAAAAGCTGATTTAAAAGATAAAGAAGTTGGAACTCAACAAGGTTCAACAGCTCTTGATGCAGTAGAAAAAGATAAAGATTTTATGAATAGCTTAAAGGGTGGAGCACCAGTTCTTTATGATACTTACGATAAAGCACTTAGAGACTTAGAGATAGGTAGAACTAGCGCAGTTGTTGGTGATGAAGTTTTAATTAGATACTATATGGGACAAAAAGGTGAAGATAAATATAAAGTATTAAAAGAAGATTTTGGATTAGAAGATTATGTTGTAGCAACATCTAAGGAAAATCCAGAACTTTGTAAAAAAATAAATGAAACATTAAAAGAAATGAAAAAAGATGGAGCTTTTGACAAAATTTATGATAAGTGGTTTAAATAAGAGATAAGTTAGCTGTTAAGAAGGGGGCACTAAAGGCATGTTACAAGGTTTAGAAATAGTTATAGCAATGTTTTGTATAACATTAATAGTATCAATTCCATTGGGGATTGGAGTTGCATTTTTAAGATTATCAAAAAATAAATTAATAAGTGGTATTACACAATGTTATATATTAATAATGAGAGGAACACCTTTACTTTTACAAATGATAGTCATATTCTATGGTTTACCTCTTATAGGAATTGTATTTGACAGGTTTACAGCTGGAATAGTAGCTTTCTTCTTAAATTATGCAGCATACTTTGCAGAAATATTTAGAGGTGGAATACAATCAATAGATAGAGGTCAATATGAAGCTTCAAAAGTACTAGGGTTTGACAAATTTACGATGTACAAGAGAATAATATTTCCACAAGTTTTTAAAAGAATACTAGCACCTATTTCAAATGAAGTAATTACATTAGTAAAAGATACATCTTTAGTATATATATTAGGATTAAATGATATTTTAAGAATATCTCAAATAGCAATGAATAGAGAAGCAAGTTTGTTACCACTATTTGAGGCAGGAGCAATATATCTTATATTTGTAGCTATACTTACTAAGGGATTTGAATTACTTGAAAAAAAATATTCTTATTACAGATAAAGCTACAATAATTATAGGAGGAGGTTTTTTATATGTTGAAAATCAGGAATTTAAATAAATCATTTAAAAAAAATAAAGTGCTTAAAGATATTTCTTTTGAACTAGAAGAAGGTCAGATTGGAGTTTTGCTTGGTAAATCTGGTGCAGGGAAGACCACAATATTAAGATGTATAAATGGTCTTGAAGAATTTGATAGTGGAGAAATTATAATAGATAATGAAATAATAAAAAGTAAGAAAGACATGGCAAAAATACGTGGTAAAATAGGTATGGTTTTTCAAAACTTTAATCTATTTCCTCATATGACTGTCCTTGAAAATATAATTGAATCTCCAGTTAATGTTTTTAAAGTCCCTAGAGAGGAAGCTGAAAATAGAGCTAAAGAACTTTTGAGACTAGTTGATTTGGAAGAAAAATTGAACTCATATCCATTTGAGTTGTCAGGAGGACAGCAACAAAGAGTTGCAATAGCTAGGTCTTGTGCATTAATGCCAAAAGTTCTTTGTTTTGATGAGCCTACTTCTGCACTTGATATTGATACTATTCAAAAAGTAGTAAATATAATGAATAGGCTTAAAGATAAAGGCATGACTATACTGATAATTACACATGATGTTGTATTTTCAAATAGTGTTGCTGATAAGATTATAAGTATAAAAGATGGTATAGTTGAGGATATTCAAATAAAAGAAAAAATTGTTTAAATTTTTAAAAACGAAATTTATATTGAAATTTTATAAAAAAATAAGAATTGTTTGTCTGACTTTTACAATGAAAAATATAAATTTTGATATATTAGAGCAGTTAAAATTTAATTTAACTGTGTGGTAAAAAAGTCGTGATATCAAACTGTCACGGCTTTTACATGTATACAAATTCAAAAAATGTATAATGTAAGATTAAAATTATAGAAATGCCATACTTCACACCAAAATAGCTAAAGAAAAAGTATGAGGAGGAAGAATTTATCATCAACAGTAGCAATTATAAATTTAATGAAAGCAAATATGGAGATTTTAATATAACTAAGACTGTATCTATTGATGCTAGAAAATTTGAACTGTTCTATCGTATTTATGATAAAACTTGATTATAATATACATATTATGGGTATAAAAATGTAAATATAGAGATAAAAAATTAGAAAGGAAGTTTTACTATAATGATTAAATTATATGGATATACAAAATGTTCTACAGTTAAAAAAGCAAAAAAATGGCTTAAAGAAAATAATTTGGAATTTGAGGATATAGATATGGTTCAAAATCCACCAACTAAAAATGAATTAGAATTAATTTATAATATTAGTGGATATGATATAAAAAAGTTTTTTAATACAAGTGGAATGAAATATAGAGAATTAGGTCTTAAAGATGTAGTAAAGACTGAGTCAGATGATAAACTGCTAGAAATATTAGTAAGTGATGGTATGCTTATTAAAAGACCACTACTATTTGATGGTAAAAATGTACTATTAGGGTTTAAAGAAGATGTATGGAAAGATATTTTATTAAAGGAAGAATAGAAATCAATGGGTGTATTAGTTAAAATTTTTAATTGGTACACCTATAAATTTATGTATTAAATTTACTTTTGTTATACATAAATAATAAGAAATACACGTGAATATACAACTCTAATAAATTTTACAGGTATATTATTCTACTATTTTCTCAATGCAGTTAAAATTTATACATAGTAATTACTGTTAATTACAAGTTAGAAAAGTACATTTCTAGTCTCTATGTAAGTGTTTTTAGTATTGGGATTAAAAGCACATCAATAGAATTATTAGCTATTAGATAGTAGAATCTTGTACTTTCTGAGTTTAATATATTAAATAAATACATATCTTTTCACATAAAAGTACTATTAAATCTAAATCTTGATTTTAATCTATTAATTCTTGCAAACATGCATGTGATTTATTAGAATTTATACTATACATAAAGTCTAATATTATTTATTATTTTGGGGATATTTGTTACTATTAAAAAAATTCACATTGACATTGTCTCAAATAAATTTAATGTGAATAAATATACCCTTTCTTATACAAATTATATCATTTATTTTATTTAAAATAACATAATATTACAACGAATTATTACAAAATTACTTATTATTAACCATGAACATTTGTTTTGTGATATTATATTTATATGAGGATATTGTCATAAAAACGTTATATTTATACAAAAAATTAAATGAAAATTTATTTAATATGAATGTTTTTTATAAATTATACCTCTACTTATAGTTTTACAAATAATAATAGTATTTAAAAATTTGACAACAAAAAAAGAAAACTTTCAAAAGAATTAAATCTAAAAAGAATAGGAGATAAATATGGGTATTGAAGATTTATATGGTTTTGAATGTGTTCCTGTGAACAATGAGATTGATATTGACAATTTATTGGAGACAATGATAGAAGATGGAAAAGAAAAAGGATATACACCAATTATAATTATCGATGAAAAGGTAGGATTGCTAAAAGAAAACATTGATATTGTCAATAAAGAGTATGGTTCTCTTGAGAACTACAAAGAGCATTGTCTGAAAAAATATAATGAAATTGATGTAAATGAATTTTTCAAGTGTAGGAAGAGTGAAATTTCAGAGGTGGTAAAGGAACTCATAGAGTCAGAAGATATTTTTTGTGATTATAAAAGTTTTAACCCAATTACAAATATAGATATATTTCAAGAAAATAACAAAGTTTACATAGCTAAAGTTCCAACAACTAAACCTTATGAAGTATTTGCATATATACCAATTGGTGGATTTAACGATTGTCCTAGTGATGAAGAGCATATAGCAGTTGCAAAATATTGGTACGAAAACTATGGAGCATACCCAATAGCAATTGGATGTGACACAGTCCAATATTTTTCAAAAAATATACCTAGTGACAATACAATGTTCAATAACCTATGCATAGAGTTAATCTTGTACTGTGAAGATATTATTGTACAAGGATATGAGACATTAAGAGCTCTAAAAGAGGTAATACAAGATTCTACCATATGGCTTTTTTGGTGGGATTGATATAGAGCTCTGTAAACTATAAGTATTAAGTTTTTAAAACATTTTTAATGATAGTATCTTTTTGTAATTTACAATTATATCGATAAGAAGAGTAATTATATGAGAATAAAATCGTGAACTTAGCCATGAAGATAGGCTATTTAGGCTTCATGGCTTTTAAGTATATTACTGTATTACACTGTTTTGTTTTTATATAGTGTAATACAGTAATATACTTAAATTGTAAAGATATAAATAAAAGTACTTTAATATTATAATTAATATATTTAAAAGTCATTCTAATTTTTTAAATATATACTTTATATGTTATAATCATTAAGTATGTAAAAAATAAGAATAGTTTTAGAGTTCATATTTTCTTGATATGGAGGTAGATTTAGTGAAGGAAAGAGAAAAGTTAGAAAAATTAAGAGAAAAATTGATTGGATTAGAAAGTGTGGCAGTTGCTTATTCAGGTGGAGTTGATAGTAATTTCTTACTTAAAGTAGCAAGAGATACATTAGGAGATAATGTTATAGCTGTAACTATTCATGCAATGATGCACTCAAATAGAGAAATAGAAGAAGCAAAACAATATACTAAAAATTTTGGAGTTAAACATATTATATTAAAAATAGAAGATTTTGATTTAAAGGAATTCAAAGAAAATGGTGTTGAAAGATGTTATTATTGTAAAAAATATATATTTACTAAAATAAAAGAGGTCGCAAAGGAACATAATATAAAGTACATAGTAGATGGAACCAATGTAGATGATTTAGGAGACTATAGACCAGGTCTTAAAGCACTAAATGAACTAGAAGTAATTAGTCCATTGAAAGAAAGTGGATTAAAGAAAAATGAAATTAGGTTACTTTCAAGAGATATGAAGTTAGAAACTTTTAACAAACCATCATTTGCATGTCTGGCAAGCAGAATTCCTTATGGTGTTGAAATTACAGATGAAAAGCTTAGGATAATAGAAAAAAGTGAAGAATATTTATCTGATTTGGGCTTTTCTCAATTTAGAGTAAGAATGCATGGAGATATAGCTAGAATAGAAGTTAATCAGGAAGAATTAGGTAAATTTTTTGAAAATAACAATTTTAGTAAAGTTGACACTAAATTAAAAAAATTTGGCTTTAAATATGTTACACTAGATATGTCAGGATATCAAATGGGAAGTATGAATTTAAACATGTAAATAGGTTAAAAAATAAATAATCGTTGTAATTAATATAGTAAACAGGAGGTTTTATGAAAAACTATACATTAATATCGCCATGTTTTTTTGGAATGGAAAAAATGTTGGCTAGAGAAATTACTAATTTGGGATATGAAATAATAAAAACAGAAGATGGAAGAATAACATATAAGACTGATGAATTTGGGATAGCAAAATCAAACATGTGGTTAAGATGTGCAGAAAGAGTACATCTTAAGATTGCTGAGTTTGAAGCAAAAAGCTTTGATGAATTATTTGAAAATACAAAAAGGATAAATTGGTCTAAGTATATACCTTATGGAGCTCAATTTCCTATTTCAAAAGCTTCTTCTATAAAATCAAAATTATACAGTACACCAGATGTACAAGCTATAGTAAAAAAAGCTATTGTAGAAAGCTTGAAGAAAAGTTATTTAGAGGATGGTTTGCTTAAAGAAGATAAAGAAAAATACCCTATATTTGTATTTATACACAAAGATAAAGTAACTCTTTCAATAGACACAACAGGAGATGCTTTACATAAAAGAGGATATAGAGAAAAAGCAAATAAAGCTCCAATAAGAGAAACTTTAGCTTCTGGACTTATCTACTTAACTCCTTGGAAAGCAGGTAGGACTTTAGTAGACCCTATGTGTGGTTCTGGTACTATATTAATTGAAGCAGCTATGATAGGTATAAATATGGCACCTGGATTAAATAGAGAATTTATATCAGAAAAATGGAGAACGCTTGATAAAAAGATTTGGTGGGATGTAAGAAAAGATTCTTTTAATAAAATAGACAATGAATCTAAATTTAAAATTTATGGATATGATATAGATGCAGAATGTATAGATATAGCTCGAGAAAATGCAGAAATAGCAGGTGTAGATGAATATATAGAATTCAATGTAGGAGATGCAACTGAGTTTGAGAGTGAAGAAGAATTTGGATTTATAGTTACCAATCCTCCTTATGGAGAACGATTGGAAGATAAGGATAGTGTTAAACAATTATATAAAGAGCTTGGTTATGCATTTAGAAAGTTAAAAAATTGGTCATATTATCTGATAACTTCCTATGAAGAATTTGAATATGAATTTGGACAAAAAGCAGCTAAAAAGAGAAAATTATATAATGGTATGCTAAAAACTAACTTTTTCCAATATCCAGGGCCTAAACCTCCTAGAAATAATAATTAGATTTTATATTTATCATAAGTTTTATCAAAATATAAAGTTTTGTTAAAATAAGTAAAACCTTATGAGGATTTGAAACGTCTAACTATTGTGAGGAGATTTTTGCGAGAAAAAAGAAAAATTTAAGATTGTAGGATTAGGAGGGGTTAAATGAAGTTATTAAAGCTTATTATTGTATCAGGCTTAATGATGTTATTTGTTACTGGATGTAATGTTAAAACTGAATCTCCAGAACAATTGGCAAAGATACCTAACTATGATGATACAAAAAAAGTATTGTACGATGGTATAGATCAGCTACTAAAACCAGACTCATCTATGATATTGCCTTCTAATACAAAAGAGGTAGGAAAAATAAATAAGGTAGATTTAAATAGTGATGGAGTTGATGAATTAGTAGTATTTGAGCAAAAAGAAGATTTAAGTAATAATGTTAATAAAGTAGGTTTTGTAACTTTAAGTTACAATGGTGAAAAATATGTACTAGGAGACCATTATTTAGAAAATGGAGAATCAATAGAATATGCTAATTTCTATGATTTGGATTCAGATGGATATAAGGAAGTTATTTTACTTGTTAAATCCAAAGATAAAACTAATATGCATATATACAAAGTAAGGGATAATGAAATCACAAAAGTATACGATTTAGATGCTTCTTGGATTCAAAATAAAGAAGATTTTAACGATATGAAGGTAAAGATTGGTTATATAGATGGAGATGACAAGATAGATATATTAATGCTTCATTTGAATAATAAAACTAATGAGATGTTTGCAACTGTTGCAAATTTTGATGGAACTATGAAGGTTAAGGATTATGTCAAATTTGAAAATGTAAAAAATCTAAATGAGTTATATATAACTCTAGGTAATGTTGCTTCATCTGTTGGAAATTCAGCTGCATCCATCAAAGGTGTTGTACTAGATATTCCCATGTTAAAAGAAAATAATTATATCACACAGATATTATATATGAAAAATGATAAAATTCAAAAAGTGTTTAGTGATTATGATAAAACTATTACTAAACCTTATTACATACCTGTTGATGATGTTGATAAAGATAAAATTATAGAGATACCTATAGTTGCTGGAGGGAATAGAAATACTTATACCTCTAAAGCATCTGCTAATATAAGTTGGTACAGATGGAATGGGAAAGAAGATTCTAATTCAAAATTAATATTTATAAGCCAGATATACTATAATTATAAATACAATTTTAGATTATTTATGCAAAATAATTTAGTAGATAAAATAATTGTTGAACAAGAATTTGTTGGGGAAAAAGCTGTATTTAAATTTTACTATTTTGATTATTCAGAACGTAAGAATTTATTTAATATAATAGTAGAGAGTAAAAATAAACTTGAAGATAGAAAAAGTGCAAATACACAAAATTCTATTGTACTTCAAGAAAGCGATGAATATACTTTTTTACTAACTATAAATGATGCAAATGAAATGGATAAGTTAGATATTACGATAGACGCATTAAAAGAGTATTTCTCATTAATATATGGTTAATATTACACTCAATTGGAGGTTTTATTTTATGAAGGAAAAAATACTTATACTAGAAGATGAAATTGGAATTAGAAGTTTTGTCAGTATAAACTTAAAAAGAGAAGGCTATGAAATAGTTGAAGCAGGTACTGGTAGAGAAGCTATAGAAAAAATGACAACAGAAAGTGATATTACAATAGCTCTTTTAGATGTAATGCTTCCAGATATAAGTGGGATAGAGGTTTGTAAGTTTATAAGGGAAAATTTTGATCAAGTTGGGATAATAATGCTTACTGCAAAAGCTCAAGAAGATGATAAAATAGAAGGATTTATTTCAGGAGCAGATGATTACATCATAAAACCATTTAGTATAAAGGAACTTTTAGTTAGGGTTTCTGCTCTTATCAGAAGAGTTGCAAAAGATGATTCAAATGTTAAGTCAAGTGAGATAGTCTCGCCACCATTTATACTTGATATAGATAAAAGAAAATTATTTAAGAATGGTAAAGAGATTGAACTTACTCCAACAGAATTTTCAATAGTAAAATATTTGATATCAAATGCTAAACAATCATTAAGTAGAGATCAGATATTAGATGAGGTATGGGGAACTAATTATTTGTATGATTTTAAAATAGTAGATGTAAATAT
Source organism: Clostridioides sp. ES-S-0006-03 (assembly GCF_020662275.1). Lineage (NCBI taxonomy): Bacteria > Bacillati > Bacillota > Clostridia > Peptostreptococcales > Peptostreptococcaceae > Clostridioides > Clostridioides sp. ES-S-0006-03. The sequence continues at coordinate 38,407 of NZ_JADGMM010000012.1, forward strand.
AAGAAGGATAAGAAATAAAATAGAAGATGACCCATCAAAACCAAAATATATACAAACTATTTGGGGTTATGGATACTGTTTTAGAAAGGAAGAATAATAGTGTTACATTTTGAAGGTCTGAGAAAAAAAGTAATAAAAAACTATTTTATAATAATTATTATAATGGTAACTCTGTTTGAAGGGCTATTCATGTTTTATATACAAAACTATTACTATGATTCTGTTAAACAGTTACTTGAATCTGAAATAAAATACGCTGATGAATATAATGCTATTACAATGGAAACTACAAGCTTTGAGAAAAAAGTTAAAAATATTTTTGATAAACAGCCATTAACAAAGAATTCAGAATTTGGGATTTCGATAATAGATAAGAATAAAAATGTTATATTGGACCAATATGGATTTAAAAGTAAAGAAAAAGCAAATTATGAAGATGTAGATAATGCATTAAGAGATGTAAAGACTAAAAATTTAACACCATATACTTATAAAATACCAGATACAGGAGAGCATGTCATGAGCATCTCCTTACCACTCAAAGTAAATAATATTATAGAAGGTGTTGTTAGATATACTGTTTCATTAGATGGAATTGATAACGCCATATTAAAGCAAGCTACATGGCTTATATTGGCGGGAATATTTATACTTATTATAGCTATATTAATAAGTCTCAAATTTGCTGAGACTCTTATAAAACCATTGAGAGAGCTAAAGAAGTTTGCAAACGAATTAGCTGTAGGAAACTACAATATAAAATTGGAAAATATGAAGATTGTAGATGATGAAATTGGTGATTTAGCACAGACATTTGAACATATGGCACATGAAATTGATAAGAGTGAAAAATTGAAAGAAGAATTTATATCTTCTGTATCTCATGAGTTGAGAACCCCTCTTACATCTATAAAGGGATGGAGTGAAACATTAGGATATGAAAGTATAACTAGAGAAGAGTTAGATTTAGGTCTAGGTATTATACAAGATGAGACAGAAAGACTTATAAAGTTGGTAGAAGAATTATTGGATTTCTCAAGGCTTTCTTCTGATAGGATAAAGCTTCATATTGATATAGTTGATGTTGAAGGATTAGTTGTTGGGGTTGTAAATCAGTTGAAAGTTAAAGCAGCCGAAAAAGATATATCACTTTTATTTGAATTTGAAAATGAATTCATAGAAAATATCCAAGGAGATAAAAATAGACTAAGACAAGTTCTTATAAATTTAATACAAAATTCATTTAAATTCACTAGTCAGGGTGGTTACATAAAAGTTGTAGCTTCTCAGGATGAAGATATAACAACTATATCAGTTGAAGATAATGGTTCAGGTATAGAAAAGCAAAATTTAAATAAAGTTTTAGATAAATTTTTCCAAGAGGATTACAACAAGGCTGGCAGTGGATTAGGTCTTGCAATTAGTAATGAAATTGTAAAACTTCATGGTGGAGTAATGAAAATAGAAAGTGAAAAGAATGTTGGAACAAAAATAACTTTTAATATAAAAAATAAATTTGCTAAACAGGCATAAATTCTTAGAAAGAGGATTAAGATGAGAAATATAAAAATGATAGTAGCATATGATGGTTCAAGATACAAAGGTTATCAAAAATTAGGCGATAATGACATGACTATACAAGAAAAGCTTGAGTCTGTCTTAAGTAAAATGGCCAATGAAACTATTGAGATAATTGGTTCTGGGAGAACTGATATGGGAGCACATGCAAGAGGCCAAGTTATAAACTTTAAAACAAATTGTATAGATTCAGTAGATAAAATTCAAAAGTATCTATATGAATATTTGCCAGAGGATATAGTTGTAAAAACTGTTGAGGAAGTTGATGAAAGATTTCATTCAAGATACAATGTAAAATCAAAAACTTATTTATATAAGATTGATAATAACAAATATCACAGTCCTTTTATGAGAAAGTATGCTGCACACATAAGTAAAAAATTAGATTTAGATAGGATGAGAAAAGCAAGTGAGTATTTAATAGGAGAACATGATTTTACTAGCTTTGCTTCTTCTAAGTCTAAGAAAAAATCTAATGTAAGAGAAATTTACTCAATAAATATAAAAGAAAATGATGATATTGTAGAAATATATATAGAGGGAAATGGATTTTTATATAATATGGTAAGAATAATAGTAGGAGCATTAATAGATGTTGGCCTTAAAAGAAAAGCACCACAAGATGTTAAGCATATGCTTGAGTCGAAAGACAGAAGCAAGTCATCAGACACCGCACCAGCTAAAGGACTATGCCTTTGGAAAGTAAAATATGAGTAAGCTTAAAGAGAAAATATTTTAAAAAGAAAATAAATTATATAGTTGACATAAATGGAAAAATAAACTATTATATATTCTATAAGAGATGTCTAAAAAATTTGATATTTAAATCCGATGAAAAAGAGAGTAACTTTTATGTATTTTATAGAGAGCTGAGGATGGTGGAAGCTTAGCAAATAAGTATTAGTGAAAAGAACTTTGGAGGATGCTAATTGAATTTAGTATGTTAGTAGGTAATCTCGCCTTAAGAGAAAGAGTGGATAAGTTTATCTTATCAATTAGAGTGGTAACGCGGATATATTTCGTCTCTTGGTTTTTCCAAGAGGCGTTTTTTAATATATTTATTTACTAATATGTATTTAGTAGTTATACATTTACTGATTGATTAGCTAAGTTTATCAATAAGAGTGGTACCGCGGATATTTCGCCTCTTAGTATTTAAAAATACTGAGGGGTTTTTTTAGTATTAAAATGATTTTATAAGAATCTATATTTTTAAAGTCATTCAATATTAAGAGTTTCTATTAAAAAATAAAAAATATAAAATTATAATTTAAAATTGGGAGGAATTAACAATGAAGGAAAAAGTAGTATTAGCATATTCAGGAGGACTTGATACATCAATTATAATACCTTGGTTAAAGGAAAATTATGAAGATATAGAAGTTATAGCTGTTTGTGGAAATGTGGGTCAAGAAGATAAAATGGAAGATGTTTATGAAAAAGCTTTACAAAGTGGAGCATCAAAAGCCTATGTAGATGATATAAGTGAAGAGTTTGTGACGGAAACTATATTTAAAGCTGTAAAAGCAGAAGCAAAATATGAAGGAAAATACTTATTAGGAACTTCTTTAGCAAGACCTATAATAGCTAAAAAATTAGTTGAAGTTGCTCATAAAGAAGGAGCAAAATATATATGCCATGGATGTACAGGAAAAGGTAATGACCAAGTTAGATTTGAAGCTACAATTGCAGCCCTTGACCCAACTATAAAAGTTATAGCTCCTTGGAGAATATGGGATATAAAATCAAGAGAAGATGCTATAGATTATGCTGAGAAACACAACATAAAAGTAACAGCAACTAAAGCTAAAATATATTCAGTAGATGCTAACCTTTGGCATGTATCAACAGAAGGTGGAGACATAGAACATTTACAAAATGAACATAAAAAGGATGTATATAAACAATGTGTAGACCCTGAGGATGCATGTGATGTAGCTGAATATGTAGAGGTTTATTTTGAAAAAGGTGAGCCTAAAAAGATAAATGGTGAAGAATTATCTCCAGTGGCATTAATTCATAAATTAAATGAGTTAGGTTGTAAGCATGGAATTGGAGTTATAGATATAGTTGAGAATAGACTTGTTGGTATGAAATCAAGAGGTATATATGAAACTCCAGGAGGAACAATTCTTTATGAAGCACACAATATTTTAGAAAGTGCTACTTTAGATAAAGACACACTACACTTTAAGCAAATGATATCTTACAAATATGGAGAGCTTATTTATAATGGATTATGGTACTGTAAATTAAGAGAATCTATAGATGCATTTATGGAACAAACTCAAGATAATGTTACAGGGACAGTAAAAGTTAAACTTTACAAAGGTAATATAAAACCTGCTGGAATATTTACTGAAAATGCACTTTATGATGAAGGAATATCTTCTTTTGGAGATAGTGAACTTTATGACCATAAAGATGCAGAAGGATTTATTAATTTATTTACTTTACCACTAAAAATTAGAGCTATGAAGGCTGGGAAATAATAGAATATAGTAAATTAAAATTATTAGAGTATATAAGAAACGTTTTTTAGTTTTTTATATACTCTTTTTTATATAAAATTATTATATTATTTGTAATAATTTATTTGATTACAATACAAGAAATTTTAAAACTTATTTTTCTCAAGATTTTCTACTTATTTACAAGCATTAAAAGTCTAATTTTATTATAAGTTACACAATATGAATACTTATTTTTGAATTTTGCCATTGACTCTCACATTATAGGAGGGTTTATACTAGGTTTAATTAAAAATATACATGAAAAAGCTACTAATCGTAGAAGGCAATAACCATATCATTTGAAATTATAAAGATATAATTTATGAAAACACTATTAATTCCATAATGAAATTATTTATAAATGGAGGTAAATTAAATGAGGAAAATAATTGAAATAAAGCACCATTTACATGATTATGAATGTATGTGGAATGGTATAGAAGATATATATATGAATAAAATGGGTGAATCTCTGCCAAATGATTTTTTCTTTTTATTATCAGGTTTTGGCTCGTTTTGTTATCTAAAAACAAATAAAAAAGAATTAAAGAGAATGGTTGCTTTGGGGGATGGAAGAACCAAAAAAATGTATGAATTTTTAGCACCTATTGTTGGTTTTGAATATAAACACTATGAGTTTAAAAAGTATGAACAAGCTTTAAAAAAAGCAAAATCAGAAATTGATTCTGGTTATCCAGTTGTTTTAGGAGCCTTAGATATGTATTATCTGCCATATTATGAAAAATTATATCATAAAGAGCATATTCCTTTTCATTATGTGCTTATGGTAGGGTATGATGATATAGAAGAAAGAATATATTTATATGATTGTGGGATAACTGATTTAATCTCTATTTCTTATGATGAACTATGTGAATGTATGAATTGTAGTTATCCTGGATTAAGCAAAGCGAATACAATTTGTACAGTTAGAATGAATAGTTCAAAGAATAAATATCAGATTGCTCAAGAAGCACTCGCTATAAAGCGTGATATGTTTTTAAATCCACCTACAGGGTTTTTAGGATATAAAGGTTTTGAAAAGTTTATCAAAGAATTGTCACAATGGAAACATGAACTGGAAAAAGATGACTATGATAGGATTTTAGCTAATATGGTTATGTTTTTTGGAACAGTACCAACTATTCCAAATGCAATCAAAGGAATTGAAGAACCAGATAGTGTCGAATTTAAAGGTGGTTTTGATAAAATGAGCAAGATGCTTAAATCTATTGGAACTGAATACAAAAATGACTGTTGGGTAGAAGTAGCAGAGATTTTTGAAGAAAGCGCAATTATAATTGAAAAAATATCTAATATAATAATAGATTATTTATTGAATAAGGTTGATGAAACTGAAAAACTTCCTTTACTATTTTCCGAAATTTTGAAACAAATGAAATCTGGATACTTAATGTTAGGTATATGAATATAGAACAAGATTTCTTTTTAATAAAAAGTATATTAACTAGATAATCAAAATTTAAATATGAAATGAGTTCAAAAAATCAAATTATATATTTATAAAGTGTTGACTCTAACACCACGTTATATTGTAATATGAAAACATAGTTTGAAAATATTAATAAATACTGATAGGTATATAAATATTTATTAATATTCGTAGCTGTAAAATAAAATTTTGAGGTGAGGCAATGAGAACAGTAAAACAAGTTTCAGATTTGACAGGAATAAGTGTGCGCACATTACATTACTATGACGAGATAGGTTTATTAAAACCAAGTGAAATTACAGAAGCAGGGTACAGGTTTTATGATGATGAAGCTATTAAAACGCTTCAACAAATTTTATTTTTTAAAGAGCTTGAGATACCTTTAAAAGAAGTTAAAGATATAATGTTAAGCCCATACTTTGATAAAATGCATGCTCTAGAAAGTCAAAGAAAGCTACTTATTATAAAACGTAAAAGATTGGATAGTCTAATAGAAATTATAGACAAAACGTTAAAAGGAGAAAATGTAGTAAACTTCAAAGAATTTGATATGAGTGAATATTTTAAAGTATTAGAGGAATTTAAAATAGAGCATGAAGATAAAGTAATTAAAATTTATGGTAGTGTAGAGAAATATAATGAACATATTGAGAAGTTTAAATCTAAAGAAGATGAAATTGCTAAAATGGCTATAAAAATATATGGAAGTATTGAGAAATATTCTGAGGCTATAAAGAAAAATTTTAATAGTGATATATTGACTTTAGCAGAACAATTTGATGAATTTAAAAAAGACTGTTTGGAAGATAATCATCCAAAATTAAGTGAACTATATAAAATACTTGTAGCAGATTTAAATAAAAATCCTTTATCAAAGGAACTTCAAAAAATTGCTAAAGAGATAACAGATACATCTAAGAAAGATTATGAACTTTTTAATATGGAGTATGGAGATGATAATTGGTATAGCATGGTGCAAAATTATTTACTAAATCCTATATGGATAAAAGAAGTTGATAAAAAGTATGGTAATGGAGCGTGTAAATTTATTGGAGAAGTTTTGAAGAGTTATTTAGGTAATAAACAACCCAAAATAAACATATTATATGAAAAGCTTGTGGCAGACTTAAGTAAAAATCCTTCTTCAGAAGAGATTCAAGATATTGTTGGAGATATAGTATATGAAACTAACCGAATGAATGAATTTTACAAGATAGATGAAGGAGAGAATCATTTAGATTATTTGTCAGAACTTTATTTACAAAATTCTAGCTATATACAGGTGACTGATAAGAAATATGGTAAAGGAGCATCCAAATTCATTGGAGAAGCTCTAAAAATTTATTCTGATAGTAGTAAATTGTAAATAAACAAATAAGGATATAGAATTATTACTTTATCTATATCCTTATTTGTGACTGTTAAAATATATAATTTATATCAAACTTAACACTTTCAACAATATTTCCTAAATATGTTTTTATGCTTTCAACTTCTTCTAAGGATTTTAATTTATTTTCAGTATAAATTGCTTTATCAAGAATATTAAATTTTAGACCTATTTCGTCAAAGTATTCATGATTTAAAACTTTATACCAATGATTTCTTTCTTTAGACCATCTAGTAGATATAGAATCAGCTTCTTTTTGAGCTTTTTCCCATTCTTCATTTTCTATAGATTTCTCTAATATAGACATATTGTTTTTGTAATCTTCCGTAAAATCATATAGTTTATTATTAACATAAAATCCAAATAGCATAAATAAAACAGCCCATAGTATAACAAATGTTGTAGATTTCAATATTAATCACCCTTCTTATTTTGAATAAATATTTTGTCATTTTCATCTAAAACACAAATAAGAACATCTTTAAAAGTTTCTATGTGGTTAGACTTTAAGATACCCATTAACCAGTTAGTATCTTTTTCAGCCATATCAAGATTTTTATTTATTATTTTACCATCCAAAATAAGTGGAATTGGTAAATGGTTAAAAGCTCTTGGAGGAGTACTATTATAACTTGATGCTGGAACCACACTTAAATTACCATCAGTCTCTAAAATAGCATATTGTACATCTTTTATGTTGAAGTAACCTTGAATTCTCAATTGTTCTAACAACTCATCTATACTAACTCTTTCTTTTTTAAGTTCATTATATACAATCTTTCCTTTGTCAATTAAGACAGAAGGTTTACCTGATAAAAATGAACTTAATTTTCTGCTTTTTAAGGATAAAAATGAAATTAGAGTCTGCATAATTACAAGGCCAGTTATTGCTGCAACACCATTTATAATTGGTATATTATTATTTTCCATTGGGACGGATGCAACTTCTGCAATTAAAAGTGTTATGACCAAATCAAAACAGTTCATTTCAGCGATTTCACCTTTTCCCATGACTCTAAGTGCAATCAACACTGTTATGTATAATATAATACTTCTTATTAATACCACTGTCATATCTATCAATTACTCCTTTAAAAAATATTTATACTAAGTTAGTATATCCTATATAAAAAAAATAATTCAGATTATAAAAAATACCTTAAACAATTGAATTCAATCATTTAAGGTACTCTTGATAATCTCAATATTAAATTTTTTATGGATTTTCTATTACTTTTATTTATCTTAACTACAGATTCAACAAAATTCTTTTTATCACCTAATTTCAATACAAAATCAGGATATTCTTCAAATTCATTGAGCTTTATTAATTTAAAAGAAGAAGATAAGTTTTTGAAGTTGATAATTTTAGAATTATTTACTAATACACTTCTTTTTTTAAAATAAATGTCTTTTTTACTTATATTTAATATATTGAATATTTGTTTAAGATACATTATTATATCTTCTGGAGTCTTATCAAATTTAAGTTCAAAATTTTCATCCTCAAAATAGGGAATATAATATAAAGGATTTTTAATAGGAGGCAGTTTATTGTATAATTCTTCAAGTGTATTAGTATCTTTAGGATAGTTAAGGTAAAAGCATTTACATACATTCATTAAATCCAGAGCATCTGAAAGTGAATTATGTTTAATTTCTCCCTCTACAGAAAAAATCTTTTTCATATTTAGTAAAGATAGTTGCTTAGATAAGACTCTATTTTTATATGTAATATGCTGAGATATAAAAGGTTGAATATCAATCATCATATTGAATAACTCTAAGCAGGTACCCGCATATTTATATACTCTAAAGGAATTTAGAAGACCAGCAATATCAAAATCACCCCAATTATATATTGTAACATCGCTAAATTTTTTAAACCATTTGAAAAAATCATCCATAACATATAAAAGATTAGGAGCATTATTAATTTCTAACTGGTTTAATTTAGTGAGTTTTTTACACTTAAATGAAAGTATTTCATTGTATTTTGGTTTAACTAAAGAATAATAATCATCAACTATATTAAAGTCATTATCTACCAAAACACAACCTATTGAAATCAATTCAGCTCCACTATATTCTAGCTTGTATTTATTATCATCTAATATATTAAATTCAAAGTCTATAAATAACTTGTATTTCATAAATTAAAAGCACATCCTCATAGATATTTATTTAATGAGATTAAGCGTCATAAGAATCAATTGATATAATGATTCTGAACATCAAAGGCTCATTACAACTTTTATTTATTTCGTAATTTAAATCAAAGGAATCTTTTAAGATAGAATTTATAAGTATTCTTTCCCAACCTATTTTTAGATTAACCTTAGCTTCTAACAATTTAGTTTCTATCTTTTTAAATATTTCTATATTCGCGGGTATTATACTGAGTTCAATATTACTTTTAAATGGGTTAGATTTTAAATCAGTTATAAGAATGTTCTTTAATTCTTCTGTAAGTTCAGAGATTAAATTATTGCCTATATATTCTTTAATTATTTCTTCTCTAATTTCTCTTAAATTTAGCAACATTAACACCTACTACTTGTATTATAATATGCAAAGTATAGTAAAATTTGATTAAGTTTTTTTATTATACTTGCAATAGTAGCTTTTTCCTTTCTGTTTATTTTTATATGATTAATCCATATTAGAAAACTACTAATATGCTTATAAAGAATAGTTTGTTGTATGTTAAAAATAAAAACTGTTAGTCTTTCAGAGAATAAAAGCTATGTAAAAGTGAAGATTATAAAATAGAATCATAAATATAAGATGTTTTATTCTCTGAATTTTTTGGTACTAAATTCTTAATTTATTATTTGCCAATTCCTTTTTCTGATAATTTTTCTAGCATATCCTTAGTCATTTTATCTAAATCATAATTAGTTTTAAAACTCCATTCATTTACAGCACTGCTACTATCTAATGAATTAGGCCAAGAATCAGCTATACTTTGTCTTACAGGGTCTACATCATACTCTATTGTAAAATCGGGTATGTATTTTTTTATAGAATCAGCTATTTCTTCAGGAGCAAAACTCATAGCAGTGATATTAAAAGCATTTCTATGAATAAGTTTTTCAGCTGGAGCTTCTATTAAATCTACTATAGATTGAAGAGCATCAGGCATGTACATCATATCCATTTTTGTACCTTCTGCTATGTAAGACTTATATTTTTTATTTTTTAATGCTTCATAATATATGTCAACTGCATAGTCTGTAGTTCCACCACCAGGAGGAGTAACGTAAGAAATAAGACCAGGAAATCTAACTCCTCTAGTATCCACTCCAAATTTTGAATGATAATAATCACATAGTAATTCACCAGATACTTTAGTTACACCATACATAGTATTAGGTCTTTGTAGTGTATCTTGAGGAGTCATGTTTTTTGGAGAATTTTCACCAAATGCAGCTATTGAACTAGGTGTAAAAAACTTACAATTCAATTCTCTAGCTATTTCAAGACCATTTATCAATCCATCCATATTTAAATTCCAAGCTTCTAAAGGTTTACTTTCTGCAACTGCTGAAAGCAGAGAAGCTAGATGAATTATAGTATCCACATCATATTTTTTTGCGATTTCAAAGAATCGATTTTTATCTGTGACGTCTAATATTTCAAATATACCAGATTCACATACAGGATTTCCTTCTTTTGTTCTTCTTGAGCTAGCAATTACATTTTGTTCTCCATATTCATTTCTTAGCTTGAGTGTTAATTCTGAGCCTATTTGTCCTAATGCACCTGTTATAAGTATTTTTTTCAATTTGCTAACCTCCTTAGAGTTTAATTTGTGTATTATTGCTTATTTTTATTTTAGCAAATCTTTTGTTTAAATACAAAGAATTAAACTACTTAATGCATTACTTAATTTAATAAATTATAATAAATGTTTCAGAGTTTAATGTAATAAATATCAAAATTAAGTATATAGCATATAGGTAAGACATAGTAATAGTAACGTTTATATATATTATTTATGAAATTGTTTTTAAAGATAGGTAAAGTACAAAGAGAGTCAAAGTGGACAGTGGATTAAGTTTAAAAAGTAATATTTATAAGATTACTTTTGTTTAAATTCTAAATTTATTCTAATGTACTTCACATATATCACATATATAAAGTTTAAAATTACTACAAAGATAAGTATTAAATAAGATTAAAAATTAAATTAATTTGTATAAAAGTTTAAAGGAGATAAATTTATATGTTATATAGAGTTGATAGAGATAAAATATCTAATATTGGAATACTGGAATGTGCTACATTAATAAGAAAATTAGCACAAAAAATAGCTAAGGAAAAGGGCATAAAGGAACAAGAAGCATGGAATGATGCTGTTAGTGTATATAAACAAAAGTATAGGTATTTAGTTTAAAGAATAACTTTGATATATCCTTCCCATAAAATCTGAGAATAAAAATTATATGTTTTTATAAGCGTATTTCTTATTAAATTAAATCTTAATGAGGTATAAATATAGAGTATGTGACTAAGTCACAGAAATCAAAGTGAATTTAGGATATAATATTAAGATATAACAAAGATGTTTCTACAAATAAAAAAGTATCATAAGTATTGAACTGAGTATAAATGTTGTTTTTAGTTTAGTTGTAACTTATTGTAGTTTTTTGTTAAACATTGTTTTGTAATATTTGAAGTATTAGACAATCAAATGAATAAAATTATGAATTTTTTGAAGTAAATACAATTCTAAGTTTATAGTCATAATAAATATTATATAAAAAGGTTAATAATATTTTATTTAGACACTATGAGAACACGTAAACTAAAATAAAAATTGAAAGGAAGTATAAAAATGACAAGACCATCAATATATCATAGCCAAGGATACACTTGTGCAGAAGCATTAATAAAATCTTATAATGAAGAACATGAGACAGACATACCAATTTCAATAGGAAGTGGTATGGGAGTTGGAATTACTGTAGGGAGTGTCTGTGGAGCTGTAAATGCAGCAGTTGTTATAATAGGATATTTAAATGGACGAAATAATAACTTAGATGAAAATATGGCAAGAAAGTATTCAAGAGAATTAATGAATAAAGTAAGGGCTAAATACAGTACAGAAATATGTGCTTCATTGAAAAAAAATAAAGTAAGCTGTGGTGAAATAATAAATTTCACATATGATGCCTTAAATGATATACTAGAAGATCAAAAATAATCTTGAAAAATGAGCATTTCCCATTTAGGGGAGTGCTATTTTTTATTAGATAAATATTATTTTCTTTTAATATAATTTTTAAATCAATTTGATTATATTTTAGCCAATATAATTTAATATAGAAAATATTAATTGACAAGAAAAAATATACTATGCTAAATAAAAATAAATTATTTAACATAAAGAGAGTAGATATAATTATGTCTATAAGATTGTAGAAACTAATAAAAAAATATATTAATTATAAAGAAATATATAAGAAAATAAAAGAATTAATGAATATAATATAAAGTAAAAAAGTATAAAATTATATAATACTCTTATAAAATAAAGAAAAAATAGAAATTTCCTATAAAATACATAGATTATGACATAATATGGTATAATTAGTAAAAATATAGAGATTGGAGGAATTAATTTGTTTATAGAGGAAGAATTAGAAGGATATATAATAAAATGTAAAATATCTGAAGACTTTAAAGATAGACCTGAATATAGTGATGAAGAATTTTATGTTACAATCTATAAAGATGAAAGTTCTGACTCTGGGTATTATGCTTTGTTAGAAAATAAGGATGAAAAAGTAACATGGGATGGAAAAGTTGTTGCTAATAATATTTTAAATAGACTTTGGGTTGTAGTAGATAAGGTTAGAGCTGGTTAATCATGTAATTATATAGTATTTATGATATTTTAAATAAATTTTCAGATATAGAGGACTAATATGTAATAAATAAGAAAAGTTATTCAATTGTGGAGGGTTAATTAAATGGAATATAGTTATAGTAAGATGCATCTGCAAAAAGGGGATATTGTAGAAGTAAACTTGGAGAAACAAGCTAATGTGATATTATTAGATCATATAAATTATGTTAAATTTAAAAATCAAAGAAACTATGATTATTATGGTGGATTTGCTAAGAAAACTCTATGTAGAATGAAAGTTCCTAATACAGGAACTTGGTATTTGGTTGTAAATGAAAATGGAAATAGTGGTATAGTAAACTTTTCAATTAATACAATTCAAAATTAATTTAATACTAAAAGGCTTGGATTAATATCTAGGTCTTTTTATTGTATCATGGTTTATATATAAAATTATCTTAATAAATATTAAAAAGAGTGTTGATATATAATTAGAATAAAATAAGTATACAGTTTTGATAAAGAAAGGATTTATAAAGATGCATTAAAAATTTATCTTTATAAATCCTTTGTGTCTATATCTATCTGGCATATAATTACTATATTATTTTTATATAGATTATTTATATACGCTAAATATACTCTTAAAATTTAAATTAAAAGTACTCTTATTAACACTGAGCTCCACCTTTAAGATGTAAAGGAGCATCAAGTATAGCTTGCTTTCTTTCCAATACAGAATCTGATAAAAGCATTTCTATAAATTTATCAACACCAATTCGATCAATCGTAATTCCAAAGCGTTCACCTGTTTTACCTTGTTCTCTAAATAAAAGAAGAGTTTTTTCAATTAAAGTCATAAGTTCTTCTTTTGAAAATAGTTTATCAATTTGTGTTCCAGGGCGAACAGATTTGCCCCATTTTCCTCCTATGTATATTTTGTAGCCAGATTCTTTTTCTTCAATACTATCAAAATTACAACTTTCTATACATTTACCACAGTTATTGCACAAATTATTATCTATTTCAAGCTTTCCTTTATTTGTTAATTTAGCGGCTTTGACAGGACAGACTTCCATAACAGAACATTTTTTGCATCCAACACATATTTCAGGGTCATAATCAGGTACACGTTGACCAACAATTCCAAGGTCATTTAAGTCAGGTTTAATACAATTATTAGGGCATCCACCAACACCGATTTTAAATTTATGAGGTAACTTTACATCGTACCATCCTTTATAAAATTCTTGATGAATTTCAGCAGCTAGTGCTTGTGTATCAATCAATCCATGAACACAAACAGTTCCCTTACATGCTACAACAGGACGAACTCTTGAACCTGTTCCACCTGTGATTAAATTTTCACTGGCAATGAATGCACTTAAAGCTTCAATATCTTCAAATTTTACACCAGGTAATTCTACTGTTAATCTAGTAGTAAATGCTACTTGACCATTTCCAAATTTTTCAGCAGCCTCAGCAATCTTTTTCGTTTGTGAGGTATTGATTACTCCATTTACAGTTATTATACGTGCAGCAAAATGTTCTCCATCTCTACTTGGTAAAAAGCCTCTACCTTTTAATTCCTTTTTTTGTTCTGTTGTAATCTTATTCATAATTAATCCTCCATTGCTTTAAGATTTGGATAAAATAGTATTCCACCTTCAAGGACTTTTGTATTTGTATAACCAAATCGTCTTAAACGATTTTGAGCCATGTAGCTGTTTTTACCTTTTGCACATAGAAGAAGAATCTTTTCATCTTTAGAAAGACCTTCAATTTCTCCATTAATTTCACCAACAGGTAAATAACGTAGGTTAGGAATAGAAGGGGCTTTTGAAACATCAAGTTTAGTCCAGCTATCAAAATCTTCAATTTCATCAAGTAAAACACTATCGAGTTCTCCATCAAGTTTATTTTGTAACACGTTTACTGCCACTACAAAAGGATGAATAGCTGTTGAGAAAGGTGGTGCATATGCAAGGTCCATACTTTCTAATGAATAAAGGTCTGCTCCCAAAGTTATTGCAGTGGCAGCTATATCTACTATCTTATCAGTTGCACCAGGGCCCATAACTTGAACACCTAATAACTTTCTAGTATGTTTTTCAGCAACCATTCTTATTATAAAATTAGATGCATCAGGATAATAGTGAGCCTTATCATCAGTAGCTATAGTAATAGAACAAACATCATAACCTTCTTTTTTAGCTGACTCTTTACTTAAACCTGTTTTTCCTACATTAAGTTCTGGCAATTTGACTACAGTTGTTCCAAGAACTCCTTTATAAGTTTTAGATTTTCCAGCTATATTTTGAGCACAAATTCTACCTTCATGATTTGCAGATGAACCCATAGGTGACCATGTAGGTTTATTTGTCAAAGCATTTTTTACACAAGCACAATCTCCAACTACATATATATTTTCATCAGCTGTAAGCATAAATTCATCAGCTATAAGTGTTTTGTTTGGAGCAAATTCTAAATCTGTATCATTTAAAAAGGCTGTATTAGGATGAATTCCAACTGACATAACCACTAAATCTGTTTTAATAACTCTATTTTTGGTACGAAGTTTTTCTACTTTATTTTCACCTTCAATTCCTATAACTTGGTCGCCTGTGAAAATCATAATACCTTTATCAGCTAGGTGATTTTCAACATATTCAGCGAAATCGGTATCAAATCCAGGCATAACATGTTCGGCCATGTCAATAACACTTACACGTATACCCATAGCAGAAAGATTTTCAGCAATTTCAAGACCAATAAAGCCTCCACCAATGACAACAGCTCTCTTGACTCCATTTTCGACAGTATCTCTTAATGCTATTGCATCATTTGGAGTACGCAGGAAGAATACTCCAGATAAATCGATTCCAGGTATTGGTGGTTTTATTGGGTCTGCTCCTGTGGCAATTACAAGTTTATCATAACTAATAGTTTCTTCTTCTCCTGTTGAAATTCTTTTCAAAACTACTTGTTTTGATTTTCTATCAATAGATGTAACTTCAACTCCACATCGAACTTCTGCTCCTGTTAGTTTAGAAAAGCTCTCAGGTGTATTTACAATTAGAGATGATTTATCTTCAATAACCTTACCAACATAATATGGTAAGCCACAGCCTGCATAAGAAATATGTTCGCCTTTATTGAGGATTGTAACAGAACAATTGTCACCCATTTCACGTTTTATTTTTGCAGCAGTTTTTGTTCCAGCAGCAACTCCACCTATAATTAATACTTTCACAATATCACACTCCAATCCTTTTTATAACTCTATGCTAAAATTATAGTTCTTGACAATGTATTTGTAAAATACTAAAATGTTAATAAAATCATAAGTATTTACTAATATTTGGTAAGGTCGTGATAATATGACTATTCGTAGCCTTGAGATATTTGTAAGGGTTGCTGAATGTGGCAAAATGAGTGAAGTTGCAAGAAATATGTATATTACACAGTCGTCAGTTAGTCAAGCTATTTCGGAAATAGAAAGAGAGTATGGAGTTAAATTATTTGATAGAATTTCAAAAAAACTATACCTAACTGAAGCAGGAAAAAAGCTTCTAGGATATGGAAAGCATCTTTTATCTATAAATGAAGAGATGATTGATTGTATGAAACATTGTGCTAAAAATATTAGAATAAGAGTTGGAGCAACAGTAACTGTTGGCACTTGTGTGATAAGCCCAATAATATTAGAGTTATATAAAAGAAACCCTTTAGTGGAACCTGAAGTGTTTGTTGAAGATACAAGTCTAATTGTAAAAAAATTACTTAATAGTGAATTAGATATTGCAATTGTAGAAGGAAAGATTAATCATCCAGATATTGTGATAAAAAGCATTATTAAGGACCACCTTGTACTTGTATGTTCCAATAAGCATAAATTTTACAATCGAGATTCAGTAAAAGTTTCAGAACTTTCAAACCAGCCATTAATTATGCGTGAACTGGGAAGTGGAACAAGAGCGCAATTAGAAAATCAATTGAAAGAATTAAAAATACCAATGAATATTAGATGGTCATGTTATAACTCTGAAGCTATTCTAAGAGCAGTTACAGATAATTTTGGTATTGCTGTTATATCTGAACTTCTTGTTGAAGATTACGTAAAGAAAAATCTTTTATGGTCTTGTGATATTGAAGGCATTGACTTATGCAGGACATTTGATATTGCATATCATAAAAATAAGTTTTTTACTGAGAATATAGCATCATTTTTTGATATTTCAGTAGAGTTTGGGAAAAAAGAAATGAGAAAAAAGATTAGGAGGTAGCAACTAAGTATAGTTGTTACCTTCTTTTTCATATCTAAAGTATATTCATAACTACAAAGTTTTGAATTTAGAAGTTGAGTGGTTATTATGTCATATTTATTGTTTTACTATTTTTAATTTGCAGCAACTAAATAAATAACTGCATAAGAGGGCTAAACCAAAATGCTAGTAAAGTGTAAAGACTAGTATTTAAAGTATTTTTAGTCGAAACTCTATTACAAGCGATTAATAGTATTATAGACAAAATATGAGCAATAATTTCTAATATGTTTGAACTAAAGTCTTTAAAAAAGACTAAAAAAGAAAAAATATAAGAGATACTCATACATATAAAAAAACAATAATTCAGTATTTTAAATTTTAATAGTTGTTTTTTATTATCATTGATTGTCATAAGTATTCCTAAAATTATAGACAGAATGATAAATGTGTTTGATTCTTGCAAATAAGAAAAGACAGTCATAAATTTATTCTCCTAATATTAACTATAAATTGTAAAAAAATAATCTAAATACCTAATAATTGAATAACCAATGAAATATGTAAATAAATAAAAAAGAAACTTTTTAAATCCATTTAATTTGAAACTTTTTTCTATCTTTTGACAAATGGAATTTATCAGAATGAAAACAAAAATCGCAATTAAAAAAGTTATTAAATACTTTAACATAGGATAATAGTCCATAAATAATTACCTCATAAATTAGTATAACTCTAGAGTAATATGAGTTGTTAATAATAGCAATCAATTTTGCAGAACTGTAAATAAATTGAAATAAATTATTCAAAAGGAAAAGGAGATATGGATTATGGATGAAAATTTAAGTAAAGAAATCAAAATGCTATGAACTATAGAAGTAGAAAAAATAAGATTATTAAATAATTCAGTTATCAATAGTAAGATTATTAATATGTTATATCTCAAAATAAAGGAATTTGAATTACCCATTTTTTCATGAAAAGCTTGAAAATGAGACTATTTAGAAACTATCCTGAGATTTTTTATTGATAATTATGTAAGATAATAATATTGTGGAAATGAATAATTTTACTATCAAAACTAAATATATACTAGGCTAGAATTAAGAGATTACTCTAGCTTATTGAACTGACTAGGCAGGGTGTGAGGATGCTGTTATTTATTAAAAGAAGCAATGAAGTTAAAGTTAATACCACATAATAAAATTGTATCATTTGAAGATAATTTATCAATAGGTAATATTTCAGATGTAAATAATCAGGAATTAAGAGAAAATAATCCTAAATTATTATTTAACCTAAATTTACTAGAAGATAGAAAATTAGTAAAACATAGAGATATAATAATATGGTATGCAAATAATCCAAGATTTTTCTCTAAAGTCTCAAAGAAATGTTCTGATTTATGTTTAGGTTGTTGTGAAATATTTAGAACTTACATAAAAGATGATACCAATAAGAAGTGGTGTAAAGGTAAAAAATAGATTAAGTCAAAAGGTCATCTTGATAGATGGTCTTTTTTATATAATAAATTAAAAGAAGATGTTAGGGGGATTAAGTTTTTGAACTTATGAAACGAGCAACAAAACTTAATAGGAATTAGCTTTATTCCTTATTGTATGGTATAATATAAAATAGAGATAAGGAAGTGGTTAGTATAGGAATATTAAAAAATGCTGAATTAGTTAGAAAGATAGCACAGAGAATTGCTAGAGAAAAGGGAATAAGAGAGCAAGAGGCATGAAATGATGCTGTTACAGAGTATAAACAAAAACATAGATACTTAGTCTAGAGAATCATCTTGATAGATGGTCTTTTTTTATATAAGAAATTTGTGTAATAAATTAAAAGTAAATGTAAAAAATATTATACAACTATAATAAGATAAAGTAATGTTTTTAAGGAGAAAAAGATATGCTCAATCAGTTTAATGAATTTCTTGGTAATTATGTAAATATAATTTCTGTAATTGCATCATTTGCAGCAATAGCAGCCTTAATTATATCAATTATGGCTTTTATGGAATCTAATAAACAAGCCAAATTGATATTAAAATATAGAAGAAATAATGAGAATAATATGGCGGGTGATTATTATGAGAATGGTAATGGATATATTAGACTTGATTCAAATAAGTTAGATGATAAAGCTAATATTTATGCTGAAATTCATAGTAATAACTTAGTTGATTTTGTAATAGAAAATAAAAGTACTATTGTTGCAAAAAGCCCCATATTAAGTTTGAAATTTATTAATATGGAAGTAGATATTGGAGAAAATAACAATTTTGAACAGATAAATAAAGAACTTAGATGGCACCCAAAAGATAATACTACAATTCATAAAGGAATAAATTTTAGAATAGAACAATTTAATTTTAAAAATTGTATTATGCTTAAAAAAGAAGCTTATATAGAAGTAGTATTATCAGCTGATAACATGGAAACAAAAGAATTTAGGATACCAATAAAGGCGTATTAAAGAACTCAATAACAGGAGTTCTTTTTTTAATTTAATTAATCTTAGTGGTTCTTATAGAGTTATATATTTCTTCCTAACTAAATAATAAGATACTAGTGTTATAATAGATACTAATATCACTGATATTATTGCAGTATCAAATTTTTTTATTAATAAACCCATTATTATGTATTCTAAACTTATTAAATAGTTAAAAAATAGTTCTAGTTTAATAGCTTTTTCTCTGTCTATATTTCCATATTTCAATTCTAACTTATCTAAATATTTTTTCTTGCAATAATTAGCTTTACCTTTAATTAAGTATCTTATTGTAGTTCCTATTGAGAATATTACTCCTATACTTAAAAGTGTATTGTTCCAAAAATCCATATAGCATTATCTCCTTTATAATATACTCTATTAATGCTTTCTGTTTTGTCTTAAATATAAAAATATTATACGTATTAGAGAACCTATAAGCACTCCAGCAAGTAAAAAAATAAATAGTCTAATTGTATAAAAGCTTATTTCTTTTTTAGAAATAAATTCATAAGATATACATATTAACGCACCAATACAAAACCCTAGTATAGTACGAAAAGAATTCTTTAAAATATCTTTCATAAATAATCACCAACTCATATTATATTTACTTTTCTTAATCAAAGTATATCAGTAACATAAGTATAAAGAGTGTCTAAAATATTACAAATATTAACAAAGCACATAAAACTATAGTATAAATTGTAATAAAATGAATGAAAATTATCATCCTAAAACATAAGATATTTTATGGTGGTATTAGAATGAGAGAAAATTGAGTTGTATTTGTTTGGCTTAGCCGAACAATGCACACAGTAGATTATTTATATTTTCCAATATATGAAAGGTAGGCAATATGGAAACAAACCAATACAATAGACCACTATAACAATTACAATAGGGATAGTTGGCTTGTATTAAAGTATGGTTCAGTGAGTTTCTAACTACAATGCATTATATTGAGAAGCATATAATATTCAGGAAATAAGATATATATTTATTATTATCTTTCAAAACTATAGGAGAAAGAATAATTTAAGGGCGATAAAATGGAAGCATTAGAAGAATGAATAAAAAGTCAGCAAGAATAAGAGGAGTAGATTGAAAGGTAGCACTTAAAATAGTAGCTACCTTTTTATTTTAAACTACTTATTAACCTATATTAACACCAAAATTTCCACATAATCCTGCAAGCCCATCTTCAAAACCAGAACCTAAGGCATTGAATTTCCATTCTTCATTATGTTTATATAACTCTGCAACCACTATTGCTGTTTCTATACTAAAATCTTCACCTAACTCATATTTGATAAGCTCTTCACTAGTTTCTTCATTATAAATTCTTATATATGAATTTTCAACTTGTCCAAAGTTTTGTCTTCTTGTAACAGCTTCATTTATAGTAACAGTGAATGATATCTTTGCAATGTTTTGTGGTATTTTAGATAAGTCAACGCTTATTTGCTCATCATCACCATCTCCAACTCCTGTTCTATTATCTCCCATGTATTCAACTGCTCCAGAAGCATGTTTTAAATTATTGTAGAATATGAAATCCCCATCATTTGTTACCTTACCATCAGCTCCAGTTAAAAATGCAGAAGCATCTAAATCAAAATCAAAACCACCATCATATTTATTAGTATCCCATCCTAATCCTACCATTACTTTCTTAAGACCTGGGTTAGTTTTTGTTAAACTTACTTTTTGTCCTTTTGCTAAAGTTATACCCATTTAAAACAACTCCTTTTATAATTTTTTTGTTATAGTTAGTATTAACGATATATATCAGTTAATTCATGAAGCTCTTCATTTTGACCAATTCCTAGGGCATTAAATTTCCATTCGTTATTTCTACGATAAATTTCGCCAGCCAAAACGGTTACTTTACCAGAAAAGTCTTCTTGAAGGTTATATTTAAATAATTCTTGTCTAGAATTTGAATCAACTAGCCTTATAAAAGAATTATTCATCTGGCCAAAATCTTGATTTCTTTTTTTAGCTCTGTATATAGAAACTCCAAAAACTATTTTATGTACATATTCAGGTATATCACATAAATTGACATTTATTTGTTCATCGTCTCCTTCACCTCTTCCAGTTAAGTTATCACCAGTATGTATGATAGATTTAGAAGGATGTTTAAGGTGTCCAAAATAAACTAAATCTTTTGATGATTTCATTTTATCTTCACTAGTTAATGCTATTGCAAATGCATCTAAATCATAGTTTTTTTTACCTAATTTGTTCATATCCCATCCTAATCCTACAATTAAATTTTTTACAGGATTAGCATCTTTTACTAAACTTACTCTTTGTCCTTTTTGTAAATTAACACTCATTTTAAGTTCTCCTTTTAATATTTTTAGTTTTATTGACAGTGTTAAATATAATCATCATATTATTTTTATTATATACATATTTAGAGCAATTTGGCTATATTTATGAATCATTTTTATATAAATATCTTATAATCTATAAATATAGGTCTTGTGTAATTTTAAAACACTTTATAGTTAGTAATTACATAGGTGTTTAAGTTTATATTTGCTTTAATTGTTAAAAAAATCAATAAATGATATAATGGAGAATAATAATTATAAAAACTTCTAGTTTGCAGATAAGATTATATGCATAGGAATTTATACAAAGTTGGGAGATAATTATAATGTAATTATAGATATTAAACTAATAAATAATGTGAACTTAGAATAATGAGATAAATCTTAAAATAAATCTAAGTAGTGTATTTTTTGACTGTTTATTGTATGAAAAACAGCAAGCACAATTTTCAAATATAAAAATATAAGTTTTTTATATTTGAAATTTATGCTTGCTGTTTGTTTTTGTGATTATTCTATTTTTTTAAATCCATTTCCTAAAGCTTCATGTATATCTGTAATTATTATAAACGCATTAGGGTCGACACTTTTCACTAATTTTTTTAGTTCGACAACTTCTTTTTTTTCAACTACAACTAAAAGCACATTTTTATTTTCTCCAGTATAAGCACCTTCACCTTTTAGAATAGTTGCGCCTCTATCTAAATCTTCCATTATTCTTTTACTTATATCTTTTGACAGGTCAGATATAATAGTAAATGATTTTGAATAATTAAATCCTTCAATAAGTAAGTCACTAATCTTTACTAAAATGTATAGTGCCACAGTTGAATAAAGTGCAATCTCAACTTGCTTATTTACTATTCCCGATAGTACTACTACAACACAGTCAACAATACCCATCAAAACAGGAATACTAAGTGTAGGGAAATATTTATTCAATAGGAGTGCCATCAAATCGGTTCCACCTGTAGAGCCATTTATTCTAAAAATAAGGCCTTGACCAACTCCCATTAAAATAGAACCAGATATAATTGCAAGATACATATCATTTGTAATATCTAGTGTAGTCATATTTGCAGTAACTTTAAGTGCTATAGTAAGAAAAATTATTCCTAAGACTGTTTTAAAACAATCTTTCTTTGAAAGTATTCTGTAAGCAAATATGAATAGAGGTATATTTAAAAGTAAATTGACAATCCAAAGTTGTACACCAAATAATGAATTTAAAACAACTCCAAGACCTGTTATACCACCAGCAGCAATTGCATGTGGATTAAAAAACATGTTAAGAGAAATTGCCATTAATATACAGCCTACAATTAATATTAAAATTTCTGAAAAAGTTATTCTATCTTTTTTCAATAACATCACTCCTTATATATAGATTATAATATATATTATATAGTTTTTCCAATTTTTAATAAAAAAAATAAAAACATATTATAAAAATAATTTGATTGGAATTTTCTGAAAATTAATGCTATAATTAAAAATAAATTTAAAGGGAGGTTATAAAATGGCTAAACTGACTTTAGAGAAGATAAAAGGAAATACATATTATATTCCACTTCCTACAATAGTAGGTGTATATGTAGATGGAAATAATGCAATTTTAATTGACAGTGGAAATAACAAAGATACTGCTAGACAAATTCTTAGACTATTAGAGGAGCATAATTTAAATCCTAAATTAATAATAAACACTCATTCAAATGCAGACCATATAGGAGGGAATGCATATTTGAAAAATCAAACAAAATGTAAGATTGCTACAACTAAAATAGAAGGATACTTTACAGAAAATCCAATATTAGAATCGGCATTTTTGTATGGAGGGTATCCAAGTAAAGCACTAAAAAATAAATTTTTATTAGCAAAAGAGAGTGAAGTTGATTATATTATACCTTCAAATGGAAAAATTTTAGATACAGAACTTGAGGCGATTTCTCTTCCTGGTCATTATTTTGAAATGATTGGTGTTAGAACTCCAGATAATGTTTTGTTTGTTGCAGACAGTCTTACACCAGAAAATATAATTAGTAAATATCATTTCTTCTTTTTGTTAGATATAGATTCACAATTTAAAACGTTAGAAAAAATGAAAACTCTTAATGCAGATTTTTTTGTTCCAAGTCACTCTGTCAAGACTACAAGTATACAAGATTTAATTGATGTAAATAAAGACAAGATGGAAGAAATAATATCTAATATTAAAAAGGTTTGCTGTGAACCAATTATGATTGATGAAGTCATTGAAAAAATGTGTGATGTGTACAATGTTAAATTAGATGCTAATCAATACGTTCTAGTTGGTAGTACAATACGTTCTTATATAACATATTTATATGAACATAATATGGTTGAGTATGTATTTGATGGTGGCAAGATGATGATAAAAGCTGTATAAATATTGAAAAATATCAAACTATGCAATAAAAATATTTTAATATAAGTATATTCTAAAAAATGGGATAGAAATAAAATTTGCTACCAAATTGCCACAATAACAAACAATGGTAGCAAATAATTTTATAATATATTTAAAAGTCTAAGGAACTTAATTTTTTATTAACTTATAATTGTTTTCTATATTTATCTTAATTTATCTTACATATAGTTTATTGCTTTTATAGAAAAAAGCTGTGCTGGAGGTTTTAAATGCAAGAAAAAATAAAATCTTTATACATTTTAGCAAGTGTATCTGTTATTGCTTTTATATTAGTTTTAGCATGCTTAATTTTTGGTTTAACTGGTACAATTGATTTTTGGCAAGGATGGATATTTCTGACTGCCTTTTGTATTCCAACTTGTATAATTACAATTTACCTGATGATTAATTACCCAGTATTACTTGAACGTCGCATCAAATCAAAGGAAACACGTCCACAACAAATACTTGGTCAAAGTATCGCTGGATTTCTTTTCTTATTTGGATTGCTAGGAGTACCAGCTCTAGACAACCGCTTTGCTTGGTCTAGTATTCCAATTATTTTGACAATAATATCAGATGTACTTATTTTAATTGGATTTATAATTGTATTCTTTGTTTTTCGCTACAATTCTTTTACATCAAAAGTTATAGTTGTTATGAGTAATCAAAAAGTAATTACTGATGGACCATATTCAGTTGTGCGACACCCTATGTATCTAGGTGCTATATTAATTATACTTTTTACACCTCTAGCACTGAATTCATGGTGGGGAATGATTGCTGTAATTCCTTTATGCATAATAGTTGTGTTTCGTATATTAGATGAAGAAAAGTTGCTTAGTGCTGAACTTGATGGGTATAAAGAATATTGTCAAAAAACAAAATATCGTATTATACCTTATATTTGGTAGAGTGCAAATTTTTAGTTTATTAATCGGATTAAATAACTTTGGTAAAAAGTCGAACATTTTAAGCTGTATTTCTATTTATTAATTAATAGTCAAGTAATTAATAAATAGAAATACAGCTTTTTTATATTAAATAATTTTAGGTGAATAGATATTTAATTATAAAATTATGCTATAATTTGTAAGTAAAGAGGTAAATTTATAAAAATTAAAAAAATAATTAATTATAATAAGGGGGAAATATTAGGAATTATGAATAAAAAGTTCAAAAAATTCAGTAAAAAAATAGGTATATCAACTTTGGCTTTGACTCTAATTCTTTTTAATAGTTTAACTGCAAGTGCACAAATCAAAGAAGATTCTATAATAGGAACTGATAGATATGAAACAGCAGGGCTTATAGCAGATAGGCAGACTTATGACACTGTAATATTGGTTAATGGAGATAAAAATTTATCTGATGGACTTTCATCAAGTGGACTAGCTGGGGCTATTAACGCGCCAATACTTTTGACTAAAAAGGATGAAATACCAAAGGCCACTTCAAATAGACTAGATAACAAGAATTTGAACGTTGTAAAAAAAGTGTACATAATTGGTGGTTATAATACTATTGAAAGTTCCGTGGAAAAAGATATAAAAAGAAAAGGTATTGAAGTAGAAAGGATAAGTGGAAATAATAGAATTGAAACTAGTTACAATGTAGCAAAAAAAATAAATGAAGTTAGTAAGGTAAAAGATGTCATGTTGACAAATGGGTTTGTAGGAGAGGCTGATGCTATGAGCATAGCACCTGTAGCTGCAAAAAACAAAGGAGCTATAATACTTACAGATGGTAAATCAATTCCATTTAAGATTGAAGGATTAAATATTTATGCTATAGGTGGCAAATCTGCAATAAATGAGGATTTGGTAAGGGAGACTAATGCAACTAGAGTTGGTGGAAATGATAGATTTGAAACCAATAAAAAAGTAATAGAAAAGTTTTATAATGAATCAACTGACTTTTACATAACAAGAGGATATCAATTAGTAGATGCATTAACACTATCTCCACTAGCAAAAGAAAAGCCAATTGTTTTAGTTGCTGATGGAAGTAATAAAAGTATTTTAAAAGGAGCTAAAAGTATAACAAAAGTTGGAGGAATTGATGCCAATATATATAAACAATGTTTAGATATGGTGGAATATAATAATATGAATATAACTCCAAATATTGTAAAACACTTAACTTCAATTGAAGGAAATGAAGTTTCTGAAGTATATATAGAAACTGATAATTTAGGTGTAGTTGTTGAAAAGACGAATACTGATAAATTTGAGTTTGATTATGTAAGTGTAACTAATGAAAAAAATTGTACTTTTTCTGTGAATAAAGAGACTGCTTCTAATAATGGAAAAAATGGAAAGTTGGTTGTAAGTGCTAAGAAAACAATAGAGAAGAAAGATGGTTCCTTGCAAGATATGAATGGCGATAATATGATAAATGCAAATAAAGATAAGAGAGTAAATGTAATAAAGATTGGAATTCCAGATAAAGTGTATTCTAATTTTAAAGTAGATGTTGAACGAGGCTCAGTAGAACTTTATAATATTAAGGGGGGAGCTACAGTTGATGTCAATGATGGAATTGCGAAAGTTATCGACAAAAGTGTAACATATCCTTTTAATATAAATACTAATAGTGGGATTTCAGGTGTAACAGCCGAAACTATATCATCTGAGATAAAGTTTAGAGGAAACAATGGAATTGTAAATGTAACAGCTACAAATATAAGTGGCAATATAAGTTTGTTTGGAAAGGACAGCAAAGATACCTTTGATGGCATATTCAAATTAAACTTGAAAAAAGAACCATCAAATTTACACTTGAAGTTGATTGGAAATGGTCTGAATAAATTACCAGAAGGTTGGTCTAAAGATTATATCTTAGGAAATGGACAACCAATTGTCGAAGTTAAAAACAGTGGCATAAATAATATATCAATTGGAGAATAAAAACATATAAAAATAGAGCTTATATAATTTTAAAATTATTATAAGCTCTATTTATATTACCAATACTTTCCATGTAGCATTATGTACTTAACAGTTATCTGCTTTAAATGAATTCTCTAAAATATCATAAATTTGTTTTGCAAATTGACGAGAATGTTCTTCTTTTTCTGTATCCATAAAATTAGGCTTACCTAAATCACGTTCAACAAGCATTCCTATATATTTTAACTGTGAATGTTTGCAATAACGCTTTATACCATCTTCCCAGATATCAGCTCCTTTTTCAGGTCTATATCCACAAGTTGTAATAAGTGCTACTGATTTTCCTGACCATAGTGCTGGTCCTTTTTCATCACCATAGTATTTATTCATACCATATACCAATCTATCGAGCAATGCTTTCATTGGAGAAGTGCAATACCAAGAATAAATTGGAGTTGCAAGAATAATTAAATCACACATAAGAACCTTTTTGAAAATTTTATGAACATCATCTTGACGACAACATCCAAAAGAAGATAAATTTTCTTGACATTTTTTACAGGCAATACAAGGTTCTATTTGATAATCATACAACCGTAACATTTCAAGATTTGCATTATAGTTTTCTAGTTCTTCTATAAATGGTTCTAAAATAGAAGCAGTATTACCATTTTTCTTAGGGCTTCCCATAAGAATACATACTTTCATATTAACACCTCCATATTATTTTAAAATAATGTTTAATGATATAGTAATATTTAAATTTTATAAAAACTTTTTAAATATATATTCTATAAAATGAGTTTCATTTCATTTAGTAGTTTAAAACCAACAGCCTAAAGAAGTGATTTTAGAAAACTAGCAATATTAGTAACTATGTAGAATGCTAATAAAATTAAAATCATCCATGTAAAAATATGATTTTTGTATGGATATATCTTATTAATTCTTTTTCCAATACGTACCAGTAAAATATACATTAAAAAATATGCTAAAAAGACCATTAAAAATTTCATATATAACCTCACAATTTTAAAGTTTCATATAAATTTAGGATACTACGAGAATACATTAACAACAATACACTTTTTTAATCTGTAATAAAGTTGAAATAAATCATTCAAAAAATTAGGCAAAAACAATTAAGATTGGATATAAAATATATTCAATATAATAATTTTAAGTTATATTTTTTTATTAGATAGATGAATTTATGGCATAAAAACTTATAAATATTACTATTGAATGTTTACTATATAAAATACTTGAAATGCATACTTTAAGCATATGTATATAGTTAACTATACCAATCTATAGTAAAATATATTATAAACAGTATAGGAACTTAATTAATAAAATCATCTATAACTTTGGAGGTATAAAATATGTATTTAAATCAAGAATATAGTTTTATAAAAGAACATGCACCATGTTATATATATGATGAGATTAATATAATCGAAAGGTGTATGGAGTTAAAAAATAGTATTTTAGGTTTTGATTTTTTATATTCCATCAAAACAAATCCATATAATAAAATTGTAAAAAGCATTGCTAAACAAGGGTTTGGAACAGATGCAGCATCCATGAAAGAAGTATTGATTTCAAAAGAATGTGGAGTGGATAGAGATAATATTTACTATTCTGCACCAGGAAAGCTAGAAGAGGAGCTAGAAGCTGTTTTAGATAAGTGTATAATTATTGCAGATAGTATAACAGAAATAGAACTTATAAATAAAATATCAGAAAAACAAAATAAAAAAATTAAAATAGGCATAAGAATAAATCCTGCTTTTACTATGGATGATGATAGCTCTATATCAAGCAAGTTTGGTATTGATATAGAAGATATAGATAATGTTTTTAAAATACTAAATCTTTGTAACTATATATCTGTGGTTGGAATTCATATACATATTAAATCTCAAGTGTTAGATTTTGAAAAGTTAGGATGTTATTATGAAAAATGTTTTCTCATAGCACTAAATTTAAATAAAAGTGAACATATAAATATTGAATTTATAAATTTTGGTAGTGGTATTGGAGTAGTATATGACAATCTTAAAGAAAGTCCAGTTAATCTTAAAAAGCTTTCAATATTAACTGAAAAGATTGTTTCTACTAATGCAAATACATTAAAGGCTAGACTCTTTATTGAATCAGGTCGTTTTGTAGTTTGCACATCAGGTAATTACTATACTAAAATTGTCGATATTAAGGTATCAAGAGGGATAAAGTATCTTGTTGTAAGAAATGGTCTTAATGGATTTATGAGACCTATTATTTCTAATTTAATTGAGAAAGTAACTTGTGGTGTAGAATTAGAAGGGCAAGAACCATTATATACATCAAATCATGCATTTTATTTTTCAGTATTAAGTAGTTCAGAAGAAGAAGAATATGTAACAATAGTTGGAAATCTTTGTACATCATTAGATGTGTTAGCTAATAATGTTAAATTAAAAAAGGCAGTTATAGGAGATGTGATTTCAATTAATAATGCAGGTAGTTACTCATATTCTCTATCTCCATTAATGTTTTCAAGCTATGAATTTCCTAAACAATACTATAGAAGAAAAGATGGATGGATTGATTAGTTAGGATCTAAATATATATAATAAATATGATTTTAAGTTTATAATGACTTTTTTAATTATTTAATAACTTTTAAAATTGATTTAAAGTATGCATCATTTGCTTAAAAATTATAAAATTTAATACTAAAGCTATAAGTATAAGGTATATAGGGATTAGTAATAACTCTTTATACTTTATTTATTTTAAGGAGTTACTATTTCAATAATAGTTTATTGTGGAGAAGATAAACTATTGGCAAAGATAATAGAATTATATTATAAAAGATTAAAGGAAAGCCATGTGGTAGTAATTGTAAAAGATTATAAACCATATCAAACAGAAAATATGTATGTTATGGGGGAGGAATTTGGAACAAAATTCAAAGAAACAAGTAAGGCTATATGAGAAAAATTCACTTCAATATATGATGATGACCTATAGTCAACAATGTACAAAGCAGAAACTTTGTAAAAGAAAAATACAGGTTAATGTCCTTGTCTTAATATCCTATATGTTTTTTAATAAATTTATTGTACTAAATTTTTATAAACAAAAATATTCTTTTATTTTATTTCAATATAGATATTATATTTAAGGTGACCTTGATGTTTATTTAAGGCTATAAATATGATACTATTTAGATAATACTATTATTAATATATGGGGGTATATTATGAGTTTTAAGAAATATGTAAAATCATTATTAATAGTTTCTAGTCTAATATTGATAATGAGTAAAGCTGGTTTTGTAGCAAATGCATTAGATTTAGGTATTGATAGTGATATTCAATATAATAATAGAAAGAATATGAATGAATTAGATATAACAAGTAGTTTTCCAGATGATTCTTTTAGAAGAGATATTGTAGAAATGGTATTGGAAAACAGAAACGATCCAACAACAAATGAAATTGCATCAAAAGATAATTACAAGATATATAAAAGCGATTTAAATAAAATTGAGAATTGTTTAGAATTAAATTTACATAAAAATCCAGATGTTCCTAATCCAAAAAAAATAGATAACTTAGATGGAATAGAAAATTTTAAAAGTCTAGAAAAACTTGATTGTAGTTCAAACAATTTAGAAAATATAGATTTAAGTGAAAATATAAAATTAAAGTATATAGACATTAGTGGAAATAAGATATTAAATATAGATTTAAAAAATAATAGTCTTATTAATGAATTAAATTGTGATGCAAATAAATTAACCAGTTTAGACCTTAAAAATAATAAAAACTTGGTAAGTTTATTTTTTACGAGTAATGAATTAACAGAAATAAATTTAAGTAATAATAAAAATTTAGAAAGTTTGCAATTTCTTAATAACAATTTAAAAAGTATAGATTTAAGCCATAATCCAAAATTACAATCTTTAAATTGTACTAACAATAAACTTGAATCTCTCAACTTAAGTAATAATGTTATTTTAAAAAATTTAAGCTGTTCAGGTAATAATCTAAGAGAATTAAACATAAAAGGGCTTGTAAATCTTGAGTACTTAGGGTGTGCTAAGAATAAATTACAAGATTTAAATGTGTCTACAAATATAAATTTACGTTCTTTACTTTGTGGTAATAATAGTTTAACTAAAATAGATATCAGTAAAAATAAAGAATTAAATTCACTAGAGTGTAGTAGCCAATATATAGAAAAAAGTATTATAAAAATAGGTGAAAACATAGTTGTGGACATAGGAAAAGAAAATTTAAAATTAAAAGAATTATATCCACGAAATTATGACACATCAACTGGTCTTTTAACATGGAAGAATGCTTCTGATTTTCCAAGTAATGTAAATTATAGTTTGCAATATAAGTATGGTCCAGTAGATGACACACAATATATGGACGTAAATATATCAGTAGATAAATTAGTAAAATGTAGAATTAGATATATAGATTATGATGGGAGTATAATTAATGAAAAAGAGATATTAGACAATTCAAGTATGAATGAAATTCAAGCTAATCCTCAAAGAGAAAACTATGAATTCAGTGGTTGGAGAAATAACAAAGATGAAAAAGTATATACATCAGAACAGGTAAGTAGATTAGTTTTTAATGATAGTATTGACTTTATAGCAACTTATAAAAAAGAATCAACGGGCTCAAGTGGTTCTTCTGGTGGAACTTCAAGTAAAGAGGACTTTAATACAATACTATCTAAGGAAAAAATAACAGGTACAGATAGAAATGATACCTCTGTGAAGATAAGCCAAAAAGGTTGGAGAAAAGCTGATAATATAGTATTAATAAATGATTCTAGTATATCAGATGCTTTATCAGCAACACCACTTGCTAAGTCAAAAGATGCACCAATACTACTTACTCAAAATAATAACTTAAATAAGTTAACAGAAAAAGAAATAAATAGATTAGAAGTAAAAAATGTGTATATAGTAGGTGGATTAAAGTCTGTAGGTGAAAAAGTAGTATCTGATTTAAAGACAAAGGGATTAAATGTAATTAGGATATCTGGAAATGATAGATACGAAACATCAATAAAACTTGCAAAAGAATTAGATAAAAACTCCAAGTTGTCAAAAGTGGTAGTGGTTAATGGAGAAAAAGGACTAGCTGATGCAGTAAGCATGGGAGCTATATCAGCAAAAGAGGAAATGCCAATTCTTCTTACCAATCAAAATGATGATATGAAAGATATAAAAGACTTAATAGCTAATAAAGATATATCAAAGTCATATGTAATAGGTGGAGAATCTTTATTTAATACTAAAGAAGTGAGTAATACATTACCATCTGTAACTAAAATAGCGGGTTCTGATAGAACAGAAACTAATTCAAAAGTAATAAATCATTTCTATAGCAAAGAGATACTTAATGACTTATATGTAGCTAAGAATGGAATGAATAAACAAGATGATTTAGTAGATGCTTTATCAGTAGGAGTACTTGCAGGTAAAACTGAATCTCCAGTAGTCTTAGTTGGAAGTGGATTAGATAATAGTCAAAAAGAGTTAATTAAGAATAAGAAATTTAAAAATATAACTCAAATTGGTGGGAATGGAAATGAGAAAGCTTTTGAGGAAATAGAAAAAATAGTTAAGTAGATTAGAGGGTAGCAACTATAATTAGTTGTTACCTTCTGTTTTGTTTTTACTATAAATTCAATACCTTTTATTCTATATTCATCAAATCAAAATAGGCATATACTATTGCTTGAACACATACCTGTTTGCTTATAAAAACTTATTATTTTCTTTTACATATAATTATATACAAAGTTTGTTTTTCCATTTGAGTCATCTATTTTGTAATCCCTCATGTTGTTCAGAATTATTGAAAGTACCTATTAAAACATTCATAAAAGTATTTAATTTGATCATACAACATCCTCCTATATTATTGATTAACTAGTACTGATCGATTATGATAAGTATACTTTATTTTTAGAAGGGTGGAAGTATAGAAGTACTGGAAATCTACTATATAATAAAATCTTCACTTGATTATACAAAGTAAAAAATACATTGGAATGAGTGACCTTGAAGAGAATGTGAAAAATAAGAAATATTACTAGAACAATTATTAAGAACAGAAATTATATTAATAAATTATCTATAAAATAATATCTTTTGATGGTTAAAAAAGAGATAAATGTAAATTTTATAAAATGTTAGCAAAAGAAATATCAAAAATTTGAAATAAAAAGATTTATAAAGAACATACATAAAATTTAACTTAAGATTTTAATTTCAGTTTTAATAAATAGAAAAGATGAAAAATTAGATGTAAATAAATTAAATGAATTTGAATAGTATTTCATAAATCTAAAATACGATTAAGAATAAATTTGCTGGCAAAATAAATTTGGTAATAAATTTATTTTGCCATTAATTAAAAATTATTGTATAGTGTAGTAGTTTGCTTTAGGATAAACATACTTATAGTATAAAGTTTTATGTAGTTTTGTGAATTATAAACAGTCTACAATTGTTCCTTCAGGAAATAATCTCCTAAAAACAAATCTCACTAAAGGGCCTGCAATTAGTAGTTGCAACGGCAATGCAATGATAAAGTTGTTGAGTATATTAACAGCCCATACAAATAAGGTTGTGCTAGAGAAACCAACTGATTCAATGGCTCCAAATAAAGACATACATATAACCATCCCACATACCATACAACTTGATATAACAATGGCCTTTGCAATTTGTTTACTTTGTGGATTTACAATGCAAAATGCAATTTTTTTAGCAATTTTAGAAACAATAAACCAATCAAAAATCATACCTACTACATAGGCTAGCGGAAACCCCATCCAAGCATTTTTTACAGTTTCTGATGAAAGACCTTCATGTAAAGAGATATTATAGATACTCATAAAAAATACCATAAAAGCACACATAAGCACTGTGAATATCAAACTTTCTTTTTTATTTTGTGGCATACTTATTTACCTCCCAATTTAATTTATTTATATTAGGATTATACATTAAGAAAAATTTTAGTGTAAGTAATTTTTTTTATTTTTCATTTTTTTATTTAATTGAAAATTATTTTGATATAATGAAAAATTAAATTTAAATATAGGATATGATTTTAAGAGGATAAGTAATTAGAATAGTTATTATAAATTAAGTTACAGTTTATGAAAATTACTATTTTATATTGTCTAAAATAAGATAGAATAAATCAAAGATTTAAAAAAAACTTTAACTTAAAAATAGACATATTATTGAAATCTAAATTAATCTTAAGAAGAATATTCCAAAAAATTAAATACAAATACACTTTTAGTTTTTTGAAATCATTTCTCTACAAAAATAGGAAATATAAACATGTCTATGATATATATGGTCTCTAATATATGAATCAATAAGAAAATTTAAATTTTTATTTCTTTGATAATCTATATCTTATTTATGTACTTAAATTTATTATGTAGAATAATCATTACTTATGTAATTTGTTATAGAATTATAGCAAGAAATAAATTATGGAAAAAATTGGAAAATATTATTATCGACAAAATCTTTGACTTAAAAACTATATTGCGATAGTATTAATTTAATAAAAGTTTGAGAGGGGCGTAAGGCTATGACAATTTCAAAAATACCACAAGCAGAGTTAAAAGTTATGAAGTTTATTTGGGAGAAAAATGATACAGTAACATCAAAAGAAACTATTGAAGCTATGGAACAAAAATATGGATGGAAACAAACAACAACATTGACACTTTTATCAAGACTTGTTAAAAAGCATTTCTTGAATGCAGAAAAAATAGATAGATATACTCATTATACGATAGTTGTTGGTCACAAAGAATATTTGAATGTTGAGACAAAAGATTTTTTAAGTAATATACATGATAATTCTTTACAAAGTTTACTTTCAGCATTACATGAAGATGAAGTGATTGACAAAGATGCATTAGATTTATTTGAAAATCATTTTAAAAATTTAAAGGATGAATAAATATATGTATTTATATGTTTAAGTTTTTAATAGATAGATATATACAAAAATCTATATTGGTATTATTTAATAAGTTACCAACTATTTATAAATTGATGATTAATAGGCGTAAATTCAATAAAATACCTATTAATAATTAAAGTAAGTGGTATCAAGTTAAATGATACCACCTATTTTAGTTCTCCATGCTTTTAGCTTTAAAAATAATTTTTTAATTCATTACTTTTCCTTAATTCAAGCCGTTATTTTATTTAATCATATCAAACGTCCTTAATTGTTTCTAATTGTTCTTAGAGTCAACTTATATTTTTGAGCATAATTAAAATAAAATGAGGAAATAATTTTTATATTTTCTAATTGTAATGTTAACAATTTAGTGGTTAATATTTCGTTAGTTGATTTTATACTATTACTAAAATCATTAAGTGATAATATCAAATTTAAGTGCCATTTTATGTTATAATTAGTATGTATTTTTAACGGTATATTTTATTGTGAAGATATAAATTAATTATTTTTGGGGAGTTATTATGTTAGACACGTTTATAACAATTGTTTCTTCTATTATAGAGATATGGGCATGCAAGAAAGTTTTTGATTATACAAGTAAAGTAAAAACTAATTTAATGAAGCTAAATATATCTTTTTTATTTTCTATTTTTCTTATTATCTGTTCTTTTTATATAAATGTAGGAGCTAATGATAGAATATGGATATGTATTCTTATAACTTTTATTTTTTATAAGTCTAATTATAAGGTCAATATATATAAATGTTTAGTGGTTTTGTTTTTTTATTGGATGGTGTTAATAGGTATAAATGCATTGAGTATGCTATTAGTAGTTTCAATGAACAATTTAGATAATATGAATATTTTACTTAGTGGAAATTTATACAGGTATGAAGCTATCTTTTTTGGAAAATTGATTTTAATTATATTATTATACATTTATAAAATTTCTTGTACTAATTTTAAAATTAGTACAAAAGAATTGTATATATGTGTTCCAATGATAGCAAATTTATTATCATTTTTTATACTTTACGATTATATTATTAATCTTATAAAGATTTCTCCTGAAAGAAGAGTTGTCTTTCTAGCAATAGTTTTACTATTGATATTATCCAATATCTCAATATTTGCATTAATACGTATAATACTTAAAATTAAAGAGAAAAAAGATAATATAATAAATTAATTAATACATATAAAAATAGCTTAGTATATATTTCTAATTGATATATTATAGCTTATTTGTTTTAAAAGATTGAAAATTGAATTATCTGGTGAAGTAGATAAAGTTGATTATGCTAAGACTTTCTAAAATGAGCGTATTAGTGACATAAGTAAGATTACATAAATGTATTCTCAAGTTGTATGGTAGAAGAACTGATAATATTTAAAAAATTATCAAGTTTTAGTTTATAGAGCAGTTTATTTTAACATATAGACTGTTTTTTTATGTCTATAACTATACCATGTAACATTTGTAAAATTACTTATAGACTTTTTAATAACTTCAAGAAATGCCTATTTTGTAAGGAGAGATATTAGTAAATATAAGAAAATGTAATGTTAACATCCTAGCTATGTACCAACCAAAATCACTTTTATGCGTTCTTTATATCTAGACATATGTGTAACAACTATATTGCAACACATGTACTCAAGTGAAAAACACTCTGAACAGACTCCAGTTACTCTGCAAGGTGTTTTACGTTTTCCATTTGCTTCTAGTTCAGAACAAGCAAATGTTCGAATTCTTTCAACAGAAATTAAAAAAATTTACAAATATGAACTTCATTGTTTTTTTGAAAAAATGAAATGTATGTGTAAAATATATGGGAACACTTTTATCAAGTTTTTATAGTAAAAAGATTATATTATTAAATTTGCTTAGATATAACTTGAGGGAGTAACAGAATATCAAAAAAGAAATACATAAATATACATATATATTTATAATATGTCTATTGAGATTTTAATTGATAATTAAGAAGTATAAAATTATTTTAACAAATTCATAATTAAATCTTAATTTTTTAAATTATACATATAAAAGTCAATATTTACTTTTATATGTATAATTTTACACAATTTTATTGAAAAGTTATTTTATTAAAGAAATATGTATTTATAATTACTGATGTTATTTATAATAAGCTATTTTAACTTTAAAAATTAATGTTAAAAAAAGAGTCTGTAGGTCAGTATCAAAAATAACTTTATAAATATCTCAAATAGACTAATCTTACATATATTTCCGATAGATTATATTGATAAAAAACACTAAAATTAAATTAATAAGAATACTTGGAGGGATGGTAATGAAAGAGGAATGTTTTATTAATATTGAATACGAAGATAAACGTTTTTCAATTAACATTAAAGAAATTTTGTACATAGAAAAGCAAGAGTATGAATCAAAAATTTATACAGAAAATGGAACTTATTATATTGGAGAAAATTCTTCTAGTGTAAGAAAACTACTGAAAGAAGAAAATTTTTTCAAATGCAGTAACAGTTATATTGTAAATTTAGATAAGTGTGAATTTTATCTCAGCAATAATTGTATTTTTGTAGGAAATAATTTTATAAGAGTTTTAGGTTTAGATAGAAAAAAGAAATTAGAAAAGAAGTTAGAAAAATTATATGATTATAAATATTAACTTTGAGAGGCTGTATTTTATACAGCCTCTTTATTTATTTTATTGTATTATTAATAAACTTTAAATTATGATAAAATATAAGACAAGCATTGCTTTTAATAAATAAAATATAGGATAAGTTTTATATAACTATATGATTTTATATAACTACATAATAAGAAAAGTAGAATATATTTATATAAATAAAAATTAAATTCATAAACAACTAAATATATTATATGATGTGTAAGAATATTAGACAAATTATAATATATAATTTGAATATTAAAAATTGCTGTATTTTGAAAAAGTTTAAATAACTTAGTTTGTAAATTTATTTTAAAATAAAAAATAATAAGATAAAGCATATTTTTTAAAAAATACATATAGGAGAGGATAGTAAAATGGATAAACCAAAAAATAGTCTAAACATTGATGAAAGAAAATTAAAATGTCCTTGTATTTATAAACATTTTAAAGGAAAATATTATGCTACAATGGGATTGAGCAAAGCCATTGATAATAATGATATAGAAAAAATCTGTGAAACATACAATGGAAAAAGTTCAACTAAAAACAAAATTAGGTATAAGCTAGATGTTAAGCATACTGAGCTAGATGAAAATATTTATATATATATAGACATGAATGGAAGTTTTTATCATAAAAAAGAAAAAGATAATAATAATTTGGTTTTATATAAAACTCTATATGATGATACAGGGATATTTGCAAGGCCATTAGATATGTTTTTATCAAAAGTAGATAGAGATAGGTATTTTAATCCAATTCAAGAATATAGATTTGAAGAATTTTATAAATAAAATATGATGATTGTTTTTTATAAGTTGAGAAAAAAACTGTTATTATATAATAAATTGTGGTAAATATAAATAGTATGAGCTAAGAAGGATATATTAGATTAAGTTATAAAATAGAAACATAGTAAACTATTATATGGTATAATTAAAGTTTGAGAAGTGACAATTTATATTTAATAAAAAATAGACAGATATATTAGGAGGAAATATGGGAAATACTTTTTATATAGTAAGACATGGACAAACAGACTGGAACTTATTAGGAAAGACACAAGGTCATGGTAACTCTGACCTTACACCACAAGGGATAGAACAAGCAAGAGAACTTTCTGAAGACATTGGTAAGTATTCGATTGATTATATTTTTAGTAGTGATTTAGGAAGAGCAATGCAAACAGCTCAAATTTTAGGTGATAAGCTCAATATTGAAGTACAAAAAACTGAAGCACTTAGAGAAATGGGATTTGGAGTTTGGGAAGGTCTTTTAATAAAAGAAATTCAAAAAGACTATTCAGATATATATTCAACATGGAGAAATGAGCCACATTTAGTAAATATACCAGAAGGAGAAACTCTTAAAATTATAAAAGAAAGAGTTGATACTTTTATAAAGGAATTAAATGAAAAATACAATGATAAAAATATAGTTCTTGTTACACATTCAATTACATTGAGAGTTATGTTACTATCATTCTTAGAGTCAGGTATGGAAAATATATACAGAATTAAGCAAGATAATACTGCTTTAAATATAGTAGAGTTTAAAGATTATGGTCCAGTAGTAATAAAGATGAATGATACAAGTCATATAAAAAATCATGTAAAAATAAATAATTCTGCACTTGAGTAAGTATCAAATTATAAGGAGAAGTTTATGAGTAAAGTTATAGTGGTTGGTGGAGGTCCATCTGGCATGATGGCAGCCTTGTCAGCTTCGAAAAATAATAATGAAGTAATATTGATTGAAAGAAATGGAGAGTTAGGGAGAAAGTTAAGAGCAACTGGTGGAGGTAGATGTAACTTTACCAACAATAGAGAGATAGAAGATTTTTTTGATAAGGTTGTGAACAATAAAAAATTTCTATACAGTAGCTTTTATACATTTACAAATAAAAATCTTATATCGTACCTTGAAAGTAAAAATTTAGAATATAAGATTGAAGAAGAAAATGACCACAAAGTCTATACTAAGAATGATAAATCTATAGAAGTAATAGAATTATTAAATAAGGACTTAATTAATCATAATGTAAAGATAATGTATAATAAAAAAGTTGTGGATATTATAACTGAAGAAATTACTGAACAAGATGACCATAACAATAATAAAACAAATTATTCAATAAAAGGTGTCATTTTAGATAATGGGGATAAGATATTAGGAGATAAAGTCATTATATCAACTGGAGGAGTTAGTTATTCAAAAACAGGTTCAGATGGTTCAATGTATAAGGTTCTTCAAAATCATGGACATACATTAAATAAACTATATCCTGCTTTAGCACCACTTACAATAGAAGAAAAATGGATTAAAGCTTTGCAAGGAATATCTATGAGAAATGTAGAAATATCTTGTAAGATTAAGAAAAAGAAAATATCAAAATCAGGAGACATGCTATTTGCACATTTTGGGATAACAGGTCCTTGTGTACTTATAATCTCTTCTTATATCAACAAGATTATTGAAAAAGATAAGATAGAATTAAATATAGATTTTTTACCAAACTTAGATGTCAATGAAATTTCTAATATAATTAGAGAATTTCCAAATAAAAATATCTTAAATAATCTTAAACAGATATTACCTCAAAACTTCTTAAAAGAAATTCTTTCTATATTATCTTTAAGTGATAAAAAAGCAAATGATTTATCTAAGGCTGATGAGATTAAAATTATTGAGTATATAAAAAATATGAAACTAACTTGTAATGGAACTACAGGGATAAACACTGGAATGGTTACTTCTGGTGGTATTTCAGTTAAAGAAATTAATTCTTCTACAATGGAGTCTAAGTTAATAAAGGATTTATTTTTTACAGGTGAGGTGATAGATGTAGATGCAGAAACTGGTGGATATAATTTACAAATAGCATTTTCAACTGGATATCTTGCAGGGATTAGTGTATAAGTTTTTGATAAGTCGATTATTAAATATAAATAAAATAGAGGTGTAGGTATGAGTAATTTGATTATAGCTGTGGATGGACCAGCAGGGGCTGGTAAAAGTACAATAGCTAAGATAGTATCAGAAAAACTAAATATAAATTATATAGATACAGGTGCTATGTATAGAGCTGTTACTTATAAGTGTTTAAAAAATAATATTGATGTTAATAATGAAAAAGAGGTTATTAAAATAGCTAAAAATTCAGATATAGATTTTGAAAATAATAACATATACTTAGACCAAAAAATTATAAATAATGAAATAAGAACAATAGAAGTAAGCAATAATGTTTCCAATGTAGCTAAGATAAAAGAAGTAAGAAAGTTGATGGTTGAAGTTCAACGAAAAATTGGAACAAAAAGTTCAGTAATATTAGATGGTAGAGATATAGGTTCATATGTTTTTCCAAATGCAGATTATAAATTCTTTTTAGTAGCTACACCAGAAGAAAGAGGAAGTAGACGTTATAAAGAACTTTGCAATAAAGGATATAATACTACTTTAAAAGAAGTAATTGAGGATATAGTAAAGAGAGATGAAATTGATTCAAATAGAGAATTTGCACCACTAGTAAAAGCTGAGGATGCACTAGAAATAGATACAACAGGAAAGACTATAGATCAGGTTGTACAAGAAGTTGTATCTAAGATAAGTTTTTAAGCTCAATTTATCTAAAATGAAAATATAATGTAGTATTGAAGGGAGATAAACGTGAATTTTTATAGATTTGCAATAAATATTTTTAGATGTTTTTCTAAAGTGTTTTTTAAATATGAAGTTATAGGTGCCGAAAATATACCAGACAGAGGAAATATAGTGGTGGCTTCAAATCATAAATCAAATCTTGACCCTGTATTTTTAGCTGCAGCTATAAAGAATAGAGAGATAGCAGCTATTGCAAAACAAGAATTATTTAAAGTGAAGCCACTAGGTTTTATATTAAAAAAATTGCATGTTATGCCTATAAATAGAGAAAAGCCAGATGTATCCACTATAAAAACTATTTTAAGGTCAATTAGAGATGGTTATATATTAGGAATATTTCCAGAAGGAACAAGAATTAAAGGAGACAACTTTGGCAAAGCTAAGGCAGGTCTTTCTCTATTTACAATAAAGAGTAAATCTAAGGTTGTACCAGTATCGATAATATCTAAGTATAAACCTTTTAGTAAAGTAATTGTGTACTTTGGAGAGCCAATATCATTTGAAGAACATTTTAAAGAAAAGTTAAGTAATGATGACCATGAAAGAATGTCGCAAGAAGTTTTAGAAATAATAAAACAGAATTACTTTAAATATTCAAAATAAGGGGGGGATTTTGTGAATGTTAAAATAGCAAAAAATGCAGGATTTTGCTTTGGAGTAAAGAGAGCAATGAAAATGGCATGGGATGAAGTAGAGAAAAATGATTCTGGAATATATGCTTTAGGACCTCTTATTCATAACAAGCAAGCAGTAGCAAGATATGAACAAAAAGGTCTTAAAACTGTAGATGAAATCGATATAATACCAGATTATGAAAATATGATAATAAGATCTCATGGAGTTCCTGAGAAAGTATACAAAGAAGCTAAAAATAAAAAACTTAAAATTGTAGATACTACATGTCCATTTGTAAAGAAAATACATACAGTAGTGAGTGAGTATCATAATAAGGGTTATGAAATAATAGTTATTGGAGATATGAAACATCCAGAAGTGATAGGTATAAATGGATGGTGCGAAAACTCAGCAATAATAATAAAAGCTGTAGAGCAAATGGAGAATATGGAATTTGATAATTCAAAACAATATTGTGTTGTTGCACAGACAACAATAAATCCAGATTTATATTCAAATATAGTTAA
This sequence comes from Clostridioides sp. ES-S-0006-03, assembly GCF_020662275.1. Classification (NCBI taxonomy): domain Bacteria; kingdom Bacillati; phylum Bacillota; class Clostridia; order Peptostreptococcales; family Peptostreptococcaceae; genus Clostridioides; species Clostridioides sp. ES-S-0006-03. Next base: position 81,128 of record NZ_JADGMM010000012.1, read on the forward strand.
TAAATTAGCTGATAAACTAGAAAATATAGTATTTAATGATACAATCTGTTCAGCCACAAAAACTAGACAAGAAGCAGCTAAAGCATTAGCAGGAGAAGTTGATTGTATGATAGTTATAGGTGGAAAACACAGCTCTAATACTCAAAAGTTAGTAAAAGTTTGTGAAGATTTAGTTCCAACTTTTGCAATAGAAACTAAAGACGAATTGGATGTAAATATGCTTAAGAAGTATAAAACTTTAGGAGTGACAGCAGGAGCATCTACACCAGATTGGATAATAGAGGAAGTAATAACATTTATTGAAAATTTATAAATATAGTAAACGATGAAAAAATGTGTAATATCGGTATAATATATAAAATTTGTTGTAATATCTATATGTAATTTTATATTATAATATAAAATTACATATGGCAACTAGATAACCTAATATCAGAAAGTGTGTATCTTAATATGCAAGAAATTAACAATATAAGATATGCACTTTTTAATATTAGAAATTTAAAAGATATAATGATATTGATTATCAATAATAAATGAAATATAATATAATTATTGCGAAATTAATATAGGAGGTAAATTAATGGAAATGTTAATATCTGCTTCTGAAGAAGCATTTTTACATGTGGGTTCTATGATTGGATTTTTTATTTTGCTATTTGGATATATAAACTATAAAACTAGTGGTAATTTTACTAATATTATATCAAAAAATAGAAAATATCAACCTTTAATAGGAGCTTTGATAGGAGCTATACCAGGTTGTGGTGGGAGTTTGGCAATAATGCCATTATATATAAGTGGAAAACTAAGCTTTGGAGCAATCATTGCAAGCTTAATAGCAAGTATGGGAGATGCTGCATTTATACTTATTTCATCAAATATTAAAATGTATTTTTTTGTGACTATAGTTAGTACAATTACAGGAGTAATAACAGGACAACTAGTAGATTATTTTAAGTTAGAAGAAAAATTGAAATTAAATAAATATGGAAAATCAGAAAAACATAATACAGATAAAAATTACCATAAAGATAATGAAGAATCGCATAATCATGATGATATAATTTTGGATAATTTAGCTAAATCTCATGGAAATACAAATAGACTTGCATTTATAATAACACATGGTAAAGGGTACAAAATTTATATAGGAATTGTATTAATAGGTTTTATATTTATGTCTCTTGCTCATTCTGGAATAAATCTTCCTATTATTGAAAAATTACATTCACTAGAAGAAGCAATAGCAGTTATAGGAATACTATTCTCAATAGTTTATATGTGGTGTTTTAAAAAGGTATTTAAAAATTCTAATCAAAAAGAGGAAGAAAATAAGAAAATTTCCCTAAGAGAAATGCTTATACATTCTGTAGGTGAAATTTCATTTGTTATTACATGGATTTTTATTGCATATCTTATTTACGATTTGATAATATTGGTTTTAGGTGGAGATGAATACTTAGTTAATTTAGTTTTATCAACAGGTGTAATTAGTGTATTTATAGGTGCAGGTCTTGGACTTATTCCAGGGTGCGGTATACAAATTGTACTTATGTCATTTTACTTGAAAGGAACTATACCACTTGGTGCAGTAATAGCTAATTCCATATCTCAAGATGGAGATGCACTTTTTCCGCTTTTAGCAATGGATAAAAAATCTTCCTTATGGGCTATGATTATTACTACTATACCAGCTATAATCGTAGGAATTATAGTTTATGCTTTTTTAGGTTAATTGAAAGTAGATTTTAATATAAATGATAAAAATACATAAATCTATACTATGGATATAGTAACAAGTATTAAAAATATAAAAAATAAAATTTAATACAATTAAAATATTTATAAATAACATGAGAAATAATATTATTGTTTCTTATGTTATTTTTGTTTAATTTAATAAGCTATGGAATAAATTTCAATCAATACTTTTTATTGAAACTCATATATAATATATATTAATAAATCAAACTATAATATATGATACAACAAGTATATTGATATAAAAAATTTAAGAGGAGTTGTAAAAATGAGCAATTTGAAAAAAAAGTGTGATGTTGCAAGTGGAAGAAATAAAGCTGATATTGTACTTAAAAATGGAACAATTATAAATGTATTCACAGAAGAATTAATAGCAGGAGATGTAGCAATAGTAGATGATACAATTGTTGGAATCGGCGAATATAGTGGTAAAATAGAGATTGATTGTAGTGGTAAATACTTATCACCTGGTTTTATTGATGCACATATGCATATTGAATCTACAATGGTAATGCCAATTGAATTATCAAAAAAATTACTAAAGTCAGGTACAACAACTGTTATAGCTGACCCTCATGAACTAGTCAATGTAAAAGGAGCAAGTGCAATAGACTTTTTACTAGAATCAACAAAAGAAATACCCTTAAATGTATATATTATGCTACCATCGTCTGTCCCTGCAACAAGATTTGAAACTAATGGAATAGGAAATTTTAGTGCAAAAGATATGGATGCTTACATAAATAATCCTAGAATCTTAGGATTAGGAGAGGTAATGTGTTTTAATGATGTCATATTTGCGGAAGAGGAAATTTTAGATAAATTAGAGGCTTTTAAAGATAAAATTGCAGATGGGCATGCACCAAATATAAGTGGGAAGTCACTTCAAGCATATGTATGTGCAGGAATAAAAAATGACCATGAATGTATAACTTTTAATGAAGTGTATGAAAAATTAAGAGCAGGTTTAAAAATTTTTATAAGAGAAGGAAGTGCAGCAAAAAACTTAGAAGCCATAATAAAGGGATTATTGAAACACAACTTACCAATTGAAGAATTTATGTTTTGTACAGATGATAAACATTTGGATGATATAGAAAAACAAGGTCATATAAGATGGAATATAAAGTGTGCAATCGATTTGGGTATGGAGCCAATTAAAGCTATTAAAATTGCAACTTACAATTCAGCAAGAGCATATGGTCTAAATAGAATTGGAGCAATAGGTGCTGGGTATAAAGCGGATATTGTTGTTTTAAACAATTTAGAAAACATGGAGGTAGGTAGTGTTTATAAAGATGGTAAATTGATAGATGAGGGAATTTTTTCTGATTATAATTATGAAATTAAGGATAAAGATTTACTCAATACAGTCAAATTTAAAGACGTTGATAGAGAAAAAATACAATTAAAGTCAAATGAAAAAAATTATGTAATGGAAATTGTACCATATCAAATTCTGACAAATAAATTATTTGAATCTATACCAAACAAAAATGGATATTTCAATCCAAATGAAGAATATTCAAAGCTTTGTGTTGTTGAGAGACACAGAATGACTGGAAACATATCAGTTGCACCATTAAAAGGGTTTGGCATAAAAAATGGAGCAATAGCAACTACTGTAGCTCATGATTCACATAATATCATAGTTGCAGGAGATAATGATGATGATATTATAGTTGCAGTAAATTACTTGAGAGATATACAGGGTGGCTATGTAATTGTATCAAATGGAAAAGTACTTGCTCACTTAAGTCTTAAAGTAGCTGGATTAATTAGTACTCTTCCAGCAGATGAAGTGCAAGAAACAACTGATAATATGTTAAAAATAGCAAGAAAAATGGGAGTTCCAAAGTATGTAGACCCTTTTATTACACTTTCATTTATGGCTCTTCCTGTTATTCCAAAAATAAGACTTACTGATTTAGGTCTGTTTGATGTAGAAGAATTTAAATTTATATAGATTAGAGTATTAGAAGAATAAAAATAAATAGGCAGGATTTAATACATAAATTAAATCCTGCTTATTTTAATTACTTAACATAAATTCCAGTTTAAATGTTCTAATCAAATAAAGCTTGAAATTTTCAGTATATAAGATTTACATATTCATGAAATTTTCTATATAAAAAGTAAAATATTTTATTTATATATAGAAATATAGGGTAGTAATATAAATATAGTATAAATTATTGATTAAAAACAAAAGGAGAGATATTTATGTTAAGTATAGGTACAAAAGCACCAGAATTTACATTAGAAGATAAAGATGGAAATAAAATCAGTATGTCTGATTTTAAGGGGAAAAAAGTGGTAATATATTTTTATCCTAAAGATAATACACCAGGATGCACACGTCAGGCATGTGCATTTAGGAACGCATATGAAGGATTTAAAAATAATGATATACCAGTTATTGGGATAAGTAAAGATAGTATTAAATCACATCAAAAATTTGCAGAAAAGCATGAGCTTCCTTTTATTTTACTTTCTGACCCAGATTTAACTACTATTAAGGCTTTTGATGTGTGGAAAGAGAAAAAAATGTATGGGAAAACTGCTTTAGGAGTTGTTCGTGCAACTTATATTGTAGATGAAAGTGGAATTATTGAAAAAGTTTTTGAAAAAGCAAAACCAGATACAAATGCACAAGAGATTCTTGAATATTTGGAAAAATAGGAGTAGTAGAAATTTATGATTATAATGTTATCACCAGCTAAAAATATGAAGAATGTACAAGAATTTGATAGAGATTTAAGCTTGCCCTGTTTCATAGATAAAGCAAAAGAAATATCAAAGAATATAAAAACCTTTAGTGTAGAGGATTTCAAAAGTAAAATGAAAATCAACGAAAAATTAGCTATATTAAACAAGAGTAGATTTGATAATTTTAAATTTGACAGTTTAGGTACTCCTGCAATCTTAACTTATGCTGGAATACAATATAAAAATATAGAAGCAGAGAATTTTACAAAGCAAGATGAGGAATTTGCAAATAGTTGTATTAGAATCATAAGTGGATTGTATGGGGTCGTAAAACCCTATGATAGTATATATGAATACAGATTAGAAATGCAGACAAAGTTACAGATAAGAGAATTTAAAAATTTATATGAATATTGGGGAGACAGTATATATAACGAATTAAACAAAGAAAATACAGCTATTGTCAATCTTGCATCAAGTGAATACAGCAAAACTGTGGAAAAATTTATTGATGACAATCATACATATGTAACATGTAATTTTAAAATAAATAAAAATAATATGTTAAAAGTCGAATCTACACAAGCAAAGAAAGCTAGAGGAATGATGGTAAAATATATTGTTAAAAATAAAATAGAAGATATTAACGACTTAAAAAAGTTTAACTTAGGAGGGTATAAATATCGAGAAGATTTATCTAATAATAAGGAGTATGTGTTTGTAAAAGAGTAGATATTTTTATATAGACTTTAAATTGAATTGTTAAATTTAGGTAAAATATAATTACTGAGTATTGAATTGAATTGGATTTTAAAATATAATTATTCTTAAATCAAAAAAAGAAAGGAGTGATCTTCCAAAATGGAAAATCACAAACAGATGCCTTGGCATTCGATGGCAACACATGAAGTATTAGAGAGTTTAGACTCATCAGAGGAGGGGCTCACCGATACCGAGGCGGAAAACAGGATTAAAGAGTATGGTTTAAATGAACTGAGAAAAAGACCACCTAGAACAGTTTTACAAATGCTTTGGACCCAAGTTACAGATGCTATGGTATTGATACTAATAGGTGCATCAGTATTATCTTTAGCATTTGGAGAATTTACAGAAGCTTTTGTAATTCTAATAATTGTAACAGTAAATGCAGTTATTGGTATTGTTCAAGAAAAAAAAGCAGAATCATCATTGGAAGCACTAAAAAATATGAATTCACCTACAGCACGTGTTATACGTGATGGTGAAGAAAATGTTATTCAAGCAAGTAATCTTGTAATAGGAGATATTGTTTTTTTAGAAGATGGAGCGATGATTCCAGCAGACATTCGTTTAATAGATACATCTAGTTTAAAAATTCAAGAAGCTTCTTTAACAGGAGAGTCTGTCCCATCAGAAAAAGATTCAGATGGCATTTTACCTGAAGAATGTGTATTAGGAGACCGTAGTAATATGGCCTATACGTCTTCAATTGTCACATATGGTAGAGGTGTAGGTGTTGTAGTTGCAACTGGGATGGACACAGAAGTAGGTAATATAGCACATCTTTTAGATTCACAAAATGATTTTGATACTCCTATAAAACGTAAACTTAATACTGTTGGAAAAACATTAAGTGTTATAGGTATTATTGTATGCGTTATTATATTTGCAATAGGTGCATTTTATCAGAGACCTCTCTTACCAATGTTTATGATTGCAATTTCACTTGCTATATCAATCATTCCAGAGGGATTACCTGCAACAGCAACCATTGTAATGGCTCTAGGTGTGCAACGTATGGCTAAAAGAAACGCTTTGATTAGAAAGTTGCCAGCAGTTGAAACATTAGGAGGAGCTACAGTAATATGTTGTGATAAAACTGGTACATTAACCTTAAATAAAATGACTGTTACACATATTGCTGTAAATGGCGATTTTGAATCTGGAAAAGTAACATCAATAGATACTGCGTCTGAGAAACATCCACTAGTATATAAAGAGCTTGTTTATGCTGGTGCACTTTGTAACGATGCATGTATAAATCCAGATAAAAAAGATGAAATATTAGGTGATCCAACAGAAGGTTCATTGATTTTTATGGCTAATAAATTTGGAATAGATCAAGAAGCTCTTGAAGAGAAATATCCACGTGTATTTGAGCAACCTTTTGATTCTGACAGAAAATGTATGACAACTGTTCATGATATAGATGGAAAAATCACAGCATATACTAAAGGTGCAGTGGATGAACTTCTCCATTTATGTACCAAAATATTAACATCAAAAGGTGAAAGAAACATTACAGAGATGGACAAAAAAAACATACACGAATTATGTCTTACTATGTCTAAAGATGCATTACGTGTACTTGGTTTTGCTAAGCGTGAAATTTTATCGATACCAAAGGAAGATAGTGAAAACATAGAATATGATTTGACATTTATTGGTATGGTTGGTATGATTGACCCACCAAGAACCGAGGTAACTGATGCAGTAAAAACTTGTAAAGAAGCGGGCATAAGAACCATAATGATAACAGGTGACCATAAAGTCACTGCCACAACAATAGCTCATGAACTTGGAATTTGGAATGAAGGAAATACTGTTATATCTGGTGATGAACTTGATAATTTAAGTGATGATGAACTTGATAAAGCTGTTAAAAATGTGACAGTATTTGCTCGTGTATCACCATTTGATAAACTTAGAATTATACAGTCTCTAAAAAGAATTGGAGAAGTACCAGCAATGACTGGAGATGGGGTAAATGACTCCCCTGCATTAAAGTCTGCTGATATTGGTATAGCTATGGGTATAAGTGGTACAGATGTGGCAAAAGATTCTTCAGATATGATTTTAATGGATGATAGTTTTACCACAATTGCATATGCAATAAAAGAAGGTAGACGTGTATATAGAAATATACAAAAGGTTATACAATTCTTGCTTGTTGGAAATATAGCAGAGATACTTACACTATTTGTTGCAATATTGTTAAACTGGGATACTCCACTTCTTGCTGTGCATATTCTATGGGTAAACCTTGCAACAGCAACTCTTCCAGCTCTTGCTCTTGGAGTTGACCCACCAAGTAGAAATATAATGAAGCATCAGCCTGTTAAATCAGAAAGTTTGTTTGAAAAAAACCTTGTACAAAGAGTTATTACTCAGGGGATATTTGTAGCAATAATGACCATTTTAGCATATAAAATTGGTCTTAATATAGGAAACCATACTGTAGGTCAAACAATGGCATTTTGTGTATTAGCATTTTCACAAATGTTGCGTGCATTTAGCCAGCGTTCAAATACAGATTCTATGTTTACTAGAAATAGTGCTAAAAACCCATTTCTTTTAATCTCATTTTTAACTTCTGCTTTGCTTATGGCAGTTATATTATTTGTCCCTAATTTTAGAGATGCATTTAATTTAACTGTTTTAAATAGCTCACAGTGGCTTGTAACAGTGATTTTAGCTATAATGTCTGTAGTGCAAGTAGAGATTGGAAAAGTTCTTAAAAGAAAATTATATGAAAAATAGTTGACAAAATTAGGAAAAAAATATAAGATATAAAACATAGAAAAATTAAATAAATCTTATCCAGAGAGGTGGAGGGACTGGCCCTATGAAACCCGGCAACCAGTATATTTATATACATTGGTGCTAAATCCTGCGGCGAAAGCTGAGAGATGAGTATAATTAAGCTTATACAGAGCCTGAGTTATATACTCAGGCTTTATTTATTTTAAATCTCATCTGACAAATAGTTTAATTTTCTTAATTAAAATCTAAGGGGGATACAAAAATGTATAACAAAGAAACAATATGTGTGCAAGGAAATTATAAGCCAGGAAATGGAGAACCAAGAGTTTTACCTTTATATCAAAGTACAACTTTTAAATATAGTAGTATAGACCAACTTGCTGACTTATTTGATTTAAAAGCTGATGGTCATATGTATTCCAGAATAAGTAATCCTACAGTTCAAGCTTTTGAAGAAAAGATAAGTTTGTTAGAGGGAGGAGTATCATCTGTTGCTGTATCATCAGGTCAATCTGCAAATATGTTAGCAGTTTTAAATATATGTAAATCTGGAGATAGTATACTTTGTTCTTCAAAAGTATATGGAGGAACATTTAATTTATTAGGGCCTAGTCTTAAAAAATTTGGAATAGATTTAATATCATTTGATTTAGATGCAAGCGAAGATGAAATAGTAGAACTTGCAAATGAAAATACTAAAGTTGTATTTGCAGAAACACTTGCAAATCCAACTCTTGAAGTTATAGATTTTGAAAAAATAGCAAATGTAGCTAAAAGAATTAATGTTCCATTTATAGTTGACAACTCATTAGCATCACCAGTACTTTGTAATCCGCTAAAATATGGAGCAAACATAGTCACTCATTCTACTACAAAATACTTAGATGGCCATGCTTCAAGTGTTGGTGGAATTATAGTAGATGGTGGAAATTTTAACTGGGACAATGGAAAATTTCCAGAATTAGTTGAGCCAGACCCAACATATCATGGAATAAGTTATACTGAGAAGTTTGGCAATGCTGCATATGCTACTAAAACAAGAGTTCAATTACTTAGAGACTATGGAAATTGCCTGAGCCCATTTAACGCATATCTTACTAATTTAAATATTGAAACACTACATCTTAGAATGGAGAGACATAGTGAAAATGCACTTAAGATAGCTGAGTTTTTAGAAAAACATAAAAATGTAGATTGGATTAACTATCCAGGGCTTGAAAATAATAAGTATTATGGAAATGCCAAGAAATATCTATCAAAAGGATGTAGTGGAGTTTTATCATTTGGAGTAAAAGGAGGACTTGAAAATGCTAAAAAATTTGTGGAAAAACTACAAATAGCAGCATTAGTAACTCATGTATCAGATGTAAGAACTTGTGTTATACATCCAGCTTCAACTACTCACAGACAATTAACAGAAGAACAATTAATTGCGTCTGGAGTATTACCTTCCCTAATAAGATTATCTGTTGGAATAGAAAATGTAGAGGATTTAATAGCTGATTTAAATCAAGCTTTAAATTTCTAATAGTATAAGAGAAAGAGAAGTGAAAAGATATGGCTTTAATACTACCAAAGGGACTACCTGTTATTAATAAATTATTAGATGAAGGAATAGATGTAATTTGTAAAGAAGACTTTAATAAAGATTTAGAATACAAAGAAAATATAGATACTAAAATAGCTATATTAAATCTAATGCCAATAAAAATAGATACAGAGTTAGATTTACTTAGAAGAATAGACAAGACAGGTTTTAATGTATCTGTAGAATTTATTAAAATCTCAACAAGAGAGAGTAAAAGAAGTTGTAATGAATATGTTAAGAATTTTTATAAAACATTTGATGAAGCAAAAAAAGAATCTTTTGATGGTTTTATAATAACAGGAGCTCCAGTTGAACAAATGGAGTTTGAAGACGTTGATTATTGGGATGAACTAAAAGATATTATGGATTATTCTAAAAGAAAGGCTAAATCTACATTATATATATGTTGGGCAGCTCAAGCAGGTCTTTACAAATACTACAATGTAAAAAAACTTCCATTAAGTCAAAAATGTTTTGGAGTATTTAAGCATGAAGTGGATAAAAATAGTAAGATAGTAGATGGATTTGAAAAAGAGTTTTTTGCTCCACATTCAAGACACACTACTGTAAATATTGAAACTTTGAAAAATAATGATGAATTGAGCATTGTAAGCCATTCTAAAGAAGCTGGTCCTTATATAATTACAAATTCAAGAGATGTATTTGTAATGGGTCACAGTGAGTATGATAAATACACTTTAGATAAAGAATATAAAAGAGATGTAGATAGAGGTGATAAAATCTCAATACCTAAAAATTATTATATAAATGATGATCCTTCAAAAGAACCAACTGTTAAATGGAAAAAGCATTCAGAACTTTTGTTTAGAAATTGGATAAAAAACTATCTAATAATATAAAACGCAACTAAAAAATATGAGAATCTATAAGGTATAAAAGTAATTATCATACTTCTTTATACCTTATTTTTATTTTATAAAATTGACATTATAAAAGTAGTTTTATATAATAAAACTAAACCGACTGTTGGTCTATTGAAAGGAGAAAGTATATGAGAATTATAAAAGACCCTGAAGAACGTAAAAATGAAATACTTGATACAGCTGAAATGCTTTTTTGTACTAAAGGTTATACAAAAACTACTGTAAATGATATTTTAAATGAGATTGGAATTGCAAAAGGAACATTTTATTACTATTTTAAATCTAAAGAAGAGGTAATGGATGAAATTATAACTAGAATTATAGATAATGATATAAAGATGTTGAAAGAAATTGCTTCAAATCCAGATATTCCAGTTATTGAAAAGTTCTTTCAGATATTAATATCTCAAAGACCTAAAGTTGGAGGAAGTAAAGAAAAAGTGATTAACCAATTTCAACAACCCAACAATGCTGAGATGCATCAAAAGACAATAGTCAAAACTATTTTAAATTTTACACCTATATTAACAGAGGTAGTAGAACAAGGTATAAGAGAAGGTGTATTCAATACAAAATATCCAAAAGAGACAATAGAGTTTTTACTTGTTTCTTCTGAGTGTATATTTGATAAAGGCATGTTTGATTGGGATAATGATGAAATACTGCAAAAAGCAAAGGCATTTGTTTGTATTATGGAAACGACCTTGGGAGCACATAAAGGAAGTTTTGATTTTGTATATAATATGTTAACAGAAGATTAAATTTATTGTAATAGTAAATAACTTTAGATTTTTATTTTTGAATAAGATTAAAATGAGAGGAATCGGTGTAAAATAAATACATCGATTTTTTATTAAAAATATCTTATTCAAAAATTTCAATAAGATAAGATAAACTATTTATAACTGAAGTTACAATATTGTTATTGACAATAAATCCTTAATACTATAATATTTAATACATTAAATATTTATAGTGTTAAGGATTATTTATAAAATATTTTTGAATTTAAAGTTAAAAATATTAGTAAAATAAAGTATTTTTACAGGGAGAATTTATATGGATGAGATAAGTTTTAAAAAAGCACTGCTAGAATTAACTAGAGATATAAATATCAAATTTACAACTTCATTAAGTCAGTTCTATCAACCACTTGGGATTACAGCAGTACAAGCTTTGATTTTATCAGAACTATGTGAACATGGAGAGAAAAAAATAAGTGATTTAGGTAAAAATTTGAATATGACAAATAGCAATGTGTCAGTAATATGTCAAAGACTCGAAAAAAATGGATTTTTAAATCGTATAAGAGATAAAGAAGACCAACGAATTGTAAAAGTTAAAGTTACAGAAAAATCGCTGGATATACAAGAAAATATTTCAAGTAGTATTTTTGATGACTATTTTGAAAATATGACTAGTGAAAAATTGCAAGATATGGAAGATATAATAGAGGGCTTAGAAAAATTAAATAGGCTTTTAACTCATATTGATTGCAAATAACATAAAATTAATTTAAAGGAGAACAAAATTATGGATGAACACAAACCACAAAAGAGGTCAATACTCTATTATTATACAATAATAATAATAGTAGTAATGTTTTTAAATGCTTTAATATTTCCAAGTCTAATGGATAAAAAAATGGTTGAGATTGATTATGGAAAATTTCTTACAATGTTAGATTCAGGAAAGGTTAAATCTGTTGAAATAGAAAGTAATAAAATTGCAATAAGCCCATCTAGTAGTAAGGATAAAAATATATACATAACTGGTAGAATGGATGACCCAGAACTAGTTGATAGATTAAAAGATGCAAAAGTAGAATTTACTAAGATTATTCCTAAAGAAAATTCACCTCTTTTGAGTATTTTACTTACATGGATAGTACCTATAGGTATTCTTATGCTATTTGGTAATTTAATGATGAAATCAATGCAAAAACGAATGGGTGGCAATAGTATGCAATTTGGAAAGAGCAATGCCAAAATGTATGTATCTGCTCAAAGTGGAAAAAGATTTAATGATGTAGCTGGTCAAGATGAGGCAAAAGAAGCTCTAAGTGAGATAGTAGATTTCTTACACAATCCAGAAAAATACAAAAAAATAGGAGCACAAATGCCAAAAGGTGCACTTTTAGTAGGGCCTCCAGGAACAGGAAAAACACTACTTGCAAAAGCTGTAGCAGGCGAAGCAGATGTACCATTTTTCTCAATATCTGGTTCTGAATTTGTTGAGATGTTTGTAGGTATGGGAGCATCTAGAATACGTGATTTATTTAAACAAGCTAAAGAAAAAGCTCCATGTATAGTGTTTATAGATGAAATTGATACTATAGGTAAAAAGCGTGATAATGGAAGTGGAATAGGCGGAAATGATGAACGTGAACAAACTTTAAATCAATTATTAAGTGAAATGGATGGATTTGATGGTGGAATAGGTGTAGTAATACTAGCTGCAACGAATAGACCTGATAGTCTTGATAAAGCATTACTTCGCCCAGGACGATTTGATAGACGTATACCAGTTGAACTTCCAGACCTTGGAGGACGAGAAGCTATCCTAAAGGTACATGCTAAAAATGTAAATGTAGACTCAAATATAGATTATAATGCAATTGCTAGGTCTACATCAGGTGCATCTGGAGCAGAACTTGCAAATATTGTAAATGAAGCAGCACTTTTAGCAGTTAAGTCTGGCAGAGATGTAGTAGAACAACAAGATTTTGAGGAATCTGTTGAGACTGTAATTGCAGGATATCAACGTAAAGGAGCTGTGATTTCTGATAAAGAAAAGAAAATCATAGCTTACCATGAAATAGGTCATGCACTTGTTGCTGCAATGCAGAAACATTCTGCACCTGTCCATAAAATTACAATAATACCTAGGACTTCAGGTGCATTGGGTTATACTATGCAAGTTGCAGAAGATGAAAGTGTACTTATGTCCAAAGAGGAAGCCATTGATAAAATAACTACTTTTACAGGTGGTCGTGCTGCTGAAGAAGTTATTTTTGATACTTGTACATCAGGTGCATCAAATGATATAGAGCAAGCTACTAAGATTGCAAGAGCTATGGTTACTCGTCTTGGTATGAGTGAGGAATTTGATATGGTTGCTCTTGAAACAGTAAGTAATCAGTACCTAGGAGGAGACTCTTCTCTTGCTTGTTCTTCAGATACTGCAGCTAAAATTGATGAAGAAGTATTTAGAATAGTAAAGACTTGTCATAAAAAAGCAATTGAGATTTTAGAGAATAATATTGATAAGCTACATGAACTTGCTGAATATTTATTAGAAAAAGAGACAATTACAGGTGATGAGTTCATGGAAATACTGAATTTAAAGTAACCATGTTGAAATAAAGATTGTAGTAATAGTTTTATTTAAAGATATATTTGCATATTTAAAAATGTTAATGTATTTTCAATAAAATATAAATAAATATCTATATAAATCAAAACAAGAGAATCGATAAAAATGACTGTGTAAAAAATAAAAATGCCTAAATAATAGGCATTTTTATTTTACAATTAAACTACATACTTGTATCTTTACATAATCTTAATCATTAAAAATACATCTTAACTACATTTTTATACTAGAATTGATATTATAATAGTAATGAAATGTACAAGGAGGTTGTTTGATGGACAGACCAAATCCTGATATTCTATTAAAAAAAATAAAGAATGAAGAAAAAAAACTAAATAGAGGTCAGTTAAAAATATTTTTTGGGTATGCAGCAGGTGTAGGTAAAACTTATTCTATGTTGGAATCTGCACAAAATTTAAAAAAAGTAGGGGTTGATGTAGTTGTTGGATATATTGAACCACATACTAGACCAGAAACATTAGCATTACTTGACGGATTAGAGACTCTTCCTGTAAAAGAAATAGAATATAAATCTATAAAATTAAAAGAGTTTGATTTAGATGCAGCATTAGCAAGAAAGCCAGAAGTTATATTAGTTGATGAGTTTGCTCACTCTAATGTCACTGGGTTAAGGCATACTAAAAGATGGCAGGATATAGAAGAATTATTACTAGCAGGTATAAATGTATATACTACTGTAAATGTACAACATCTAGAAAGTTTAAATGATATTGTGGAGATAATTACAAATGTATCAGTCAAAGAAACTATACCAGATAAATTTTTAGATACAAGTACACAATTAGAGCTTATAGATGTTGAACCTGACGTACTTCTTGAAAGATTTAATGAAGGTAAAATATATAAAAAGGAACAGGCAATTAGAGCAAAAGATAATTTTTTTATAAAAGACAATCTAGTTGCACTTAGGGAAATTGCACTTAGAAAAACAGCCGAAAGAGTAAATAAAGAAGTTCAAATGACTAGATTATCAAAGGGTGATGTAACAGTAATACCTACATCAGATACACTTCTTGCATGTATAAGCCCATCTCCATCTTCAGCTAAGGTTATTAGAACTGCATCTAGGATAGCAGATAGTACGTTTGCTAAGTGGATAGCTTTATATGTTGAAACTCCAAATACAGCAAAATTGCCTTTTGAGGAGCAAAAACAATTACAAAACAATTTAAAACTAGCTAAGAAGTTGGGTGCTGAGATAATTGTTTTACATGGTGAAAATGTAATAGAACAGATACTTAGAATTGCCAAGATAAGAAATGTAACAAAAATTGTAATAGGCAGAAATCATTCAAATACTAAAAAATTGAGTAAAAAACTGAAAAAAGATATAGTTGACAAATTAATAGATGAAGTTGATTATATAGATATACATATAATCCCTTATAAATTTGCTTCAGAGGTTAAATATAGACCTAAAAAAGATAACTCATCAATAAAATCAAAATTTAAAATTAGTAAAACTGATTTTATAAAACTTATAATTATTACTTCAGTGATAAGCATTTTGGCATATATAGTACAAAGTATGGGATTTATAAGAGAAAATATATTACTAATATATATGTTAGGTGTAGTTTTGGTTTCTATGTGGACTAAAGGATATAGTACAGGTATAATAAGTTCTGTATTTAATATAGTACTGTTAAATTATTTTTTTACAGCACCTTTATATACACTGTCAATAGCTGATTCAAATTATATAGTAACATTAGTTGTATTCTCAATAGTTGGTATAATAACTAGTACTCTTACATCCAAGATACAACATGAAGCAGATACAGCTGCTAAAAGAGAAGAAAATACAAAAATGATATATCAAATCATTAAGGGATTTTTAAGATTGTCGAATAAAGATGATATAGTAAATAAGGGTATAGAACTTTTATGTCTTAGTCTAAGTAGAGATATAGTTTGTTATTTAAATGTGGATAAGGATAAGAAATCAAAGTTCTATAAAAAAAATACTGCTAATAAGGACAAAAATGATTTAGATATAGAAGATGAAAAGGCTGTTGCAAGTTGGGTATTGTCTAATTCAACAGTAGCAGGTAGTGATACAGATACACTTCCTGGTTCAAAAGGATATTATATACCAATTATAGGTATGAATTCAACTTTGGGAGTCATTGGTATATCATGTGTTGATTCAAAATTAGATACAGAAGATATAAGTTTAATTGAAACAATAACTGCTCAAATGGCAATAGCTCTTGATAGAGAAATTCTATCAGAAGCAAAAGAAAACACTAATCTTGAGATAGAAAGAGAGAGGCTTAGAAGCAATCTTTTAAGAGCAGTTTCACATGACCTCAGAACACCATTAGCAGGAATATCTGGAGCAGTTAGTACAATTATAAAAAATAATGATACTATAGGTCAGGATATAATAGACGAATTACTTAGTGGTGTATATGAAGATACTCAGTGGTTAATAAGACTTGTTGAAAATTTGCTTAGCATGACTAAGATAGATGAAGGAAAGTTAGAAGTCAAAAAACGTTCTGAACTTGTTGAGGAAATTATATCAGAGTCATTGCAAAATATAAAAAAAAGAATTGAAAATGCAATTATAGATATTAATATACCAGAGCAAATATTATTTGTTCCTATGGATGCCAAATTAATAGAACAGGTTTTAATTAATCTAATAGATAATGCTTTAAAATATTCAAAAGAGGATTGTAAGATAAATATAATTGTATATGAAAAAGAAGATTATGTTTGGTTTGAAGTGTCTGACAATGGTCCTGGAATATCAAAAGAATTGAAAGAGCATATATTTGATCGATTTTTTACTGGAGAAGAAGGTACTAAGGATTCTAGAAAAGGTGTTGGACTTGGATTATCAATTTGTAAATCTATAATTCAAGCTCATAAAGGTGAAATTTTAGTAGTAAACAATAAAGATAAAGGTTCAACTTTTAAATTTAGTTTGCCAAAAGAAAATGAATAGTATGAAATTTTGAAATTTAGTTTTGGAGGAAGAAATGAGTAAAAAACTTATATTGTTAGTAGAGGATGATAAAACAATAAGAAAATTTATATCTACTGCACTTGCAACTCAAGATTATGATGTTAAAGAGGCTATAACTGGTAAAGAAGGAATATCAATTGCTGTATCATATTCTCCAGATGTCGTTCTATTAGATTTAGGGTTAGAAGATATGGATGGAATAGAGGTAATAAAAGCTATTAGGCAGTTTTCAAATATACCAATAATTGTAGTTTCAGCGAGAGAACAAGACAGAGAAAAGGTAGAAGTGTTTGATGCAGGTGCAGATGATTACTTAACAAAACCATTTTCTATAGTAGAGTTATTAGCTAGGGTCAGAGTAGCGTTTAGACACTCACAAGTAGAATTACAACAAAAAGAAGAGATTAGGTCTACGTTTGAAGTAGGTGAATTATTTATTGATTTTGATAAAAGAAAAGTTATTGTTGACAATAATGAAGTACATTTGACACCAATTGAATATAATATTCTTTCATTACTTGCAAAGCATCATGGAAAAGTACTTACTCATAATTTTATAATAAAAGAAATATGGGGTAGTATTATAGGCAATGAAACTAAGTCTTTAAGGGTTTTTATGGCAACATTAAGACGAAAAATAGAGAAGCAACCTGCTGACCCTAGGTATATAATTACAGAAGTTGGTGTTGGATATAGACTAAATGATGAATAGGCAAAATGGATGCTAAAATTGTATAATTTAGATTAAGTTAAAATGAAGTGTGTATGCTATTATTAATTTAAGTATATGCATTTCATTTTTTAGTACTTTTTTAACATTGATAATATTAAACACATTTTAAAATAAAAGTATGGTATAATTTGTAAGAAAAGTCTAAGTTAAAAAATAAAAGATTTAATATTTATTTTCTAATAAATTTAATATAAATAAATATTAAATAATAATTACTGAAATAGTGAAAAATAATTACAGTAATAAATATATATAATTTTAAAAATGTAAATTGAGGTTTAGGAGTAGATTTATGTATATATTGAATTTAAATACAAGAGAGATTGCAAAAGATTTTAGAACAAAATTTTATATACCAGAAAATTCATATCTTATATTAAGTGCTCCAAAAAATTTAAAATTACTCAAGGAAACTTTGGATATAGATGAAATAACATTTAATGATTGTCTTAAATTTGATGAAATAACAAAGCTTGATTTATTTGATAATTATGATTTTTTGAGCCTAAATACTTTTGAATTGAGAAATGGAGAAGCTGTTATAGAAGAAGTAAATATGTATTTATCAGATAATTTTATATTAGTTGTTGTAAATGAAGAGCATTTTCTATTTGAATTTGTAAAGAATCTTATTTTAAAAAACTCTCAACTTGAAAAAAATCCTGTCATAAACCTTTTTAAGATAAATTATTTAATTTTTAGAGAAGTTATAAAAAATGGTTTTGAATCTTTAGAAAAAGTTGAAGAATTAATTCTTGAAATAGAAGATGAGATGATGGACAATATTCATAAAAATCATGTTTCTAGAATAAGTGATGTAAGAGGATTGACTAGAACTATAGTTAAAAACACCAGACCACTTTTATATATTGGAGATAGAATAGTTAAAGAAAATATACGATATTTAAAATACTCGAATGTAAAAAAATATAATCTTGAAAATTTTCAAGGGATAGATTTTGGTATTGATAAATTATATAATTTTGCACTATCAACACGTGAGCTAGCAGATAAACTCCTAGATATTTATTCTTCTAGAGTAGGTGAAAAAACGAATCACTTAATTACAAAATTGACCTTACTTACGGCTATCTCTGCACCACTTACAATTATAACGGGAATATATGGAATGAACTTTAGGTATATGCCAGAACTAAACTGGCTTTATGGATATCCAGCAACATTACTTTTGATGTTAGGCATAGTTTTTGTTGGAATTATAATATTTAAAATAAAAAAATTATTGTAAAAATAAGATGCTTTTTAAACGATTTTAGAAAAATATATTAAAAGAAAAAGTGTATTAAGAAAATAAAAAAATATTTTAAATTGAAAATATTTATAGAAAATATTGACAATTATATTTTCTTTGCTATAATTATTAAACAAGAAGATTAATAAATTATAAAAATGGAGGATAATACTATGAAAGGGATTTTAAAAGAACTAGTGGCAAAACTTTATAGCTTTTTTTATTTTATGTTCTGGGGCTTTTATTTTAGCGCTGGCTATTTCTTTTACAAAAATACATGTAATTCCTTTCTGGTGAGGCCTTGATTTTAATAACCTTGGGCATAGGTCAATTTTATAAAAATGATTATTTTATATGGTCATGTAAGATTTGATGCTTAATAGATTATTTTAGAGAACTCATTAATGAGTTCTCTTTTTTATTTTAAACTCAAGTATAAAAATATAACATTAGGGGGTAGTAAAGATGATAGTGGTATTAAAAGTAGGAGCAGATAAGAGAGAAGTTAAGAAATTAATAGAAGCTATTTGTAAAGAAGGTGTAGAAGTGAATCCTATAGATGGAAAAGAATTAACTGTTTTGGGGTTAGTTGGAGATACTAGTAAAATAGATGCCAAAAGAATAGAAGCAAATAAGGTGGTTGAAAAAGTTATGCATGTAGTAGAACCTTTTAAAAAAGCAAATAGAAAATTTCATCCAGAACCTTCAATTATAAATGTAGATGGTATGGAAATTGGGTCAAAAAAACTTACTATGATAGCTGGTCCTTGTTCTGTTGAAACAGAGGAACAAATAGTTTCTATAGCTGAAGATGTAAAAAAATCAGGAGCAGGATTTTTAAGAGGAGGAGCATTCAAGCCAAGAACATCTCCATACGCTTTCCAAGGATTAAGATATGATGGATTAGATTTATTAAAAAAAGCAAAAGAAAAAACAGGTCTTCCTATAGTTACAGAAATAATGTCAACACAAGATATAGATGTATTTGAAGAAAATGTAGATGTAATTCAAGTTGGAGCAAGAAACATGCAAAACTTCGATTTATTGAAAGAATTAGGAAAAACAAATAAAACAATACTTTTAAAAAGAGGATTATCTGCTACAATTGAAGAGTGGCTAATGTCAGCTGAATATATAATGGCTGGAGGAAATGAAAGTGTGGTTCTTTGTGAAAGAGGTATAAGAACTTTTGAAACATACACTAGAAATACTTTGGATTTAAGTGCAATCTTAGCTGTAAAAAAACTTAGCCATTTACCAGTTATAGTTGACCCAAGTCATGCAGCAGGAAAATCATGGATGGTTGACTCTCTATCTAAAGCAGCAATTGCGGTTGGAGCAGATGGTTTAATAATAGAAGTTCATAATGACCCAGCTCATGCACTTTGTGATGGTAAACAATCAATTAAACCAGATGAGTATGAAGGATTAATAAATGAACTAAAAACTATCGCATCAGCAGTTGGAAGAGAAATATAATCTATAGAAGGATGGTTAAACGTGGAAGAAAAATTATTAGTTAATCTAAAAGAGAATAGTTACAATATATTTATAAAAAAAAGTATATTAAAAAATATAGGTAAAGAAATTAAAAAAATATATTCTGGAAATAAGATTTTTATTGTTACAGATGAAAATGTAGCAAAATTATATTTATATGAAGTTAAAAATAATTTGATTGAATCTGGATTTGAAACTAAAGCTATAATATTAGAAGCTGGTGAAGAGACAAAGTCATTTAATACTCTACCTAAAATATATGAAAGTTTACTTGACTTTAAGTTAACTAGAAAAGATTTGATTATCACATTGGGAGGTGGGGTAATTGGAGATTTAGGAGGATTTACGGCAGCAACTTTTTTAAGAGGTGTAAATTTTATTCAAATTCCAACATCTCTATTAGCTCAAGTGGACAGTTCTGTAGGTGGAAAAGTTGGAGTTGACCTTGAAAGGGGAAAAAACTTAGTAGGGAGTTTTTATCAGCCGAAAGCAGTATTTATTGACCCAGATGTATTATCATCTCTTCCAGAAAAATTTTATAGAGATGGAATGGCAGAGGTTATAAAGTATGGATGTATAAAAGATAAAACTTTTTTTAATAAGCTTGCAAACTTAAAAAATAGGGAAGAAGTGATGCAACATATAGAATACATTATACACAAATGTTGCCTTATCAAAAAAACTGTAGTTGAAGCTGATGAGAGAGATTTAGGAGATAGGATGCTTTTAAATTTTGGACACACACTAGGTCATGCTATTGAGAAACACTATAACTTTACAGGTTATACTCATGGAGAAGCTGTTGGTGTAGGCATGTATAAGATAACATTAGAGAGTGAAAAAAAAGGGATTACAAAACAAGGTACATCAGAGCTTATAAAATCAATTTTAATAAATTATGATTTACCTTATGATGTTGAATTAGGAGATAATAAATCCATAATAGATACTATATCTCTTGATAAAAAAAATCTAGGTGATACACTAAAAATAATACTTTTAAAGGATATTGGAGAAAGTATTATATATGATACTACTTCTAAATTTTTTCAGGAGGTAAAATGATGGGAAGCTTAAAAATATATCCAAGCAAATTATCAGGAGATGTGAAAATTCCTCCATCAAAAAGTATTGCACATAGAGCAGTTATTTGTGCAGCTTTAAGTGATGGAAAAAGTAGAATTTCTAATATAGATTTTTCTGATGATATTATAGCTACTATAAGAGCAATGATATCATTAGGAGCAACCATAGAAAAAAAAGAAGACATTTTAGAAATTACAGGAATCTACTCTAAAGAAGCAATTTTAAATAAAGAGAATCAATTGAATCAACCTAAATTGACTATAGATTGTAATGAATCAGGTTCTACTTTAAGGTTTCTGGTACCTATATCTTTATCCTTTGATGGAGTAAAAAGATTTATAGGAAGAGGTAATCTTGGAAAAAGGCCACTTGATACTTATTATGAGATATTTGACAGACAAGGCATAGAATACAACTACAAAGAAAATAAACTGGATTTAATTGTATCAGGAAAACTTAAACCAGACGAATTTAGAGTAAAAGGAAATATAAGTTCTCAATTTATAACAGGATTATTATTTATATTACCTACATTAGATAGTGACTCAAAGATAATAATTACCACTGAACTGGAATCTAAAGGGTATTTAGATTTAACTATTTCAACTATGAAAGATTTTGGAGTAGAAATTGTAAATAATAATTATAAAGAATTTATCATAAAAGGAAATCAAACTTATAAATCTATAGATTATAAAGTTGAAGGAGATTATTCTCAAGGTGCATTTTATTTATCAGCAGATGCTATTGGAGAAGATATTAACATACTTGACCTTAAAGAAAATTCTCTTCAAGGAGATAGTGAAGTTATTGAGATTTTATCAAGGATGGGTGTGGAAATTTTAAGAGAAGACAACAAAATTAAAGGAATAACAAATTGTCTAAATAGTACTTTGATAGATGCATCTCAATGCCCAGATATAATACCCGTTTTATCTGTGGTAGCAGCTTTAAGTATAGGGAAGACGACTATAATCAATGCTGGAAGACTTAGAATTAAGGAGTGTGATAGACTTCATGCAATAAATGTTGAGTTAAGTAAGCTTGGGGCAAATATAGAAGAAAAAGATGATAGTTTGATAATTGAGGGAGTAAGCAAATTAAATGGAGGTGTAGAGGTATGGAGTCACAAAGACCACAGGATTGCCATGACACTTGCAATTGCTTCTTGTAGATGTGATAAACCAATCATATTGAAAGATTTTGAGTGTGTATCAAAGTCTTATCCACATTTTTTTAAAGATTTTGAGATGTTAGGAGGAAGAATTGATGAGTGGAATATGGGGAAATAATTTAAAAATATCCATCTTTGGAGAATCTCATGGAAATGCTATAGGTATAAATATAGATGGTCTTCCAGCTGGCATTGAGTTAGACCTTGATAAGATTGATAAAGAAATGAAGAGAAGAGCACCAGGAAAAAATTCTATATCAACTTCAAGAAATGAAAATGATATACCAGAAATTTTAAGTGGATATTTTGATGGAAAAACTACAGGAACTCCATTATGTGCAATTATAAGAAATAGTGATACTCGCTCAAAAGATTAT
Organism: Clostridioides sp. ES-S-0006-03; assembly: GCF_020662275.1. NCBI lineage: Bacteria > Bacillati > Bacillota > Clostridia > Peptostreptococcales > Peptostreptococcaceae > Clostridioides > Clostridioides sp. ES-S-0006-03. The sequence continues at coordinate 104,090 of NZ_JADGMM010000012.1, forward strand.
GGAGAAGTTAAAAACTTGATGAGACCAGGTCATGCAGACTATACAGGTCATATAAAATATTCTGGGTTTAATGACTATAGAGGAGGAGGACATTTCTCAGGAAGAATAACTGCTCCATTAGTATTTTGTGGTTCTATATGTAAACAAATTTTATCACAAGAAGGTATAGAGATAGGAGCCCACATAAAAAAAATCAAGAATATAGAGGATAAGGGTTTTAATTATATAGACATCTCAATACAAGAATTATTAAATTTACAAAATTTAGAATTACCTTTGCTTGATTTATCAAAAGAAGAAGCTATAAAAAATACTATTCTAGATGCAAAAAATCAGGGAGATTCAGTTGGTGGTATAATTGAATGTGCAGTGGTAGGTGTTAATGTAGGTGTTGGAAATCCGTTTTTTGATTCTGTTGAATCTACTCTATCACATTTACTATTTTCTGTTCCATCTATAAAAGGTGTAGAATTTGGATTAGGATTTGATAGTACAGACATGTATGGTTCTCAAAGTAATGATGAAATGTACTATGATGGAGATACAGTAAAAAGTAAAACTAATAATAATGGTGGGATTGTTGGAGGGATTACAACTGGAATGCCAATAGTTTTTAAAGTAGCAATTAAGCCAACTCCATCAATTAGTAAACAACAAAATACTGTTAATATAAAAGATAAAAAAGATGATGTTTTAGCTATTAAAGGTAGACACGACCCTTGTATAGTTCAAAGAGCTGTACCTGTAATAGAAGCAGTAACAGCTATTGGAATTTTTGATTTGATGAAAGGACGATAATAATGGAGGATTTAACGAGATATAGAAATAAAATTGATGATATAGATAAGGAACTTGTTCAACTATTTGAAAAAAGGATGAATATAGTTCTCGAAATTGCTAGATATAAAATGAAAAATAATACTACTATACTTCAAAAAGATAGAGAAGAAAAAGTATTGAGTAAAGCAGTAGATAATCTAGAAGATAAAAAATATTCACAAGAGACTGTACAATTTTTCAATTCAGTAATGGAAGTTAGTAGAAATTTGCAAAAAAGATTAATAGATAATGATGTAGAGGAAAAAAATGAAAACAGTTCAAATTCATCAAATGAAAATTTTGATTTGTTAAATCTATATAAATATAAATCATTAAAAAGTGAACTTAATAAAAAAAATCTCCTAGTAGGATTTCCTGGTATATCAGGTTCATTCACAGAAGAAGCACTAACAAAATTTTTTAACACTCAAATCACAAAAAAACAATTTAAAGAATTTGAAGATATCTTTATAGCACTTCAAAATAAAGAAATAAATTATGGAATAATACCTATAGAAAACTCCTCTACAGGAGCAATTTCTGAAACTTACGACCTTTTAGGAAAATATGGATTCTATATAGTTGGGGAAGAGTGTATAAAAATAAATCAAAATTTAATTGGAATAAAGGGCACAAACCTTGAAGATATTAAAGAAATATATTCACATCCACAAGGAATAGGTCAGAGTAGTGAATTTTTAAAACAAAATAGTCAATGGAAATTGATACCTTTTAATAATACAGCAACTAGTGCTGAACTTGTTAAAAGGCTTCAAGATAAAACAAAGGCAGCAATTGCTAGTAAAAAAGCCGCAACGATTTATGGATTAGAAATAATAAGTCCTTGTATAAATGATATAACAGATAATTATACTAGATTTGTGGTAATTAGTAATGAGATACACATTGAAGAAGAGTCAAATAAGATGAGTATTGTATTTTCTGTTGAGAATGAAGCTGGAAAGCTTTATAAAATACTTGGATACTTTGCTGAAAACAATATAAATATGACAAAAATAGAATCAAGACCAATGAAAAATGCTTCTTGGAGATATTTCTTTTATATAGATTTTGAATGTTCTATATATGATTCAAAAGTATGTAGCTTATTAGACATGATAGAACGTAATACAGCATACTTCAAATTTATCGGTGTATATAGAAATAAAATTGAATAGATAAATGTAATTTTTTCTTTAAACAGAATGATTGGAGGTGTAAAGATGAATTTTTTTGGTCTAATAGGTGAAAAGCTATCTCATAGCGTTTCACCTCAAATTCATAAGAGGTTATTTGAAGTATTGAATATTGAAGGTGCTTATAAGAACTTTGAGATTTCAAAAGAAAATATACCAATGTTGGATGATGCTATAAAATTATTAAGAATCAAAGGTGTAAATGTTACTGTCCCATATAAAGAAAGAGTCATGGAGTTTTTAGATTTTATATCTCCAGAAGCAAAGCGTATAGGGGCAGTTAACACCATTTTACTTAAAGAGAATAAATTATATGGCTATAATACAGATTATTTTGGACTTGACATTATGTTCAAAATAGCTAATATTGATATTCAAGGAAAGACAGCTGTTATATTAGGTACTGGAGGTGCATCTAAAGCAGCCATAACATACCTTCTTGATTCTGGAATAGATAAAGTTTATGTTTCAAGTAGAAAAAAAGATAATAAAAAGCTATCAAATAATTCAGCTATATTAATAGATTATGAAGAACTTAAGAATATAAAAGGAGATATAATATTAAATGCAACTCCAGTAGGAATGTACCCTAATATAGGATTATCACCTGTCTCAAAATCTATTATACAAAATTTTGATATATTAGTAGATTTGATTTACAATCCTAAAAAAACTTCTTTTCTAGAAATTGGTCAGAATCTAGGTAAAAAAACGTGTAATGGATTATATATGTTGGTTGGGCAAGCAATAAAATCTCAAGAAATATGGCAGAATACTAAAATAGATAATGGTGTTTTAAATATTATATATGAAGAAATAAAATTAAACTTTTTATAGGGGGATTGATTATGATAAACAAAGAAAAAGTAATATTAATAGGTATGCCAGGTAGTGGAAAAACTACAATTGGAAAACTTTTAGCACAGGAATATAATTGTAGTTTTTGTGATATGGATGATTATATAAATAAAATATCTCAAAAAAGTATAGCAGAATTATTTTTAGAAGGAGAAGATGTTTTTAGAAATTATGAAACTCAAGCATGTAGAGAACTTTCTACTAGTGATAAAACAGTAGTCTCTACTGGTGGTGGTGTAATAAAAAAAGATATTAATATAGAAATACTCAAAGAAGCAGGAATAATACTTTTTATTAATAGACCTATAGAAAAAATTTTAGAAGATATAAATATTAATTCAAGACCCTTATTACAAGATGGAAAAGAGAAATTATACAATCTTTATAATGAAAGAATAAATCTTTATAAAAATGCTGCGGATATAGAAATTTTAAATGATAAATCATTAAATGATGCTGTATATAATATCAAAAATGCAATTAATAAAAATTTTAAATTTGAATTTAATGAAAAAATAATCTAGGGGGAAATAAGAATAATGAATATTGTTGTTGTAGGATTAGGAGTTATAGGAGGTTCTTTTGCTAAGGCATTGAAAAAAGCTGGATATGAAGATGTGTTTGGAGTAGATATAGATTCTGAAACTCTGAAAAAAGCAGAAGAGTTAGAAATCATCAAAAAAGGATGTACTACAGGGAAGGAATTTTTCAAACAAGCTGATTTGATTATATTATCTATATATCCTAGATTAATTGTAACTTTTTTAGAAAATAATAAAGAGTATTTTAAAAGAGGAACTATAATTACTGATACCACAGGAATAAAAGAAGTTCTTATAAATGATGTCTTAAAAATTATTCCAGATGATATAGATTTTATATTTGGTCATCCAATGGCAGGTAGAGAAAAAAAGGGAATTGATTTTGCGAGTGATGAGGTATTTAAAGAAGCAAATTATATAATTACTCCAACTGGCAGAAATAATATAAAAAACTTGGAGTTTGTTGAGAATTTAATTTTAGAGATAGGATTTAAAAGAGTAAAAAAATTAACTGCACAAAAACATGATGAAATGATAGCTTTTACATCTCAATTACCTCATGTAATGGCAGTTGCTCTTATAAATAGTGATGAAGAAGGTAGAGATACAGGCAAATTTATTGGAGATAGCTATAGGGATTTAACTCGTATTGCAAATATGAATGAAGACCTATGGAGTGAACTTTTTTTAGGAAATAGAGATAATTTATTAAAATCTATAGAAAATTTTGAGATGGAAGTGAATTTAATAAAAGAGGCTATCTTTAATAATGATAAAAATAAACTTGTTGAATATTTTAAAACATCTTCAGTAAGAAGAGAGTATTTAGAAAAATAGACTCTTATTTAAATTATATAAATTTAAAATTACATGTAAGTGGGTATAAATATAAACAATAACATATTTAATCATATTAGTCTTATTGTTACTAATGTAATTAAATATGCTATTGCTGTATTTATACCCTTAATTTTATTATCCTATAAATAATACTTATTTAATATGTTCTTTATTAACAATTTATAAAACTCAATTGTAAAAAAGAGTTTTTAATAGTAAAATAAAGTGAATCAACTAAATATAACTAGTGGAGAGGGTGAGGTGTAGCTACTTGAAATATAGTAGGCAAATATTAAAAAGTATATTAATAGCATTTATGGTACTATTCTTTTTTAGTGTATTTGCGTTTTTTTATATAAGTAATATGGATAATGTATTAGAATATGAGACAAAGAATTATTTATCAGAAATTAGTGAAGAGAGTAAGATTGCAATTAATAGTAAGTTGAAAAGTAATTTAAATGAATTAGAAAGTATTTCTAAGTTTTTAGAAATAGAAGATAATTTTAATTTAGAAAAAACTTTAAAAATCTTGGAATCATATAATAAAAATAGTAACTATAATAACATTGGTATGATTTTACCTAATGGCAAAGGCTATGCTAAAGGTATTTTTGGAACAGATTTTTCAGATAGGGATTATTTTAAGTTGGCCATTAAAGGTACAGCTAATATATCAAAGCCTTTAATAGATAAAGATACTGGAAAATTGACGAAAACATATGCAGTCCCATTATACAATAATGGTAAAATTGTTGCTGTTATTGCTGCTGATTATGATGTTGAGTTTGTATCTGAGTTTTTGTCTATTTCAACTTTTAATGGTGAAAGTTTTTCACTTATATGTGATAGTAATGGTGAAATAATTATACCATCTTATCACAAAAATTCAAATTCAAATATTACAAATCTTTCACAAGTTAATTTTAAAAAAGCATTTACTTTTAAAAATATGAAAATATCGGATAAAGGAGTAGTAGAGGCTAAAGAATCAGGAAAAGAAATCTATATGGCATATACTTCTTTAGGAATAAATGACTGGTTTATAATATCAATCGTTCCAAAGATAGTTGTATCTAAAAAGCTAAACAATTTAATGATGATTACAATTATTGGATGGATTATACTTTCATTTTTGTTTTTAGGTGTTATATTGTACATATTATATTCAAAAGCAAAGAGTCAAAAGACTATAGAAAAAATAGCATATACAGATCTTGTAACTGGTTATTCAAATTGGCGAAAATTTGAATCAGATGCTATAAATTTACTAAAGAAAGCATCACAAAATGATAAACATGCAATGGTAACATTTGATATTGATAAATTCAAGGCAATTAATGATATATATGGCCATAAAAAAGGCAACTCAATTTTAAAAGATATTGCAGATACATTAAATAATATGACTCATGATAATGAGACTTTTGCTCGTGTTAGTTCTGATAATTTTAATATCTTATTAAAATATAATACAAAAGAAGATATAATAAATACTATTAAAAAAATCATTATTAGTAATGACTTTGTAAATTTGTCTTTTGGAATCTATGAAATTAAGGATAAGAACTTATCTATAAGTGCATATAGTGATAGAGCTTCACTTGCGAAATTATCAATAAAAAACAATAGAGATATAAATTTTGCTTTTTTTAACGATGAGTTAAGGGATAAGTTATTACTTGAAGATAAAATAGAGAAAGAAATGGAATATGCACTTGAAAATAATCAATTTATAATGTACTTACAACCAAAATACAATATTAAATCAGATAAATTTTGTGGAAGCGAGGCACTGGTTAGATGGCAATACACAGAAAAAGAATTTATATATCCAAGTGATTTTATTCCTATATTTGAAAAGAATGGTTTTATTACAAAAATTGATATGTACATACTAGAACAAGCTTGCAAAGAAATTAGAACTTTATTTGACAAAGGTATTTTACCTTTACCTATATCTGTGAACTTTTCAAGAGTTGACTTTTTAAAAAAAGATTTTATCACAAAAATAGTTAATATATGTGATAAATATAAAATACCATATAGTTTAATAGAAATTGAAATTACTGAATCTAGTATGTTTGGTGATACGGACACTCTATTTGATGTAAGTAGAAGACTTCAAGATATTGGATTTATAATTTCAATGGATGATTTTGGGTCAGGATATTCTTCTGTAAATATGCTTAAAAATATACCTTTAAATGTAATTAAATTAGATAGAGGCTTTTTTATTGATGATAAGAATATTGATAAAAGTCAAATTGTTATAAAAAGTATAGTTTCGCTTATTAAACAATTGGGAATAAGAGTCGTTGCTGAAGGAATTGAAACAAAAAGTCAGGTGGAAATGTTAAGGGAAGCAAATTGTGACATTATTCAGGGTTATTATTTTTCAAAACCATTACCAGTTAAAGAGTTTGAGAAATTAGTCTATAAAATATAGGTCAATAAATTTTAATTTGGAGGTGGTAAGTAAGTGATAAGAGCAAAATCGTTGAAAAGCGTAATGAGTATTATATTAATATTTTTATTCACAATAATTTCTTTTTCTGATTTTGCATTTAAAACTAATGTTCAAGAAGAAGAAAACAATAAAGTTAGTTTAAAAGAAATATCTTTACAAAGTTCTAATGCTATAAAAATAAAGCTAGACAGTTCATTATCATTTGTTAAGAGTATAGCGAATATGGTTTCATATTTTGATACTATAGATAATCCTGAGATAATCCCGTTATTAGCTAAAATATCAAAAGAATCTGATTTTCAAAGAATATCAATTGCTTCTCCTAATGGAATAAGTCGTACTAGCGATGGGAAAGTTGTTGATATATCAAATTACCAATATTTTAAGAAAGCTATTAGTGGAGACAGTAACATATCTGAAGTAGTAAAATCTCCTATTGATGGAAAAGATACTTTTGTTATAGCTACACCTGTATACAAAGAAAATAAAGTGATTGGTGTTTTATATGGTTCATACTATAATGATAAATTAGCTGAATTCATTGACATAACAAGTTTCAACAGTGAAGGATATATAGATATATTTGAATCTAGCGGACAATTTGTTTTGAAATCTTCACATACAAATGCTATAGTTGGAGCAAGTAGTAATATATACGATATATTCAAGGAAGCTTCTTTTGATGCTGGTTATAGCTATAAAAAAGTATATGAAGATACAAAACATAAAAAGAGTGGATTTATTTCATATAAATACAAAGGTAAAGAACGTTATGCAACATACACACCAATAGGTGTAAATGACTGGTATGTTCTCTCAGTAATACCACAATATACTGTAAGAAAAAATATTGATAAAATAAATCAATTAGCATTTTCTTTAATTTGTAAGGTGTTCTTATTATTTATTGCACTAATAATATATATCTTCTATAAAAATAATAAATCACAAAAGCATATTCTAAAAGCCAATAAGGAAATATCATCTATTACAAATAGCATTCCTGGAGGAGTTCAAAAATGTACTGTTGATGAAAAATTTGAGTTTGAATTTTTAAGTGATGGATTTGTTGATTTGTTTGGTTACACAAGAGAAGAAATAAAAATGCAATTTAATAATAGTTTTTATAAAATAATACACAAAGATGATGTTGAAAGAGTAAAAAAAGAAATCTCTGAACAACTTTATAAAAATAAAACTATTGAATTGGAATACAGAGTTAGAACTAAAAGTGGTGATATAGTCTGGATATCTGATAAGGGGGAACTTATAGTAGAACCTGATGGTAAAAAATATCTTTATTGTGTTACAGTAGATATTACCAAAACAAAACAATTAGAAAAAGAAATGGAACAAAAGAATTTAGAACTTGAAATGGTATCAGAAAATATATTAGGCGGAATACTTATAACAGAATTTGATGAAGATTTTACTATACAATATGCTAACTCTGGTTATCTATCAATGATTGGATATACACGTAAACAGTTAGAAGATGAACTCCAATATAAATCATGTAATCTTGTTTTTTATGATGATAGAAAAAAGATTCTTGAAAATTTAAGACATCAGTTGATTATTGGAAATATCGCTGTAGGTGAATATAGAATAAAGAAATGTGATGGCAAGATGATATGGGTTTCTTTAAAAGGAAGGCTTATTACTGATAGTGATGATAGCAAAAAAGGAATTTGGATTTTAACTGATATAACTGATTTAAAAAATGCAGAACAAAAACTTAGAATTAATGAAGAAAGATTTAGAATTGCATTAAATCAAACATCAAATATTATATTTGAGTATGATATAAATACAAAATCTCTTGTAAATACTAATAAGAGTATGGAAAATTATAATATTGATAAAATAAATGAAAATGTTCCTTATTCCTTAGTTGAAGCAGGAATTATTTATAAAGACTTTAGTGAAGATTTTATAAAAATGTATGAGAAGATAATAAGTGGAGAAAAAACTGCAAGTTGTGTTGTTAAAATAAGAGTTCCAGATCAAGGCTACATATGGAACAAAATTACATTAACTACTATTTTTGATGAAGATGGTAAACCTATAAGAGCTATTGGGATACAAGAAGATATAAGTGAACAAAAAGAAGCAGAAATAAGATATAATCAAGCATACAAATATCATTCCGCTATATTATCAGAAGCAATAATAACCTATGAAATAAATGTATCAAAGGATATTTTTATAAGGGGTAATGAAAATTGGTATCGACAATTTGGAATTAAACCAAGCAATGACTACTCTGAAATGGTAAAATCTATATCAGAGACTGTTATTTATAAAGATGATAAAGAAGTCTTTTTAAATACATTTTTATGTAGACATTTATTAGAAGCCTATAAAAATAATATAAGTGAAATAAAGTTGGAATATAGAAGAATGAATCAAGATGATAAAATGATTTGGGTACTTTGTACAATGCATTTAATAAAAGACTCTATTACGAATGATATAAAAGCACTTGCTTATATTAAAGATATCGACGAACAGAAAAATGAAGAAATTAAATTAAAATTAAAAGCTGAAAGAGATACTTTAACAGGATTATATAATAAGGGTACTACAGAAAATCTTATTAATGATTTTCTAAATTCAGAAGAATCAAATTCAGGAATTCATGCCTTTTTAATTATTGATATAGATAATTTTAAATCAATAAATGATAATTTAGGACATGTTTTTGGAGATAAAGTTTTGTATGAAGTTTCTAAACAACTAAAGCCTATATTTAGAAATAATGATATAGTGGGGCGTATTGGTGGTGATGAATTTATAGTATTCTTAAAGAATATTCAATCTTTTGAAAATGCTAAAAGTAAAGCAGAAAAAATATGTAATATATTTAGAAATTCTTATACTGGAAATAAAAAAACGTATAAGATATCAGGTACAGTTGGAATTTCATTCGTACCAGAACATGGAGCTGTATTTGAAGAACTTTATAAAAAAGCAGACATGGCACTTTATTATGCAAAGAATAAAGGAAAAGATAAGTATTCACTTTATAATGATTGTATATGTGAAAATAAACTTGAAACCGATATAAGTAATGGTAGTGTGAAAGAAGAAAGTCTAAAAGGTGAAATTGAATATGAAGATTCTAATCTATCACTAAAAGAAGTTCTTGATTCTATTGATAATTATATATATATAGTAAATCCGAATACTTATGACCTTATTTTTATTAATAATAAGGTCTCAAATTTAGACTTAGAAATAAAAATAGGAGATAAATGTTATAAATCATTATTAAAATCTAATATTCCTTGTAATAACTGCCCGATTAATGGATTAAAAGAAAATAGAGATTCAAAATTTAAAACAGAGACAAATATATTTGGAGAAAATGTATCAATTGCAAGTTGGATTAATTGGATAGATGGAGAATATAACTGTCTTATAGAGTGCATAGATATTTCTCTATATAAAAACAAATAAAAAGGATTATAGAAATATGATTAATTTAATATTGAGTTTAATATTTATAATTTACTATTTTTATCTTAAAATAGTTTTTGGTGGTATTTCATTTAGTGGATTTTTCTTAGTTATAGGAATACTATTAATTGTTTATCGAATCTTAAAAAAGAAAATTAAAGAAGAGAAGGTTTTTTATAAAGTGCTAAAAATACTAATTAGTGTTTTCTTAATAGTATTCATGATTACTGAAAGCTTAATAATCTTTTATCCTAAAAATAGTTTTGAGACAAAAAGTGATTATCTTTTGATTTTAGGAGCTTCTGTAAAAAAGACTACACCAAGTACTACATTGAAGGGAAGATTAAACACTGCTTTAAAATATTTAAAAGTTAATAGTGAATGCTATGTAGTAGTATCAGGTGGTAAGGGTAATGGAGAAAATATAACTGAGGCAAAAGCTATGAAAGATTATCTTGTTAGAAATGGTATAGATAGCAATAGAATAATAGAAGAAGATAAATCTACAAATACTTATGAAAACTTTAAATATTCAAAGCTAAAGATAGAAGAGCATAGTAGAAAAAGAATAAAAAATATAAAAGTAAAAATTGTAACAACTGATTTTCATGTTCTTAGGAGTAAAATACTAGCATCTAGAAATGAATATAAAAATATTTCTTTTTACGCTAGTAAGTCAAAGCTTTCATTTGTTCCAACATATTATACAAGAGAATTTTTTGCAATATGGAAAACAATTGTTTTTGATAGGTGAAAGTGATATGTGACAAATAAAAATACTAGATATAAATCATAAATTTATATCTAGTATTTTTTATGTAAAAATCCAGTGCAGATTTCAAAGTATGAATTGACCTTGAAGAAAGGCGATAACTGAAAGATAGTAAGGTAAATCATAAAAGCGTGCATTTCTATATAAGATTTGCATACTTTTAATTTGACAATAAAACTTTGCAAAAGTTATTGACAAGTAAACTTGGTAGTGTTATATTATAAATGACAAGTAAACTTGGCAATAAAAGGAGAATATAGATGAATAAAGAAGAAATTTTAGAAAGAAGTAGACAAGAAAAATCGGATGAGGGATATTTATTCGTATTAAATAAAGGTCAACGATATGGAACTTTATTATTTGTAGGTATAATAGTACCGCTCATTATCTTAAATCTTATAAAATTAAGAACAACTGATTTATCCTTATTATTAACTATATTATGGGGCTGGTTAACTGGGAACTATTATGGGAGTTTTAAGGCATTAAATAAAAAGAGTGGCTTTATTATCCTTCTCTCTTCTATTATAACATTGAGTAGTTTTATCTATTACATTACACAAGTATTTTAAGAAAGGGGAATTGATATGAATAAAGAAGCTGTTTTAAACAAGGCAAAATTGGAAAAAAACGAAGAATTTGAAAACACAGTAAGTCAAAAAGCTACTGCAATTGGTTCAATTGCTTTAGCGATTATTTGTGGTGTTGTTTTCGCAGTCAAAGTAGTTGTATCTGACATGAGAGGTCTTGAAAAAGTAACACCATTCTATGATATTTTAGCTGTATTAACTGGCTATGTATCAGTTGTTTATTTTGTTGTTTACAGAAAGATAAATGAGAAAAAATATTTGCTGATAAGTATAGGGGCTTTAATTATTTTTGCACTATGTATTTTTAAATTCATTTATACGTTATAGGTAGAAGTGATATGGAAAAAGAAGAATTGATATTAAAAAATAGTTTGAAAGAAGCAAGGTCAGAAGCAAAATTATCTCAATCAGCATTAGCAAAAATGGTTGGAGTATCACGTAATACTATTAGTTCAATAGAAACAGGACAATTCAATCCTACTGCTAAACTTGCATTGATTTTATGCATTGCATTAGATAAAAAGTTTGAAGATTTATTTTTCTTTTAGGATGGATTAATTTATGAGAATAATAGTATGCCTATTCATAACTATAACTGCGAAAGTATTATTAACTCAACAAAGAAGAAAAGAAGTGAAAAGAGAAGCACTAATCTAAATAGATTGTAATGCTTCCCTTTTTTCTTTAAAGTACTATTGGTAAATATTCATAATATTAATATAAATCACTATGAAAATAATTTCAAGTTTATCTTGATTATTTAAAAATATAAATGAAGCTTTCAAAAATTAATTTAGTTTACATAATATAAATATAGTTAACTTTTTAGATTCGCTTGTAGCTTAAACATCAAATTACACATTTAAATAGATTTTAAGGAAGTTTGTATGAAATATGTATAAAACATCGCGTGGTTTTATAGAGTGCATTTAAAATCCAAAATGCGGAGAGATAAATTTTGGCTGAAATTTATAAAAATGAAATTTATGAATTTAATTAAAAAAATAAAAGAAAAGTTTGCTAAAATAAAAAATAGAAACGCAAGTATTTTTGATGGAAATTTATGCGATACAACGAGTCTTTAATTTGAAAAGGATTTGAATGAAAATAAAATTCGATAAATTCTTTGTGGTAGAAATATGGTATAGCTAAAACAAAAAATATAAAGTTTAAATAATTTAATGTAAAAACTATTTAGAGTGGTAAATTAATATGCTTGATTTCTATAAATTTTAAAAATATAAATACAAATATAATGTTTATGAGAATCCTAAAAAGATGAAAAAATAATAAAAAAAACAAAAAAAATTACTGACATTTCACTGACAAATAAACGATTTATGTTTATACAAGCATTGAAAAAACTATACTATTAAAAAAAGGCATAAAATAATATATTTTATGCCTTTTTTTAATAATATAGTTTTAAGTATAAATTATATTTAATATAATAAATTTTAATTAGCCTAAATAGTTTCGTGATAAACCTGATTTGGTAAGGAGAGAATTAAATAAGTTTATTGGTAAGTATAAGTAACAAAATAATACTGGTAAATTTTACTAATGACAATTATAATTACTTTATACATAAAATTAAATACAAAATACTAATATTGAACTGATTTTTAAAAATTGTTAAATAAACATATTGAAGAATAGATATAATAGGAGAGAAGAGTCTATGAGTTTGATTCTAAGTGATATTTTTAGAACGGTTTTAGTAAGTAATTTATTCCTAATTCTTTTATTAGTATTTAGAATAAGTGTATTTAAAAGATTTAGTAAAAGATTTAATTATTATATCTGGTTTATTGTAGTTATTAAACTCTTGCTACCATTTACATATTATACTTTTACATTTAATACATTGAAATATCAAGATAGTATTAAAAAGATAAACTTAGAAAACTTTAATAATATTTCTATTTCTAAAAGTGGCATTTTAATATTTATTTGGATTATTGGTGCAATAGTATATTTAATTTACAATATTTTGAAATATATAAAACTCAAAAATTTAATTAATGATTTATCTTATGAGATAGATGATAAAGATATAATCAAGCTTTATGAAAATTTATTAAAGGAACTAAAAATAGGTAAAGATATAAAACTTAAATACACTTATGAAGTTGAAACACCTGCATTTTTTGATTCATGTGTTCTTTTGCCACCATGTGAATATACATTAAAAGAACTTGAATTGATATTTAGACATGAACTTATACATTTTAAGAATAAAGACCTTTATATTAAATATTTAGTGTTATTTTTAAAATGTGTTTATTGGTTTAATCCTTTTATGTATATTATGGATAAGATTATAGATTTAGATTGTGAACTTTATTGTGATGAAAGAGTTTTAAAAAATTGTAATATAGAAGAGAAAAAAGAGTATGCTTTAATTATCATAAATATGATGAGAAAAAAATTAAATTATTCAAATAAATTTGTAGCTGGTTTACATCAAAAATCAGATATTCAAAAACGTGTTTATTATATGTTTAGTGAAAAATATAAAGGAAGCACTGTTGTAGTATTGTTTTTATGTTTATTTTCATCAATAATGTATTTAAAATTAGAATTTATCTCTACAAACTTTTTGAATAACTCTATTTCAAATTCAACATATATTGAAAATAGAATCAAAAGTAAACCAACCTATGAAAAAAACATTAGAATAGAAAATCAAGATAATCATTAAATATATGTAATGAAATAATTTCTGTGTTAAAAGGTTAAGATGTAAGTTTAATAAAAACATTAAAAAATTTAATTTATATTAAGGAGTCATAGTTACAAGTAAAAGAATTTTATTCCTATTATGTATAAGGAGAATACTATTTTTTTATATTGGAATAATAATAGTAAATCTATAATATAGAAAAGAGGTATTTATAGTATGCATGAAAATAAAAAGAATCTATTAGATGGAAGCTTAGCTCAATATAATGATGCAGCAGTACCAAAAATACCAGTATTTGCTGGTAATGATATAACTTCAGAAGTTTATTATTTTAAACCTAATCAAGTTCTTAATGCCCATAGACATCCTAATGGTGAACAAATATTTGTGTTCTTAAAAGGAGAAGGGAAAATGAAACTTGGAGAACATGAGTGTGATGTAAAACAAGGTGATACTGTTTTTGTACCAACAGGAGAATGGCATGAAATTACTAATGGAAGCAATGAGGAAATGGTTGCTGTTCAAATTACAAAAATCAATGCTGGAGCAGAATACAGAGGATAGATATATAGGTATATTTACGATACTTTAATTTCTATTTTTTAATATAAACTTTAATCTCAATTATAAAAAGAGTCTTTTAAAAGACTCTTTTTATAATTTTTGTAAGCTTTTAGTTAAAACTGATGCATATTTATTTTATATTTTTTATTGCATTATTTGCAAATTCAGTATTTACTATGTCTTTGTAAGGGGCTTCTTTGTCTAATTCCTTAGCTTCTTTCATAACATCCATTAGTTTATTTAAACCTTCCTCTTTTAATACAGGATTTTGAGACCATGCATCTATTGACTTATATCTATCTACAACTGTTACTAAATCTTCTAGAGATATATCTTTAAAGAAAGGTTGCATAGCTTCGGCGATTTCTTTACTAGGAGCTTTTTGAACCCATAATTGACCTCTATAAACAGCATTTGTAAATCTTTGAATTAAATCTTTATTATTTTTCATGTAAGATCTAGTAGTAGAGTAAGCTGTAAATGGTATTTCTCCAGAATCTTTTCCTATAGATGTTACTATATATCCGCTGCCTTCTTTTTCCATGGCAGTTGCTGTAGGTTCAAACGCTGTTGTAAAGTCACCTTCACCACCTGCAAAAGCCCCAGCCATTACTCCAAATTGGTAGTCAGTCTGTTTATAACATTGAAATATACAATTAATCTTTTGATATAATGGGGTATAGTATTAAAGAAAAATCATCGCATTTTTGATTAGGCTCTTTTTTATATACAACATGGTCAATTAT
>NZ_JADGMM010000013.1:0-117750 GCF_020662275.1 Clostridioides sp. ES-S-0006-03
AGCCAGGATCAAACTCTCAAATAAAAGTTTATCAGGCTCAGATACTATTGTTATCTAAATATCTGGCTTTATGGTTTGTTTCTTGTTTTATAAATTAACCTACTGTTTAATTTTCAAAGTTCATTTTTCATGTTTGCCCTTTTCTTAAGGACAAGTAATACTATATCACCTTAAAAATAATTCGTCAACAGCTTTTTTATATTTTTTTTAAAAAACTTTATACATTAAACTTTTTTAATTCATCTAAATCAAGTACTATCAACATATTAAGTATACTTTTTCTTTTATTTTTATCTTGATATTTTTTTATAACTTCTTTTCTAATCTCGCCTAACACGTTCAAATATTCCTCATAATCCTCAGTATATTTTTCTTCTAGCTCCTTTTTTATTTTTGAAGACAAAGATGGACTTTTACCCCCTGTGGATACACTTATAAGCAAATCACCTCTTTTTACATATGATGGAACAGTAAAATTTGATATTTCTACATTATCAACAACATTTACTAGTTTTTTATTTTTTCTACAATATAATCCTATTTCTAAATTCAGCTCCCTATTATCTGTAGCAGCAATTATCACAGAGCTACTTTCTATATATTCTTCTTTATAATCGTCTTTTATTATATTTATGTTACCTTCTAAATCATGAAACTTATTTAAAATATGTTTAGAAACTACAGTAACACTCTTATTAAAATCTAAAAAGTTTTTACATTTCCTATATGCAACCTCTCCTCCTCCTATTATGACTACATCTAAGTCATCTAATTTTAAGTTAATAGGATATAGCATTTTTTACCCTCCAAAATTTTTATTAAATACATAAACAAATATAGAAATTGTAAAGTCACTTATATTTTCATTTACTAAGATTATAGATTACTAAACTTGTAGATGAAAATATTTTAAAATAACAAATTACAATTTCTATACTTTTCATAATACTTTATATTTTAATAGCTTATTTTCTTAATAATTTAGCAATATCTTTAGCAAAGTAAGTTATTATTATATCTGCTCCTGCTCTCTTTATAGATGTGATTGCTTCAAGAATTACATCTTCATTTAATAATCCTTCTTTAACAGCTAACTTAAGCATAGAGTATTCTCCACTTACATTATAAGCAGCTAAAGGCAAATCAAAATTATCTTTAACTCTTCTTATAACATCTAAATATGATAATGCAGGTTTAACCATAAGTATATCTGCACCTTCTAATACATCAAGTTCTGTTTCTATCATAGCTTCATTGCTATTTGCAGGGTCCATCTGGTATGTCTTTCTATCTCCAAATGATGGTGCTGAATGAGCTGCTTCTCTAAAAGGTCCATAAAAATTTGAAGCGTATTTGACACTGTAAGCCATTATACCGATATTTTCCAAACCATTTTCATCTAAAGCTTCTCTTATTGCTTGTATTCTTCCATCCATCATGTCAGATGGAGCAACCATATCTGCTCCTGCTTTAGCATGACTTACAGATATCTTAGCTAAATATTCTAATGATTTATCATTATCAACATAACCAGTATCTGTTAAAATTCCACAATGTCCATGACTTGTGTACTGACACATACAGACATCTGTTATTACATTTATATTTGAATCTATTTCCTTTATCTTTCTAATCGCTTTTTGTACTATTCCATTCTCATTAAATGCTTGTGATGCACATTCGTCTTTTTCATCTGGTACACCAAATAACATTATATGTTCAATTCCTAAATCTCTTATTTCTTTTATTTCTTCTTCTAACATGTCTATTGATAAGTGATAAACATCTGGTAAAGATTTAATTTCTTCTTTTACATTCTCCCCTTCTACTACAAATAAAGGATATATTAAATCTTCTACATTTACTTTAGTTTCTCTTACCAAATTTCTTATTGCTTTACTTGCTCTTAGTCTTCTTGGTCTTCTTAACATCTCAATCCTCCAAAATTAATTTTCTATAATTAAATCTACTAATCCATTTATTGTAGATGTTGTAGCCTCTTTATATAAATTTATTCCTAAATTATTTATTGCCTCTGTAGTTATAGGCCCTATAGACAATACTTTTATTTTATCTAAAATTTTAATATTTTCTTTTCCTATAATCTCAATAAGATTATTTACTGTTGATGAACTTGTAAATGTTATATAATCTATCTCATTCGAATTTAAAATATCTAATATTTCATTTCTTTTATCTTCATCTATCACGGTTCTATATGTATGTATTTCTGTTACTTCACAAATTTCCTTAAGCTTATCAACTAAATAGTCTCTAGCATTTTCTGCTCTAGGTATAAGTATCTTATCATTTTCAGTTAAAATTGGTGATATCTCTTCATATAATGATTCTGCTACAAATTTTTTTGGTACTATATCTGCTGTAATTCCTCTTTTCTTCAATTCACTTGACGTTGCTGAGCCTATTGCACATATCTTTAGGTTAGATAATATTCTTGAATCAAAATTCACTTCATAAATCTTCTCAAAAAATATTTCTACTGCATTTTTACT
This sequence comes from Clostridioides sp. ES-S-0006-03, assembly GCF_020662275.1. Taxonomy (NCBI): domain Bacteria; kingdom Bacillati; phylum Bacillota; class Clostridia; order Peptostreptococcales; family Peptostreptococcaceae; genus Clostridioides; species Clostridioides sp. ES-S-0006-03. Next base: position 2,514 of record NZ_JADGMM010000013.1, read on the forward strand.
GGTTAGTATTAGATAGTTATATTCATTTATATTTTTTATTTCATTTTCCAATTTAGTATTATTCTGTATTTTTTCTATCTTAATAGTAGGTATCTCTATTGGATTCCCACCTAAATCCATTATCTTTTCTACTAATACACTATTTTGATTTCTAGACCTAGTCACAGCTATACTTTTTCCAAACAAAGGTTTCCCCTCAAAGAAATTCAGTTTTTCTCTAAGTCCTACAACACTTCCAACTACTATAAGAGTTGGTGGTTTTACTTCTTCTTTGATAGCAACTTCATAGACATTTTCAAGTGTAGATGTAACAACCCTTTGATTATATCTAGTTGCCCAACTTATAAGAGCAACTGGTGTATCTTTGCTCTTTCCCTCTTTCATCAAGTTTTCACTTATTTTCTTCAAGTTAGAAATCCCCATCAAAAACACAAGAGTGCCTTTATTGTTTGCAAGAGCATTCCAATTTAATTCCCCACTATCATCACCTTTCAGATGACCTGTTATTACATGAAATGATGAAGCGTGGTCTCTGTGTGTTATAGGAATACCCGCATAGCATAAACCTCCTATTGCAGAAGTTATCCCTGGAACTACTTCAAACTCTATACCTTCATCCACTAGAGTCTCTGCTTCCTCTCCACCTCTACCAAATACATAAGGGTCTCCACCTTTTAAACGAGTCACAAGTTTTCCTTCTTTAGCTTTTTCTGCTATAACTCTATTTATATCTTCTTGTGGCAAAATATGATTGCTTGATGCCTTTCCTACATATATAAATTCACAATCTGTTTTAGCTTCTCTTAAGTAACTACTATTTGCTAATCTATCATATACTATTACATCCGATTTTCTTATACACTCTAAGCCTTTCAGAGTCATGAGTTTATAATCTCCTGGTCCTGCACCTACTAAGTAAACCTTACCCTTCATAACTTTCATACTCCTTCAATACAAGTTTAGCTAACTTTAAACCTAACTCTCTAGGAGAAGAGATATCTCCTTCTATGGACTTAATTACTATTTTATTTCCTTCTGAATCTCCATATAAACCAGTAAGATGTATTTTATCTTGATTTATTTCACAATAAGCTGCCATTGGAATATGACAACTTCCATTCACACCATCTAAAAATCCTCTTTCAGCTAATATTTGGATTTCTGTATCATTATCTTTTAGTGAGTTCACTATCTCCTCAACATCACTATCATTACTTCTTATCTCTATAGCTAAAGCCCCTTGAGCAGGTGCTGGAATGACAACATCAACAGGTAAATAAGAACTTATTTTATCTTGTAAATTAGCCCTTATTATTCCTGATGCAGCTAATACAATTCCATGTAGATTTTCATCTTTGATTTTTCGTATTCTAGTCTCTACATTTCCCCTAACTTGAACTATGTTTAAATCAGGTCTTTGCTTTAATAATTGAAATTTTCTCCTTTTACTCCCTGTTCCTATTACTGCTCCATGAGGTAAATCATCTAGGCTTTTATATTCATCTCTAAGTATTAACACATCTCTTGGGTCTTCTCTTTTAGGTGTATGAGCAAATTTTAGTCCATCTGCCAAATAAGAAGGCATATCTTTCATACTATGTACTGCTATATCTATCTGTCCATCCAATAATTGTTGCTCTATTTCTTTTACAAATAATCCTTTATCACCTATTTTATCTAATGAAACATTTTGAATTATATCTCCTTTTGTTTTTATAATTTTGATTTCAAAATTAATATAAGGATGTTTCTTTTTTAGCTCATTTATTACCCATTCAGTTTGTATAAGTGCTAGATTACTACCCCTAGTTCCAACCACGATATTCATATTAAATCTCCTTTAAATATTACATTCGTCTATTTTATTTTGTTCTCTTTATTTACTAGTATCGTAGAAAAATAAGATATCTTATCTTCAAGATGTGCTTCTCTTAAATCCTTAAATACAGTTTCACTATCTTGAGACGAATTACTAACTAAAATAGCATGTTCTATCAGATTATATTTTTCTAATTTTTTTATTATTTCTTTAAAATTCTTATACACTTTCATTAACACTATAGAATTATAATTTTGTAGAGCATTCTCTATCTTATCATCTTCCATAGTACAAGGAACTACTACTAATGCTTCTCTATCCATAACTAATGGAAAATTTTGATTAGATGCTATATTAGAAAACGAAGAAATTCCTGGTATAGTTTCTACTTCTATCTCATCTACTATTCTGTTCATTATATACACATATGTACTATAAAGCATAGGGTCACCCAATGTTACAAATCCTACATTTTTACCATTATTAACATCTGATATAATTTCCTCTGCTACATTGTCCCAAGCTAGTTCTTTTTCGTTTCCATCAAAACTCATTGGGAAATGTCTAGATTTTATCTCTAGTGATTCTGGTAAATATTCATTAACTATTGATAATGCCAAGCTTTCTCCACCCCTTTTTGACTCCGGAGTGTATAAAACATCTAGTTTTTTTAGAGTATTAACTGCTTTTATTGTAAGTAAAGAACTATCTCCTGGTCCTGTTCCTATACCATAAAACTTAGCAGTTTCTGCACATTTAAGAGTATGACGAACAAATTTATCTTGTATATAAGGATTTTCTCCTAGCCCTTTTAAATGAATTTTCACATTAAATCCATTATCTTCAAGTATTGTCTTCCAAGAATCCTCTTCATCTCCTGCCATATCATTTATGGCATGGTCACCTGCAACTAGCATAAATGGCATTAAATTTATAGTTTTTATATTGCCTTCTTTTAATCTTCTCATTACATGTTCTATTTCTGGATAACCTTCAACCGTACCAACATAAGCATTTACTCCATTATCTCTAAGCATATATTCCAAGGCTGGATATGCTGAATGAGACTCATGAACTGTTCCATGACCCATAAATACTACTGCTTCATCACTTTCCATATGAGGAATTTGATGTTTAATTGCCTCTACTGATTCTTGATAATCCTCTATGTGAGTAAGTAAAGGTCTTCCTAATATAAGTTTTTTAAATTTAGAAGAATAGCTTTCTACTTGTTCTTTTAGCTTATTAAATTCTTCTCCACATATAATATGAAGCGTTTGAATTATTACTTCGTCATACCCTTGCTCATATATTTTATCTAAAGCTTGTATAGGGTTGTCTATTTCTATGCCATCTCTTTTTTTTATTTTGTTTATTATCATATTTGATGTATACGCTCTAAAAAAATCATAGTTTTTTAACGAATTCTTTATTTTATTTTCACACACATCTATTGTCTTTTCTCTTGTTTCATGGTAGCTTGTCCCAAAACTTACTACTAATAAGGCTTTCTTCATATCTTCTCCTCCTAAAAATCACACAATTATGTCTTTAATTTTATTTATGTCATTAATTACATTTTCGTAGTTAATCGATTCTCGTTTAATAATTACTACTGGTATATTGAGATTTTTACATGCATTTACTTTTTCTAAAAAACCTCCTGCTACCCCACTTTCTTTTGTTATAACTAAATCTACATCATAATGTTTATATGTTTCCTCGTTTATACACTGGCTAAACGGACCTTTCATTGCTACTATATTGTCTGCATTTAAACCTAATTTTTCACAACTTAAGATAACTTCACTTGTCGGAAGAACTCTAACCACTAAATTTTTATTACTTATTCCTTCTACAAATCTGTTTAAGTTTTTACTTCCTGTTCCTATAAATATATTTTTTCCTATTTTATTTGCAATTTTACAGGCTTCTTCAATTGTATCTACTATAAACTTATTGTCATAATTTATTTCTTCTATTAACGATTTTCTTTCAAATCTTATATACTCTATGTTTGATAACTTTGCACAAGTAATAGCATTTTTAGATACTTCAACTGCATAAGGATGAGTAGCATCTATTATTCTAGCTATATGATTATCCTTTATAAACCTTAGCATTTCTTCTTTTCCAAGCTTACCTAAAACTATATTATTTGTATGTTTTTGTGCAAGTTCTTTTCCATATTCTGTAGTTACTGAAAGTACATAGGACTGATTTTCCAATTCATTTATCATATCACATATAGCTAAACTGTCTGAAGTTCCTCCTAGAATCAAAATCATACTGTATAACCTCTTGGAGTTATCATCAGTTCACCATCAATATAAGTAGATTTATTTCCGATTATAACCATAGTAGTCATATCAACTTTTTCAAAATCCATATTCTCAAAAGTACATATAAACTTAGTTTCTTTTTCTCTACCTACATCTTTGACCACTCCAACAGGTGTATTTCCATCTTTAAACTCTCCCATTATTTTAAATGCTTTACTTAGATGTTCACTTCTTCCCTTACTTCTTGGATTATACAGGCATATTACAAAATCAGCTTCTGCAGCTAACTTTAATCTTTTTTCAATTACTTCCCATGGAGTCATTAAATCACTTAAACTTATATGACAGAAATCATGCATAATAGGTGCTCCAAGTATAGCTGCTGCACCAATACTAGCAGTAACACCTGGAATTACTTTAACTCTTATGTCTTCACTTTCCTTAGATATTAATTCTAAAATAAGTCCTGCCATTCCGTATATACCGGCATCTCCACTACTTATAACTGCTACTTTTTTCCCTTTTTTCGCTTCTTCTACTGCTTGTTTACATCTATCAACTTCTTGTCTCATACCATTTTGAATTATTTCTTTATCACTTATAAATTCTTCTATTAAATTTATATAAGTCTTATACCCAACAATAGCCTCAGAGTCCTCTATCGCTTTTATCGCCTCTAAAGTCATAGTATCTTTATTTCCTGGTCCAATTCCTACAACATATATCATATTTTTATTCTCCCTACCGAAAAAGTTATTCCTTTATATTTGTGTTTTTCAACTATTAAGTTTCCCTTACTTAAAAGATATGCTACAGGTTCTGCTACTGAATATACACCTACATTTTTTTTCACAAAATCGGATTTATCAAACATATCATCAACTTTGGATATTTCATCTATTGAAAATGTCTTAAATGGCGCTTTTAGCTTTTTTGCTAAATCAATGATTGCCTTTTCATCTTTTTTTAGGTCTATACTTCCAATGATTTTTACAGCTTTAATATCTATATTTTGTACCTCAAAAAATTCTAGTAAAGAATCAAACATCAACTTACTATCTGTGTATCTTCTACACCCAATCCCTATAACTATATCTTTTGGAATCACTTTTATTATTTTTTCTCTGTAATAATTATGTGTAAAGTTATTATCCACATCTAAACTTTCTATATCTTTAGTAAAATTTATCTTGTTGCTTACTATAACTATCTTTTCTATATCTTTATTTAAAAAACTATCTTTTAATCCTTTACTACTTTTTATAAGCTTAAATCCTCTAGTGTCAACTTGATAGCCTTCCTCAACATACAAACCAACACATTTACCATTTACTAACATAGAATTTACTTCTTTTACATTTTCTCTAAAGTTATCAATATAAGCATTTAATTTTTTTGCTATCATATCTAAAGAAGCTTTTTGGTTTACATCAGTAGCTGTTGTTATTACTGGATTCGCATTGATAAGACTACTTATATAATGCGTTAAACTATTTGCTCCTCCAATATGTCCACTCAATAAACTTATTACATTTTGTCCTTTCTCATCTATCACTAAAATTGCAGGGTCACTAAACTTGCTTATTATATATGGTGCTATACTTCGTACAACTATCCCTGTCGCCATTATAAATATTATATACTCAAATTTATTAAATACCTCTCCTACAAAATCACTTAGTTTTTTTTGTATTATTTGTACAGAATCTTCCTGACTAATATCTAAAGTACCTTTTTTATTTTTTATTTGATATACAACACAATTGTCCACTAAAGATTCTATCTTTCTAGCTAAATTTTTTCCGTTTTCAGTAATACAAATTATAGCGATATTACCCTCTATACTCATGTTTAAAATCCTTATCATATAACTTTGAGTTATTATATTCTTCTCCTAAAAATCTACCTACCATTATTAAAGCAGTTTTATTTATGTTATTTTCTTTAACTTTTACAGCTATATCATTTAAAGTTCCTTTAACTATTTTTTCATCTGCCCATGTAGCTTTATATATAACTGCTATAGGTGTGTCCTTTGGATAACCGCCTTCTAATAATTTAGATACAACCTTCTCAATCTCTTGAACTGATAAAAATATTACCATAGATGTCTGATGCTTAGCATAAGATTGTATTGATTCCTTTTCAGGAACTGGAGTCCTTCCTTCCATTCTCGTTATAATAACACTTTGAGAAATTTCAGGAACTGTATATTCCACTCCTAGAGATGAAGCTGCCCCTAAAAAAGAACTCACTCCTGGTGTACAATCATAGTCTATATTCAATTTATTTAAATCTTCCACTTGTTCTCTAATTGAACCATATATAGAAAAATCTCCTGTTTGTAATCTCACAACAGACTTGTTATTTTCTATACCATCTCTCATAACATCTATTATTTCTTGTAAATCCATATGTGCACTATTATGTATTTGACAATCTTCTTTACAATATTCTAAAAGCTCAGGATTGACAAGTGAGCCAGCATATATTACTACATCTGCATTACTTAATAGTTTATACCCTTTCAAAGTTATTAGCTCTTTGTCTCCAGGTCCTGCTCCTACAAAATGTACTTTATTCATCATCATCTTCCCCTTTTTCACAAGATATTATATATATAGGATTTAGTGGTTTAAAATATTCACCTTTTCCCAGTTTCTCTAGTTTAGAAACATTTAAAACACATACATCTATTTCTTTAAACCCATATTTTCTAAGTAACTTTAGAGTTTGGTTAAATGTTTCTATGATTATAAAATTAGCTACAAGTCTTCCTCCTGTAATTAAAGTTTTTTTAGACCATGCTATTATTTCTTCTAAGTTATTTCCAGTACCCCCAAGAAAAATAGAATCAACTTTATTATTTAAGCTTATCTTTATCGGTGCATAGCCTTTTATTACTTCTACATTTTTCAAATTAAACTTTTTAATATTTTTTTCTATAAGTTCTACAGCAGCATCATTTTTCTCTATAGATATAACCTCTAGGTTGGGATAGTTATATGCAGCTTCAATGCTTACACTTCCTGTACCAGCACCTATATCTATAAAACTCTCAGCATTTACTAAATCTAGTTTGCTTATTGATATTGCTCTAACTTCTTCTTTAGTAATTGGAACCTTACCTGTTATAAATTCACTATTCCTCATCTAAAATCACCACAACATTCATTCCGAAATTGTCCATTCTTATTATTTCATCTGGCTTTGCTATTGTTATTTTTTCATTGTCATATGATAAATTCTCACCTACAACAATAATTTTATTTAAATTCCTATCTATTATTTCTTTACTTATTTGCTTTGGTCCTATCTTAGAATCTGTAACCATACATACTTTTTTATGTGATAGTATATAATCGAAATCTGGTATTTTACCATGGCTACTGGTAATATATAAATCATTCATATCAACATATATCCTTGAAAATATATATTGTAAAGAACTAATTCCAGAAACCATATTTAACATCTTATTATCAATATTTTTAGATAAATACTTACCTATACCATATATCAGTGGATCACCTGAAGCTATTATTGATATTTGCTTTTCACTATTGTTATTTATATAATCTACAATTTCTCTTAAATTAGAATCTAATATTATTTTTTCTCCTTCAAAGTTTTTTACAGATTCTAAATTCCTTCTGCCACCAATTAATACATCTGAAGTAGAAATTAAATTTTCACCTTTTTTTGTTATATAGTCTAAGTTACCAGGCCCTAAACCTATTATATTTATCATATAAAAACCTCCAATAAATCATCTGTATTATCTGATTTTCCTAACAAAGACTTATCCATTGAAAAAATTATTACTTCTACATCAATATCATCTACCTCTTCATTTAAATATTGCTTTACTCTATCTCTACATTTATTACTCAATATATTATAAACCTGTTTATATTCGCTATTATTTATCAACTCTACAGCTTCTTCAGCAGTTAAACACTGATTTATTTTATGTAAAAATTCATGTGTAGCTCCCATTAAAGCTAGATTTGCCACTAATATCTCACTTCTAGCATCTGCTACTTTACTATGAGTATTAAAAATCCCAGCTGATACTTTTATAAATTTACCTATATGCCCAGCCATCAATATTTTTTTATATCCTATTCTTTGAGCCTCTTTAATCATATAACCAATAAAATTACTGGTTCTTACTACATACTTAATATCTAAGTTCAGTTTCTCTCTTATAAATTGTTCTCCATGATTTCCTGGAACTAATATTATCTTGTCTAAACCTTGTTCTTTTTTCATTTGGAGTTCTATAGATAAAGATTTTTTCCAGCCCTCATCGCTCATCGGCTCAACTATCCCAGTTGTACCTATTATAGATATTCCTCCAACTATTCCTAACCTTGGATTAAATGTTTTTTTTGCGATTTTTTCTCCTTGTGGAGCAAAGATTGTTATTTTTAAAACTTTATCATGCCCAAGCATAGATTCAAAATCACTTTCTATAAGCTTTATTATTTCTTGATTTATCATTCTTAATGGAGTTGGATTTATGGCAGGTTTACCAACACCTACACTTAATCCTTTTTTAGTTACTACTCCAATACCAGTTCCACCATAGACCCTAATAAATTTATAGAGTTCACTTTGACATTCTTCACTAATATTTATGTTATCAATATTTTCTAAGGTAAGATAACTATTGCTATCATCAGTTTTAGATATAATTTCAACTCTTGCATAGATATCCATAGTATGTGTTGCATCTATATCATCTCCACCATCTTTTTTTACAGAACATTCCACAAAATCATCAGAAATGTTTATATTATCAATATTTAATGATAGTGGTATTCCCTTAGGAGTATCTATGTTTATTGTATCAATTTTATTTTTTGTAATCATCATATACACAGCAGCCTTAGATGCACCTGTAGCACAAGAACCTGTAGTATATCCTCTTCTATACTTTTTCCCATCTATATATACATATTCTTCCATATAGATACCTACATGGCATATAAGATAGCATTCACTATTGCTGCTGCTAAATTACTACCACCTTTTCTACCTTTAGAAATTATATATGGTATATCTGTCTTTTCAACTTCATCTTTTGACTCCTGTGCTCCTACAAAACCTACAGGAACTCCTATAACTGCATCTACATCCAATTTCCCTTCTGATTTCATTTCCATAACTTTATATAAAGCTGTTGGTGCATTCCCAAGTACAAATATCTTTCTTCCTTCTTCTTTTGATGCAATTTCTACAGCTGCCATAGAGCGGGTAATACCTTTTTCTTTAGCTACTTTTGCAGTTTCATCATTCGCTACTAAACATTTATATTTGCATCCCAATGCTTCCAACTTCTTCTTATTTATTCCACTCAGAGCCATATTTGTATCTGTATAAATACTTGCATTATTTTTTAGCGCATCTATTATACTATCAACTGCCTTTTCTGATATTTTTAATATATCCAAGTAATCAAAATCAGCAGTAGTATGTATAGCTCTTTTTATTATTTTTTCTTCAATCTCATTTTTAAATTTATAATCTGGTCTGATTTCATCTATTATTCCTTGTATTAATTCAAAACTTCTCTCTTCTATTTTCATAGGATTCTTTATGTATTCCATTCTACTTCCCCCTTAATTCCACCATCTATTATATCCAAGGTATAGATTTTATTATAAACAGAATTTATATTAGACTCACATAATACATCTATTAATTTCTTATCATTCATAAGCTTATCAATTAAAATCCCTATTACTGTACCACTATGGGCAATATTTACTCCATAGGCTCCATATAGCTTAGATATTTTTATTATTTCATTTAAGTATTCTTTTTTTTCTATATTTTCGTTTGCTAAACTACTTAATGTACAAGCCTCTCCAACTAAGGATAAATCATCTTTCTTCAGACCTTCTTCTAAAAGAGCAAATGACTTTTTTATAATTTCCTTATTTTCGATTTTTAGCTTACTATAATCTTTCCTCATTCTAATTTTCATCGTATCTAATACTTTATTAGGTTCAAGAATTATAACTTTTGCATTAGTTATATTTCCCAAGTATTTTATAACAGTACCATTTAAGGGATTAAATATACTATTTTTATTTATAAATATAGAGTCTGTTGGTTCTATTTCTGCTGCCAATTTCGATATTTCTTCACTATTTAAATCTTTATCTATTAACGATAATGTTGCTTTTATAGTAGCCCCTATATCAGCTGTCGAACTTGCCATCCCTTTTCCAACAGGTATTTTGCTGTTTATATTTAAAGAAATGCTTTTGGTATCTTTTTTAGGCAAATTAAATTTTTCAAATACCTTTTCTATAGCTATTCTTGATTTATGTCTACCTAAATTTATATCTTTTAATTTCTCTTCAATACATACCTTAGAGTACATATTTATAGCATATGAACATAGATATTCTTCATCATCTATTATCCCTTGAACAAACTCTCCACATGATGCTGGACATATTCCATAAGATTTCATTTTAATCACCTAATAAATTTTTTATATTTTCTATAAGAATTTTATTATCTTCATGAGATTTTATAGCTATCCTTATAAAACTGTCGTCCAATCCTATAAAGTTAGACGCATCTCTAACCAATATATTTCCGTGCTTAAACAAATCTTTTTTTAACTCATCAGCTGTCTTTTTATAAACTTTTATTAGGATAAAATTAGCATCTGTATCATAAACTTTTATATTTCTTATGTTTTTTAACTCTTGTAACATGTATTTTCTTTCTTTTATGTAGTACTCTTTACTATTTCTAATATAATCTTTATCTTCAAAAACAAAATTGGATAGCATATCAGCAAAAGAATTTATAGTCCATGGTTCTTTATACTCATAAATTTTATCCATAATGTTGCTATTACTTGTAAGGCCATACCCTAATCTTAAACCAGGCATTCCAAAAAATTTAGTCACAGCTTTAATTATAAATATATTTTTATTTGACTCTATATATTTAACTAAACTATATTCATTTTCATTTTCGATAAATTCCATAAAAGTTTCATCAATTATTAGCATCTTATTGTTTTCATTTAATAAACAAACAAGTTCCTTTAAATCTTGAACATTCCCACTAGGATTATTTGGATTACATATAAATAAACAATCAAATTTTTCAATGTTATTTTTTACTATATCTATATCAAGTTTAAAATTATTATTTGAATCTAATTCTAAATCTATAATATCTATATTATTTAGTTTGGCACTTCTTCTATACTCTGAAAAAGTGGGGTTTATTATAGCCAATCTTTTTTTAATACTCTTCATAAGCAAATAAATTATCTCTGTTGCTCCATTTCCAGGTATTATAAAGTTTGAATTTATATTTATATATTTTGATATATTTTTTCTCAAGTTTGTATAATTTATATCTGGATAATTCCTACATTCATCTAACCCTCTTAAAATATATTTTTCTAAATTTGGTAAAACTTTTGGATTTATATTTGAACTAAAGTCTATTATTTCTTTTGGGTCTTTCCCATACAATTTTGCCATTTCGTCTACATTAGCACCATGCCCTAAATCCTTCATCTACATCCCCCTTAAATCAATACACAATTAATTTATATAATTAAAATCATCCTACATACCACAGATACCAGCGTAAATACTAATATAGAGGTCAATGAAGAAGCATACATAATTTTATTTGTTTTAATTATATCTTCTATATCTATCTCTCTAGTTTTATCTCCTATCGTTGGCTTATCTACTTTTTTTCCAAAATAAACATTGGTTCCTCCTAGTTGAATTCCTAAGGCTCCTGATACTGCACCTTCTGAAAAAGCACAATTTGGACTTTTATGATTTTTTCTATCTCTAATAGAAATTTTAAAACAACGCTTATAGTTATAACCAAGAAAAAAACTCCCTACTGTCATAAGAATAACAGCTATTCTTGCTGGTATATAATTAGCTATATCATCAATTTTAGCAGAAGCAAAACCAATATTTTTATATTTTTCATTCTTATATCCGACAGTTGAATCAAGAGTGTTTATGGCTTTATACGCCATAGCAAGTGGTGCTCCCCCAATAAATGCATAAAGCATAGGTGCAATTATACCATCTACAGTATTTTCTGCCACAGTTTCCACAGTTGCTCTTATTATTTCAGGTTCACTTAAATTAGTTGTATCTCTACCCACTATATAAGATAATTGAATTCTAGATTTCTCTATGTCTCCAGTCTTTAATACATCATAAATTTTTACAGCTTCATCTTTTAAACACTTTGTTGCTAATGTCGTATAAATTATAAACCCATTTACTACAGTGCTTAATAATACATTAAAACTACATAGCTTCACTATAACATAAGTTGCTAAGTAAGTTATTCCAACAGTTACAAACCATAATATAAAGCCACCAATTTTTAACTGTTTTTCATTTTTAGAGGCCTTCCTTATTATCCCTTGGATAAGATTTATAAGTTTTCCAATAAACCTTACTGGATGAGGGAAAGAATATGGGTCTCCTACAATTAAATCTGTTATATACCCTATATAAATAGATAAAATATTCATTTACTCATTTCCCTTTTCCAAAAAATTTTCTATGCAATTTAAGTTATTATAAAAATGTGTATGAAGGTATGTTGCCAGTGTATTTCCTTTGCTATAACCTCCATCCCATTCTTCTATTAAATTTCCTTCTCTTTCTTTTTTCATTGAATATGCACATTTCTCATCACTTTCAAATATTGAATGATGAAACTCATGCCCTTTAATAATTTCACCTGTTTTAGATAAAATTGTATTTTCTTTAGCTATACCAAGGCAATATCCAAACCTCTTTAAAGAAGGTGTCATCTTACTAGTTCCATTAAATATGCCAACCATATTAAATTCTTGTTCCTCTTGATTAAGTAACTTCTCACCTAAGTACATTAATCCACCACATTCTGCATAAATAGGAATATTATTATTATGTGCTTCTAGTATAGAGGCTCTCATTGATTCATTTGCTTCTAGTTCTTTCCCAAATATCTCTGGAAAACCGCCTCCAATATAAATATAGTCTGAATTTGGCACTGATGTATCTTCAAGAGGACTAAAATAGTTTACTTCTAATCCAAGCTCTTCTAAAAGTTCTATGTTTTCCCTATAATAAAAATTGAAGGCTTTATCATATGCTATGGCTATTGATTTATCCTTAACATGCTCTTTTATCTTATTATTTTCTATTAGATTTTGAAAATCAAAACTACTCTCAAATTCATCACTTTCTGAGATTTCGATTATTCTATCAATATTTATGTAGTTTTCAATCTCATCAGCTAAAGTATAAAACTTTTCTCTTAAAGATTTCATCTCAACACTAGGAACTAGACCTAGATGTCTGGATTCTAATGAAAATTTATTATTTGGAGGAAAGTATCCCAACACTTCGATATTACAATATTTCTCTATAGAACTCTTAATTATTTGATAATGGCTCTTAGTTTTTACATTATTTACTATAACACCTTTTATATCCACAGCTTTATCTAGTTCCTTATATCCTAGTACCATAGCAGCACTAGATGCAGCCATAGATTTTCCATTTATAACTAGTATAACTGGGGCTTTTAATACCTTAGAAGTATGTGAACTTGTGCAATTATCTAAATCTATCCCAAAACCATCATATAATCCCATAACTCCTTCTACTACTGAAATATCTGCATCCTTTGAAGATTTATTTACTATATGCTTTATCTTTTCATCATCTAACATATAAGAATCCAAATTCCTAGAATGTCTTCCAGTTATAAATGTGTGATATGAAGGGTCTATATAGTCTGGCCCTACTTTATACGGCTGTACTTTCATATTTCTCTTAACTAAAGCCTGCATTATGCCTAATGATATTGTAGTCTTCCCAACTCCACTGCTAGTACCTGCAATCAGAATCTTTTTCATAATACACCTCCTACCTAAAGTATAAATATAAAGTCATTCTTATTTCATAATTTCATATATCTGCTCTATATCTAAATGTTCTCTCAAGAAATCTGCCAATTTATCATACTCTTTATCTTTAAACTCATCAAAAGAACTTACAGTACTTTCTAATTCTTTTAATCCCTTTTTCTTTCTTATATTATTTAAAATTGCTCTTGTAAAATCTATTTCATCAAATATTCCATGAAGATAAGTACCAATTACATTACCTTCTTTATTTACACTTCCTTCAGTATAATTGACTTCTTTATCTAGTTTTTTTGTTATTAAGTCTAAGCTACTTACTTTATTACTGCGATTTGTAATTCCCATATGTATTTCATAGCCTTTTACTTTCTTACCTTTAAGGTTGTTCATATATTCGCCAGTACATTCAATAATGGTGGCTTCTACTTGAGTTGTAGTCTTTTCCTCTTCAAATATTGTTTCTGTATCTAAAAGACAAATGCCATCTACTTCTTCAATTTCACTTTCAACATGATAAGGGTCTTTTAATTTTTTACCTAGCATTTGATACCCACCACATATTCCAAATATCAATTTACCCTGACTATGTAAATTTTTAATTTGTGACTCAAGACCACTTTCTCTTATGTACTTTAAATCATCTATAGTACTTTTAGTTCCAGGTATTATCAATATATCTGGATTTCCTATAGCTTCTCCATAGTCTACATATCTAAGGCTTACATCTTCTTGTGTTTCAAATATATTAAAATCTGTAAAATTTGACATATGTGGAGTTCTAATTATTTCTATATGTATATCATTTTTATCCATTTTTTTCTTAAATCTAGTTGTTACACTATCTTCATCTTCTATTTTTATATCCATATAAGGAACCACACCTAAAACTGGTACTTTTATAATATCTTCAAGCATCTTTAAACCATCTTGTAGGAGTTCCTTTTTCCCTCTAAATTTATTGATTATTACTCCTTTGACTCTTTTTCTCTCATCATCATCTAATAAAAGCATTGTACCTGCTAATGATGCAAATACTCCTCCTCTATCAATATCCCCAACTATTATTACTGGTGCATCTGCTATTTTTGCCATACCCATATTAGATATATCTCTATCTTTTAAATTTATCTCTGCAGTACTCCCTGCACCTTCCATAACCACAATGTCATACATTGAACTTAAATTATTAAAGGTTTCCTTTAATACATCTACCAATTCTAGCTTATAATCATGATATTCAGATGAATGCATTTCTCCTACAACTTTTCCCCTTACAATCACTTGACTTTTATGATTTCCAGAAGGTTTTAATAAGACTGGATTCATATCTACTATTGGCTCTATTTTTGACGCTTCTGCTTGAAATACTTGTGCTCTCCCCATTTCCAATCCTTCTTTAGTTATAAAAGAATTTAAAGCCATATTTTGTGACTTAAAAGGAGCAACAGTATGACCATCTTGTTTAAATATTCTACACAATCCTGCTGATAAAATGCTCTTACCTACATTTGATGCAGTTCCCTGTAACATTACTTTTTTACCCACTTTCTCCCCCTCCTTAAAGTTAAATTTTACCTACAAATAAAATAAAAAAAGTCCTAATGCTTCTAAAGCTAGGACTTTTATATATATATCAATTAAAAATCTTTCACCCCGAAGACCTCATGTTTTAAATTAAATTAGGCAGGTATCCTGGCTTAACTTCATCCTACTCCTATAACCTTCCCATCAAATTGACAGTGGTATTTATAGTTTCGTTGGTTTCACAGTAGCGGGGGCTGCAAAGGCATCTAACCTTTTTCCCTTTTTACATCTAATTGAGAACCTAATTTTAATCTAATATTCTATTTTTGTTAGTAAGTTTATAAGCACATATCGTTTAATGTTTAATTTATATAAAATCAGTAAAATTCATTTTATTTATTACAGTAAATCCATTATCAACTTCCAAAATTGTAATAGATGCATTATCAATTTTAAAGTTCCAATGATATTTATAACTACCAGAAATCAAATGTGTTATTATGTTTCTTATTGTACCTGCATGAGAACATATAAGTATTGCTTTTCTATTTAAATAGTCATCATTTTCTAAAATTATATTGTCAATCTCTTTTGCTACTCTTTCATATGAATCTATCAAACTTTCTCCATTTGGGTATCTATAATTGCTACCTTCTTCTATCATTTTTTCAAATTCTTTTGGATGCTTAACTTTTATTTCTTCAAAAGTTATTCCTTCAAAGTCTCCAAAGCTAATTTCTCTTAGATTTTCTCTTTCTTCTATTTCTATTGATTTCAGCTTTGATATTTTCTCTACTGTATCTTTAGTACGTGAAGATGGAGTTGTATAAATCTTATCTATACTTTCACTACTCATATATTTTGTAATTTTATTTATTTGCAATTTACCTTCTTCACTTATATAACTATTTATATGACCTGATAATCTTCCTTTTTCATTATCAATTGTCAATGCATGTCTTATTAATATTAATCTTATCACATTATCACCACTTTTTAGTTTTAAATAAACATAAAAATTAACAAATATATATAAATCAAATATACAAGTTCTGAAAGTTCTATTCCACAACCTAATATATCTCCTGTTACTCCATCAATTTTTTTATAAATATGATTTTTAAACAATGTTATAAATATAAAAACTGCTATAGCTGAGCATAATACTTTAATCAATACTATATTAGGCACTAAAAATATTAATTTAGCAATAATACTAACTATCAATAATGTATATATTATAGCTGTTATTAACATACTTGTAGTCAATTTTCCTATAAATAAATTCCCCATTCCTTTTGCTCTTGGTGTTACCGTTTTATATGTCAATAACATTACTCCTAACCTTGCAATCATTGGCATGAATATTATAACCCATAGTGAATTATTGCTTATAATACTATATACAAATCCAATCTTTAATAAAAGTACAAACATAATTGCTAAAAGCGAATTTGTACCTAATCGAGAGTCTTTCATTATTTCAAGCATTTTCTCTTTGTCTCTATAACTGTATATTGCATCAAATGTATCCCCTAATCCATCTATATGAAGCCCCCCAGTAATCAAAACACCAGCAAGTGTTATTATAATCGCACATATAAATGGCTGAAACAAAAGTATAGAAACCCATCCTATTAAATAAGTTAATATACCAATAACAAGACCTACAAGTGGGAAATATACTATGGATTTGTAAAATTCATCATCAAATCCTACATCTAATTTTATAGGTATCCTTGTCAAAAACTGTAGTATCAAAATAAATCTTTTCATAGTCACATACTACTCCTTTATTTTCATAGGTATTCCACTAACTACAAAATAAACTTCATTGCTTTTTGATGCTATATATTGATTTATACGACCTACAATATCAGTATATATTCTACTAAGTTTATTTCCAGGAACAATTCCCATACCTAATTCATTTGTCACAAATACAAAATATAGATTTGTTTTTTCTATTTCTTTAATCAGTTTACTAATTTGCTCTTTTATGTACTCTTCCAATTTATTTATTTCTTCTTGAGTAGATTCTTCTATGTTTAAATTATGTGAAAACATTAAATTATTTACTAATAGTGTGACACAGTCTAGTATAACAGTCTCATGTTCTCCACATATATTTTTAATTATAGAATATATATCTTCATATATTTCATATGTCTTCCAACTTTTAGGTCTACTCTCTTGATGCTTTCTTACTCTATCTTTCATCTCATCATCAAATGGAATAGATGTCGCTATGTAGGCTGTATTATTATTCCTATCTAAACACAATTTTTCTGCAAAATTACTCTTTCCTGACCTAGCTCCTCCTGTTACCAGAATAATTTGACTCATCAAAACACTCCTAAATATATTAAATTTTTTATCGACCCATATCTATCTCATCAAAAGTCGCCATATTTTTGTAAGTATAATTTGAAGCTTCCACTATATTGAATGCCAAAGCAGCTCCACTTCCTTCACCTAATCTCATATCCATATTTAGTATAGGGTCTAATTTCAATATATCTAATGCTCTTTTAGTTCCTGATTCTGCTGATAAATGTGATGCTATCATATATTCTCTAGTTTTTGGATTTATTTTATAAGCAATTAAAGCAGCAGCATAAGAAATAAACCCATCTATAACAACTGGGATTCTATTAGCACTACATCCTAATATAACACCTGCCATTGAACCTATTTCAAATCCACCTACTTTAGATAAAATATCTACACCATCAGTTGGATTTGGATTGTTAATTTCAATAGCTTTTCTAATTACATCAGCTTTATGTTTTAATCTTTCTTTTTTAAGACCTGCACCTATTCCTGTCACTTCTGATGGGTCACATCCTGAGATTACAGATATTATTGCAGTACTTGGAGTAGTATTTGCTATTCCCATCTCTCCAATACCAATTACTTTATAATCTCTTTCTATACATTGCTCTGCTATTTCAATTCCTATTTCTAAGCATCTTATAGCCTCTTGTTTACTCATGGCTGGTCCCTTTGCCATATTTGAAGTACCTTTTCTTATCTTATAATCTAATACTCCATCTAATTTTTCATCACAATTTATTCCTACATCTACAGCTACAACATCTGCTCCTACAAATTTACTTATTACCCCAACTCCACATAGCCCTTTTGAGAAATTTGGAAATTGTAACTTTGTTATGTCTTGAGGGTCAGGTGCAACTCCTTCTTCATATACTCCATGGTCTCCAGCAAAAGCAATTATAACTTTTTTAGTTGTATCAAAATTTTCATTACCAAATATCCCTGCTAATTGCATGCAAATATCTTCTATCTTTCCTAAACTTCCAGTTGGATGTATAAGCCTGTCCAACCTCTGTTTTGCTTTTTCAATAGAAGACTTATCTAGAGAATATATATTCCTTGATATACTTTCTAATAAACTCATTTTCTATCCTCCCAATATTATTTTTTAATTATCTTTTTAGATAAAAGATACTCTTATTTTCTAAAAATTTCAACTTTTTCTTTTTATTTTTACATACATATAGAGATTATTCTACATTTTATCTTAATTTCCTTTATTTTACATTTCTAATTTGCATACAATCACATACTTTTTGTAAAAATATAATTAAAAGAACTTTAAGGAGTTGATATTGTGGATGATTTTTCTAAATTAAAAAATTTATATGAAGATGGATATAGATGTATTTATCATAATTGTGTTGATAATAATTATACTATCTATCTTAAGAATTTTTATACGGAAGGTACAGAAACTGTAGAGTTAAGTAGTGAATCAGATTTTTCACAATTTAAAGATTATATAGATGGACTTAGAATGTCTTAATTCTTTGGGAACCCATTAAAATAGGGAGTTTAACAACTCCCTATTTTGAAGTCACAATTTTTTTAATAAGCTTTAAAAGTTCGTCTCGGTTTACTTCTCTTTGTTTTTTTCTGTCTTTATACTCTTGAAAGTTAACAACTTTTGTATTTGGTTTTTCCATAAACTCACTTCCCATTTAACATTATTAACTTATCTTAATATATTTAATTCTATACAATTTATCTATTTCCTTCTATTTATAATACAAAATTTCTTAAATAATCCCAAATTTTCAAAACAAAATTTTCAAAATACACTAAAATCTACCTTTCAAATATAATATCAAATACAATTTAAAACTCATTATACTTTATAGTATAATATACTAACAAAGTATAATAAAGGAGATTTTAAATGAATATATTACAAAATGAAAACTTAATTATTGAATCAAGTAGCTCTGGTGCTGAGCTTACTAGGATATTTTCTAAAAAACATAACAGAAATATTCTTTGGGATGGTAATAAAAAGCATTGGGGTAGACAATCACCTATATTATTCCCTATAGTTGGTAAACTGCTTGATAATGAAACCATAATAGAAGAAAATTTATACAATATGACTCAACATGGATTTGCTAGAGATATGGATTTTGAAATTACAAATAAAAGTGATACATTCATATCTTATAGTTTAAAATCCAACGAATCTACTCTAAAAAAATATCCCTACTCTTTTGAACTGCTTATAAATTATACATTAAATGACAATAGCATAAATATAGAATGGATTGTAAAAAATACTGACTCTAAAGATATATTCTTTTCTATAGGTGGACATCCTGCATTTAATATTCCTTTTTTTGAACAAAATGGTTTTTCTAAATATCACCTTGAATTTAAAAGAAGAAATGATGTAGAAAAAATCAATTTAAATGGTTCTTTTACTGATGATATAACATTTATTGGTGATTTAAAAAACTTACAGTTAAATCCAGAATTGTTCAAGAATGATGCCTTGATATACACCAATATAGATGAAGTATCTATATGTAATAATGATGGTAGCAAATATATAACTCTATCTATGTTAGATTTCCCTCTAGTTGGTATTTGGACTCCTTATTATAGCGAAACTAATTCTACTGCTCCATTTTTATGTATAGAACCATGGTATGGTCTCGCTGATAGTATACATTCTAATAAAATTTATAAAGATAAGAAATTTATAAACAAATTAGGTAAAGGAAAAATTTTTACAACTTCTTATAGTATAGACATACATTAGATAAAAAATTTAATTTACATGTATGTGTTTTTACAAAATATTAATGTAATTCAAAATAGAAAATACCTTAAATATTCTTATAATCAGTATAAAACAAATAAGTTTCTATATTACTGAAATGAGAGTAGGTATAGTATTAGAAAATAGTGTTATTAATATTAATATTTCTTAAATCAAAAAAATATTACTGGAATGCTAAATTTCCAGTAATATTTTTATATCTACAAACTTTAAATTCTATTTATTAACCTGCTCTCTAAGCCATTCAGTTGCTACATCCAGTTGCTTTTTCTCATCTTTTTCTTCAATTGTAGGTTTTATCCCTTTTTCATTGATATAATCTCCATTAGGTGTAAAGTATTGAGCAGTAGTTAGCTTGTATCCTGTTCCATCTTTCAATCTTACAACTGACTGTACCAGCCCTTTACCATAAGTCGTAGTACCTACAGAAATACCTTCTTTATTATCAACAATTGCAGCTGTTAATATCTCAGCAGCAGAGGCGCTTTCTCCATTAGTTAAAACTACTATTGGAAGTCCCAATTTTTCTTTATCAGATTTTAAGTATTCTGTATTACCTTTATTGTCTTTAGTATATACTATAGTTCCTTCACCAATTAATTCATCAGCAACTTCTTTACATATATCCAACATTCCTCCAGGATTGTTTCTAAGGTCTATTACTAATCCCTTAATATTCTTTTCTTTCAACCCTTTTAAAGCTTTGTCAAAATCAGTATATGTACTTGATATAAACTGGGTAATTTCTATATATCCTAAATCATTATCAATTACTTTACTTTCTATACTTTTCTCAACTATCTGTTCTGTTTTCAGCTCAAAGCTTAGTTGTTTATCTTCTCTCAATACTACTAGCTTTACTTTTTTGCCTTTTTTACCTTTCATCATACTTACAGCTTCATCCGAATTTTTATATGATACAGATTTTCCATTGACTTTTATTAATTTATCTCCTGCTTTTACTCCTGCTTTTTCTGCTGGAGAATCTTTCATAGGAACTACTACTAGACCTCCATCTTTTGATGCTCCTATATACATCCCTACACCAACATAAGAGCCCTCACTATCTTCTATTAGCTTTTTCATTTCATCTTTAGTGTAATAACCAGAATATTTATCATTTGTTCCTAGAAATAACCCCTTTGATGCTCCATCCACTAAATCTTTATCAGAGACTTTTTTATAAAAATCTTGTTTTATAATAGATTCTAATCCTAACAACTTATCATATTTTTTATAGCCTTCATAGAGTTCTTTTGATATTACAACTTTGTTCCCTAATGTAAGCTGAAATGCCGATGTGGCCATAGCTGTTATAATTACTAAAATCACCCCTAAAAAAATAGCTTTCTTTTTTGAAATCACAAGATACATCTCCTTTTACATAAACTATTATATATTATATGACTAGCTGTTATTTTTATTACATTTACCCAAATATATTGCCTTATTACAATAAACTATACTAAAATTTATATTAGAATATAAATTCTGTTCACATTATAACATATTAAGGGAGGAATATTTTATGAAAAAAGAATTTAGGAAAAAAGTTATTGAGCATAGAAAAAATAAAGGTGCTGATTTTATACTAAATAATTCAAATTTGATAACAGAAAAATTACTTCAAATGGAGGATATAAGAAACGCAACTAACATAATGCTTTATCTAGATTTTAATAACGAAGTTAACACAGATAATTTAATCAAAAAACTTTTATCTCTAAAGAAAATAGTCTCAAGTCCTATTACAATAAAAGAAAATCATACATTAATTCCTACTCAAATAACAGATTTAGATAACGGACTAAAAATTGGTGCATATGGAATAAGAGAACCTAACGAAAAATCGCCTAAAATTGATATTAAAGCTTTAGATGTTGTAATTGTTCCAGCTGTTGCATATGACATACATTGCTATAGATTGGGATATGGCGGAGGATTTTATGATAGATTTTTAGAGAACTTAAGAAAAGACGCAATAACTATAGGAATAGCATTTGACTTTCAGGTATTCGATTCTATTCCAAAAGAAACTCATGATGCTCAATTAAACTATATAGTTACTGAAACTAGAATTCTTACACCAAATAATTAAGACTCTCAATACTATTAATATAACACTCTGTTTAATATTTAATTTTTATCTCATTCAATGAATATTTTAAGTCATGGCTTTTACATCAATAAAGCCTCGAAATGATTTATTTACATTAATAAAAACCATGACTTTATTTTACTATACAAATAAATAGTTATCTAATTACAAATATATTTTTATTTAGTAGAATTTAATTCTATTCTATCTGGAAGTTCACTCATATTTGTTTCAACCACTATGTATGGAAGAGAATCCTCCTTATCCTTATACTTTATCTTAACTCTCAAAACTTCTTTTCCTTCTTCACTTACACTTTCTATGTTATCCATCTCAATACCATATTTATTATTTCCCCTAGTTACTATGATGTATATTTTATTATCAATTTTAGCTGCTAATGCCCTTTCTTCATTCGTGTATTTGTCCATAACGTCAAGTATCTTTTCTGGTATTGAATTCCTTTGCAATACTGTATAATCTATTGGTTTAGTTTTTTCTATAAACATACTTGGTATGAATATAAATCCTCCTATTACAAATATAAGAGCTATAACTCCATAAATTATACCTTTAATATTAAACTTTACATTCAATTTTATCACTCCTCCCATCTATTTAAATATATGATTTATAATTTTGTCTTAGACTTTAAATCATCAATAATAAAATGTTTATTAACAATTGTCTTCAAGTATAAAACAATTAAAAAAGGGATTTTATGACAAATAAATTATAAAATAAAAAAGAGTTATATAAAAACAATTAAATTGTTTTTATATAACTCTTTATTTTACAATTCCAAATTACTTATTTACCATTAACTCCTTCTTGATAGCCAGATGTTTTTGTAATCTGTCTATAAAGAACACAAACCAGTATTATGACGCCCATATATCCGGTATATGGATATAAGATACCAACCAGCTTATCAAATGGTAAGAATCCACCTATAAGACCTAATATAGCTGTTATTAATGTTATTAATTTGAATTTAGGATGATTATCATCTACAAATCTATTAGTTACTGACCATAATAAAGGTACAGCTGTTGTATATATTCCTAATATAAGAACTACTGAGAATAAAACTCCAACTATTGGTGAAATCTTATCAGCTAAGAATAATGAAGGTATTGCTTTTGAATATAAGTTCCCTATATCAGAAAGCATTGCTAAGTTCATCATTATAGCTGCTGCCATAAGTGCTACACCACCTAGTATACCACCACAAACAGCTTCTTTTTTATTAGCAGCACTTGCTCCTAATCCTGTTAAGAACGCCATGACAACGATTGTATTATAAGTAGTATATATTACACCAGATAGGTATGCGTTTGGAACTGGCTTAGTTACCTCTACAGTACTAAGAATCTCTCCTGCTTGAGATAAGTTACCTATATTACTGCTCAAACTTATAGCTCCAACTAAAAGTGTAAAGATTATTATTATAGGTCCTATTCCACCTAGTATCTTTGATAATTTATCAAGACCTAATGAAACAGTTAATAATGCTACTACTGCCATACCTATTCTACCTACAAATGGATTTAATCCATAGTATTCAGTTAAAGTTGCTCCTGCTCCTGAAATCATTACTACGAAAACACCAAATAAGAATAAAGGTCCAAACCACTCAAAGAATATTCCTAAATACTTACCACAATAAACACGATAAATTTTGATAGGTTCCTTAAGTTGAAGTTCTTTACCTTTTGACATTACTGAAGCACCCATCCATGAGAATAATACCATTGAAATTATCCCACCAATAATACCTGCAAACCCATAAAAAGTGAAGAATTGCATTATTTCTTGTCCTGTTGCAAATCCAGAACCGATTACTGTTGCTACATAAGCTCCTGCGAAACTGATGACCGTTTTAACATTTACTTTTTCTGACATATCTCAGTTACCTCCCCACGTGAAATTTTTTCATCTGCTTAATTACTTCGATAAACTACTTACAATTTCCTTTAACATAAAATCCATGATAACTGTTTTAAAACTTTTTGTATTTTGTATAATAACTTAAAACTTATAGCATATTTTTTATACAGTATACCTCCCTTCATACAATTCTTTAAATTCTTTTTATCTAAGTAGTTATTATATGTATAAAACTAATTTCCCTATAAACTATATATTAGTCATATTTTTCTGAATAGTCAATATATATTTGAATATTTTCTCTATTTTTGTAAAAATTTGAATATTTGGTTAGGTTTTTGATAAATTGATATAGTGTATAAAAAAGAGAGATACAAATTCATATAATGCTTTATATCTCTCTTTTACACATATTATATTGTTAACAAACATGCATAATTTATATTTCTTACATTCTTTTTGCAAGAATAGCTTCTTTTACAGCTTTTACTATGTCATCACAAGTTAATTCATATTTTTTTAACAATTCGTTTGGAGCACCAGATTCTCCAAAAGAATCCTTAATCCCAACTTTTTTTACAATAGTTGGATAAGATTCTCCAACTG
Source organism: Clostridioides sp. ES-S-0006-03 (assembly GCF_020662275.1). Lineage (NCBI taxonomy): Bacteria > Bacillati > Bacillota > Clostridia > Peptostreptococcales > Peptostreptococcaceae > Clostridioides > Clostridioides sp. ES-S-0006-03. The sequence continues at coordinate 27,789 of NZ_JADGMM010000013.1, forward strand.
TCTCACTTACAGCAGAACCTAATCCTCCAATTATACTATGTTCTTCTACAGTTACAATGGCATTAGTTTCTTTTGCTGATTTTAATATTAAATCCTTATCTATAGGTTTTATTGTTGACATATTTATGACTCTAGCACTAATACCTTCTTCTTGCAATTTTTCTTGTGCTAATATAGCATCATTCACCATAATCCCACAAGCTATAATCGTGACATCATTGCCATCTCTTAGTACTACACCTTTTCCTATTTCAAAGTGATAATCCTCATCAAATAAAACTGGAACTGAACTTCTTCCTAGTCTAACATAAACAGGTCCATTGTATTTAGCTATTTCAAAAATCATCTTCTCTGTCTCTACTCCATCAGCTGGAACAAGAACTGTCATATTTGGTATAGCTCTCATTATTGCAATATCCTCTACACTTTCATGAGATGCTCCATCTTCTCCAACAGTAAGTCCTGCATGAGTAGCACAAATTTTTACATTTAATTTTGGATAACAAACTGAATTTCTTATAATCTCAAATGCTCTTCCTGTAGCAAACATAGCAAAAGTACTAGCAAAAGGTATTTTTCCAGCAGTTGATAACCCACAAGCAGCACCTACTAGATTTTGTTCGGCTATACCCATATTAAAAAATCTATCTGGAAATGCTTCATAAAAATCATGTGTCTTTGTAGACTTTGATAAATCTGCATCTAATACTACAACATTGTCATTTATTTGTCCTAATTTTACCAAGGCTTTACCATATGCTTCTCTTGTTGCCATTTTATTCATTGTCAGCACCTCCTAATTCAAGTAAGGCTTGTTCTAGTTCTGCATCATTTGGAGCTGTCCCATGCCATCCTGCTTGATTTTCCATAAAAGATATTCCTTTACCTTTTATAGTCTTTGCAACTATCATTGTAGGCTTTTTAACTGTTGATTTAGCTATATCAAGAGCAGCAAATATTTGGTCAAAATCATGACCATCTATTTCAATTACATTCCATCCAAAAGCCTTAAATTTATCAACTATTGAACCTAAGTTCATTACACTTTCTATGTTTCCATCTATCTGAAGTCCATTATTGTCTAAAAAAGCAATTAAATTATCAAGTTTATAATGTGCTGCACTCATAGCAGCTTCCCAAACAATACCTTCTTGAACTTCTCCATCACCAAGTAAAGTGTACACATTCCATGGTGCATTATCTAATTTTGATGCCATAGCCATCCCACATGCAGCCGAGAAACCTTGACCTAAGGAACCTGTAGATATCTCCACACCAGGTGTTCCTTTCATATCTGGATGCCCTTGTAACATTCTTCCTATTTTCCTCAGCCCATTTAATTCTTCCTTATCAAAATAACCTTTTTCAGCCAATGTTGCATATAATGCTGGTGCAGCATGTCCTTTTGATAATACAAATCTATCTCTATCCTCCATTTTAGGATTTGAAGAATCCACATTCATTTCATCAAAGTATAACGCAGTAAGTATTTCAACTACTGATAATGACCCTCCTGGATGTCCAGATTTGGCTCTATGTATCATAGAAACTATATCTCTTCTTATGATACGCGCAATCTCATTTAATCCTTTATGGTCTCTCATGTAATTACCTCCCTTGAGTTTGTAATTTTTATATCAATTCCATATTATTATATCACTTTTATGCTATTTTTTTTCGTTATTTTTGATTTTATTAGCTTAGGCACTAAAATTAAACTCTATGAAATATTTTTAAAGAAAAAAGGGATTGTCTAACAAAAGACAAATCCCTCTTTAAAAAGTAAACAATCCTAAACTTATTTGAAGTCCATCATCTACTTTTATCATCATATTTTCATCTAGACAACCAATTTTTTCCCTCAGCCTCTTTTTATCAATAGTTCTGATTTGTTCTAAAAGAATCACTGAGTCTTTATTAAGCCCATATTCATTGGAACTTATCTCTACATGAGTAGGTAATTTGGCTTTATTAATCTGAGATGTTATAGCTGATACTATAACTGTAGGACTATATTTATTACCTACATCATTTTGTATTATCAGAACAGGCCTAACTCCTCCCTGTTCTGAACCAACAACTGGACTTAAATCAGCGTAATATAAATCACCACGCTTTATTTCACAATTAGTACTCACCTTGGGCAATCTTCCCTTCATTTTTATCATCAGAAGATACTTCGTCAACTGTCATACCTAGTTCAGCTAATGACAGATTAATTTGACCCATTTCTCTATAACCCGTTTTCATAGATTCTTTAATATGAATTCTCTTTTTCTGAGTTATATAGAACTGAAAAGCAGCTTTTGCAAAATCTTCTCTGTTACTGTTCTCCATCTGAACAATACTATCAACTTCAGAAATCAGAGAGTCTGGTAAAGTAACTTCTATTTTTTCTTTACTCTTATCGTACACAAAATCGCCTCCCAGATTATAATATCATGGTTTTATTTTAGCAAATAACTGTTTATTTGTACAAGCTCATTATTTTCCATATAAACACGGTCAACTCTTCTTGATATCATGCATAACACTTCATAGTTTATAGTTCCTAAGTCTTTGGCTATACGTTCAGCTGTAACTTCACCTTCTCCAAATAGTATAACCTCATCTCCAACTTTTATGTCTACATCTTTGTCAATTCTAACCATTATTTGATCCATACAAATTCTACCAACTACATCAAATACTTCTCCTTTAATAATAACTTTTGGATTCTTTTGAATTCTAGTAAATCCATCTGCATATCCTATTGGAATTGTAGCTATTGTTTCCATACTAGTAGTTGTATATTTTAGTCCATAACTTATTCCTATACCTGGTTCAACTTGTTTTATATGTCCGATTTTTGATTTTAATTTCATGGCTGGTTTTAGTTCTAGTCTTTCTTTAAATACATCATCAGATGGATAATGACCATATAATATTATTCCTGCTCTTACCATATTTAATCTTAAATCAGGGCAATCCATAATAGCTGCACTATTTGATACATGCTTTATAGCTATTTCTACACCAGCTTCATCTAACTTATCAGACATAAATTTATAATTATTAGCTTGTTTATAAGTGTACTCTTTACTTACTTCATCAGCTGTAGCAAAATGAGTAAACATACCTTCTAAATTTATATATTCTAATTTATTTAATTTTACTATATCCTGAACTGACTCTTCATTAGGTTGGAAACCTATTCTAGTCATTCCTGAGTCTATTTTAATGTGAACACAGGCTTTTTCTCCTAAAGATTTTGCAATTTCGTTTATCTTTTGTGCTGTTTCTAAAGAATAAACTGTCATAGTTATTTTATTTTTTATAGAATCTTCAAAAGCTTCATCTGGAGTATATCCTAAGTTCAAAATAGGAAGTGTTATACCATTTTGTCTAAGTTCAATTCCTTCAGCAGTTCTTGCTACTGCTAAATAATCTACTTTTTCCTTTTGTAATAATTTTGCAACTTCTACTGCACCATGTCCATATGCATCAGCTTTTATTACTCCACAAACCTTAATATCTTCTTCTAATAAATTTTTAATATTTTTTAAGTTAAATCTTAAGTTATCTAGATTTATCTCTGCCCATGTAGGCACTGTTATTTTTTGCATTTCTTTAGTCCCCCTTAGTTTCTGTATTCAAAATCTCTGTATTTTACTGTAAATCTTGGCACTCCTTCATTATCTAACACTTCCATCTTTTCAGGGTTCTTTGTGTCAGCATTTACATATAATACTTGCTTATTAAAATATTTATTATCCCCAGGAATAAAAGTCTCTAAAACCAAATTTCCTTTGGATAACTTTATTTTCATCTCTTCGTTTTGAAGATAATTTTTTATAAAGTCTCCTATAAAAAGATATTGATTATTTTTTCCTGTATTAGGCAATTCCACTATATCACTGATATTTGGATTTTTAACTAATATTTTATCACCTTGATACTCTATACTTTTTCCCTTTAAGTGTTTTGGGGAAATTACTTCTAATTTATAGTTATCAGTTTTTTTATAAGTATGAATTAAAACATAATTGTGTGGGCTCTTATTTCCAACTACTTCTACTTCAGCTTTACAACTGTAAGAATTCATATCAGAAATCTGCTTTTGAAAGTCTTTGTATACTTCTTCTTTTGTGGACTGTCGTTTTTGGCATCCTATTACAATTATAACCAGTGCCAAGAACATAATACATACTATAGTCCACTTTTTTCTCACATCACACCTCCTACTTCAGTTTATTCATTATATAAAGCTTTTATTATATCATATCTACAGATTATACCTTTAATTTTATTGTCATCATCTACTACAGGAACTCTGTTTATTGATTTTTTAATCATTATATTAGCCACATCATCGAACTTATCATCTTCATGAACTTTTATTATGTCTTTAGACATCAGTTCTCCGACTTTATACGCTGCTACTTGCTTTATGTCTTTTTCTACCTTTTTTAAATCATCTAAAAAAATCAGCCCTTGTAATAAATTTATATAGAGAGGTGCTTCTATATATTTTTCCTTTTTAAGAATGTCTGTCTCAGAAATTATTCCAACAACTTTATTTTCTGAATCTACAACTGGCAATCCTCCTATTTTCTCTGCAATTAGCATATTAGCTACATCTGCTATACTATCATCTTGTTTTGCTACTATTACATCTGTTGTCATTATTTCTTTTGCTGTTTTATCCATCATAGTGTAATCACTCCTTAGTCCTTAATTATAGTTATCGCATTTGCTATAGCATAATCTTTTGAATGTGATATTGAAACTTTTATTTCTAAAACATTATAATCTATGCACATTTTTGCCAGATTATTATAAGTTTTTACTATTGGTTTTCCCATTTCATTTCTGAGAACCTCTATATCTTTAAAGTTAAACATTCTGATTCCTGTACCCATAGATTTACTTATAGCTTCCTTAGCCGCAAAATTACCGGCTATACTTTCTGCCTTAAAATTTTTAGAATTAAAATATTCAATTTCTTTATCTGTAAACATTTTCTCTAAAAACCGATTATTTTTTTCTACAGCTTTTTTTATTCTGTCAATTTCAACTATGTCTACTCCAATATCAAATATATCCATTTTTCCTCCAGAAAATTTATAATAGCTCTTTTCATTTAATAATGAATTTATAAATTTACTATTGATAATACCTATTATTGTTTAGTTTATGTTACTTATCCCAATTTAATAATCATTATAATAAAATTGTAACTTTTAAAATTATTTATAATAAATAACCTATGTAAATCTATTATATTATTTATTATACTACACAACTAAGCAAATTTTTTAAATTTTATAAAAATTTTATATAGATTCCTTATATGAATATTTTTTCACTTCTATATAATCTATCTAAACTTTCTTTATCTTATTAATTACAACATAATTTTGCAGTAAATTCAAACATTTTGTGAATTTATTGTCAGTGCATTTTCTGCATACTTTACACTCTATTTGTTATTATTTTATTAACACCAAAACATAAAAAAGTCACTTTGACCAAAAATATTTTTAGTAAAAATGACTTTTCATGTTTTATATTAAGTTATTAAATCCATTCAGCAGATTCTGTCAATATAACGGTTTTATTTTGATCTACATTAACAAATCCTTCTGATATTTTTGCTTCTTTAAAATTTCCATCTTTTTTTATCTTCAAAGTCCCTACAGGTATGCCTGAAACAAATGGTATATGACCTTTCAATACCCCTTTGTCTCCCTTTGTAGTTCTAACTACTATCATTTCAACTTCTCCATCATAAAATGTATCATTTGGAGTTACAACTTTCAATGAAAATTCACTAGCCATGACTACATACTTCCCTTCGCTTTTTTAACAGCATCTTCTATTGTACCTACAAACAGGAATGCTGACTCTGGTAAGTCATCATGTTTACCTTCAAGTATCTCTTTGAATCCTCTTACAGTTTCTTTAACAGGAACATATTGACCTGGATTTCCTGTAAATTGCTCTGCAACTGTAAACGATTGAGATAAGAATCTTTGTATTTTTCTAGCACGTGCAACTATTAACTTATCTTCATCAGACAATTCATCCATACCAAGTATGGCAATTATATCTTGTAGTTCTTTATATCTTTGAAGTATTGATTGAACTCCTCTGGCTACTTCATAATGTTCTTTTCCTACTATACTAGGGTCAAGAATTCTTGATGTAGATTCAAGAGGGTCAACCGCTGGATATATACCAAGTGATGATATTTGTCTAGATAAAACTGTTTTTGCATCTAAGTGAGAGAATGTTGTAGCTGGTGCTGGGTCAGTTAAGTCATCTGCTGGTACATATACTGCTTGAACAGATGTTATTGAACCTTTCTTAGTTGACGTTATCCTCTCTTGAAGTGCACCCATTTCAGTAGCTAATGTTGGTTGGTAACCAACAGCTGATGGCATACGTCCTAGAAGTGCTGAAACTTCTGAACCAGCTTGTGTGAAACGGAATATATTATCAACGAAAAGTAAGACATCTTGTCCTTGCTCATCTCTAAAATGTTCTGCCATTGTAAGTCCAGTTAAAGCAACTCTCATTCTTGCTCCAGGTGGCTCGTTCATCTGACCAAATACTAGAGCTGTCTTATTTATAACTCCAGACTCACTCATTTCTCCATAAAGGTCATTACCTTCTCTTGTTCTTTCTCCTACTCCTGAGAATACAGAAATACCACCATGTTGCTTAGCAATATTGTTTATAAGTTCTTGTATTAAAACTGTTTTTCCTACTCCTGCTCCTCCAAATAGACCTATTTTTCCACCTTTCAGATATGGTGCCAGCAAATCAACTACCTTAATACCTGTTTCTAGTATTTCAGCTGTAGTTTCTAGTTCGTCATATGCTGGTGCTGGTCTATGTATAGGTAACTTAGGCGCAGACTTTGGAGCTGGTTTTCCATCAACTGGTTTTCCAAGAACATTGAATATTCTACCTAAAGTTTCATCTCCAACAGGAACACTTATTGGTCCTCCTGTATCTACAACTTCCATACCTCTTACAAGTCCATCTGTTGCACTCATAGAGATACATCTTACTGTATCATCACCTATATGTTGAGCAACTTCTGCAACTATTTCTTTATCTCCTAACTTTATTACTAACGCATTTAATAAGTTAGGTAGGCTTTGTTCATTATCAAACTTAACATCTAGTACAGCTCCTACAATCTGTACTATTTCACCTACATTTGCCATTTCCTAACCTCCCTATTTTAGAGCTTCAACTCCACCAACTATCTCTGTTATTTCTTGAGTTACAGCTGACTGTCTTGCTCTGTTATAACTTAACTCTAAATTAGATAGCATTTCATTCGCATTATCTGTGGCTGATTCCATCGCAGTTCTTCTAGCTCCTTGCTCTGATGCAAAAGATTCTAAAATCCCACCATATATTGTACCTGATACAAACTGAGGCACAATATAACTTAAGACTGCTTCTGCTGATGGTATATATTGTACTTTCGATTTATTTTGTTTTTCTTCTTTTATTACAATTCCATGGTCATCTGTATCTTTTTCAAACACCAATGGAAGCAATTTTAAAACTTCAACTTCTTGTAATAACGCTGATTTAAACTTTGTATAAGCTATATAAACTTCATCTACTTCACCTTTTTTATACAGGTCAATAACAGTTTGTGAAATTTCTATCGCTTCTTCATATCCACAAGCTTCAACACTATTTATATCTTTTGCTATATTGTAATTTCTCTTAGAAAAAAACTCGTGTGCCTTCTTTCCTACTGTGATAACTGTTTCTTTTTTTCCTTCCATGTGAGATACAGATTCCTTTAATACATTGGAATTGTATCCACCTGCAAGACCTCTATCTCCAGCTACCACTATATAGCATTTATTTTTTACTTCTCTTACTTTTAAAAATTCATTTCTAACTCCACGTGTTGTTTGGGCAATATCTTTTACTGTATCGTACAAAGTATTAAAGTATTCTCTTGAATCTTCAGCTTTTTCTTTTGCTTTTCTAAGCTTAGAAGATGCAACAAGTTCCATTGCTTTAGTTATTTGTTTTGTACTTTCAACACTCCCCATACGTGTTTTAATCGCTTTAATTCCAGCTCCTGCCAATTAATTTACCTCCTTTTTTAAAAAGGATTATACTTCAACAACAAACTTTTCTTTAAATTCATTTATTGCATCTGTTAAATCATGAGTGAAGTCTTCTCCATCTAATATTTTTCTTGATATTTCTGGATAATTATTATCTACAAATGCATACAATTCTGATTCAAATCTAGCTATATTATCTATTGGAATATCTTCCAAGTGATTATTTATAACAGCATATATTATCATAACTTGATTTTCAACTTTTATTGGTTGATGCTCACCTTGTTTTAATATCTCAACGATTCTTTCACCTTGAGCAAGTCTCTTTTTAGTATCTTCATCTAAGTCAGAACCAAATTGTGAGAATGCTGCAAGCTCTCTATATTGTGAATATGCAAGTTTCAATGTACCTGCAACTTTTTTCATTGCCTTAATTTGCGCAGAACCACCAACCCTCGATACTGATATACCAGGGTCAACTGCTGGTCTTACACCTGAATAGAATAATTCTGGTTGTAAGTATATTTGACCGTCTGTTATAGATATAACATTTGTTGGTATATACGCAGAAACGTCTCCAGCTTGAGTTTCTATTATAGGTAAGGCAGTCATTGAGCCTCCTCCTAATTCATCAGATAACTTAGCTGCTCTTTCAAGTAATCTTGAATGTAAGTAGAATACATCTCCAGGATATGCCTCACGTCCTGGTGGTCTTCTAAGTAATAATGACATTTCTCTATATGCAACGGCTTGTTTACTTAAATCATCATATACTATAAGCACATGTTTTCCATTGTACATAAATTCTTCACCCATAGCTGCTCCAGCGTATGGTGCTATATATTGAAGTGGTGCTGATTCAGATGCTGTTGCTGAAACTACTATTGTATAGTCTAAAGCTCCACCTTTTTCTAATGAGCTAACTAATTGAGCTATAGTAGAACGTTTTTGCCCAATTGCTACATATATACAGATAACATCTTTTCCTTTTTGATTTAATATAGTGTCTACAACTATAGATGTTTTACCAGTTTGTCTGTCACCTATTATTAACTCTCTCTGACCTCTACCAATTGGTATCATTGAATCTATTGATTTTATACCTGTTTGTAATGGCTCATAAACAGATCTTCTATCTATTATACCAGGTGCTTCAGATTCAACTGGTCTAGTTTTTGTACAAGCTATAGGTCCTTTTCCATCTATTGGCTGACCTAGAGAATTTACAACTCTACCTATTAAGGCTTCTCCAACTGGAACTTCAACTATTCTTCCAGTTCTCTTAACTATATCGCCTTCTTTTATTCCACTGTCATCTCCAAGTATAACAGCTCCAACTACTTCTTCTTCTAAGTTAAGTGCCATACCATATACTTCACCTGGGAACTCTAGTAACTCACCAGACATAGCTTTTTCTAATCCATATACACTAGCTATACCATCCCCAACGGTTAAAACACTACCTGTATCTGTCAATTCAACTTTATTCTCATAATTCTTTATTTGCTGTTTAATTATAGAACTTATTTCTTCAGGTTTTAAGTTCATGGGTTCACCGCCATTCTTAAGATATTACTTCAGATAGCTTTTCTTTCATCTTATCTAGACGAGTTTTTACAGTGCCATCTATCTGCTCATTTCCAAGTCTAACTAGAACTCCCCCTAGTATAGTCTTGTCAACTACATTTTCTATAGTAACATTTTTGTTGTATTTGTTTGAAAGTTTAACTTCAAGTTCTTTAATATCTGTTTCACTCATTGGAATCGCACTTATTGCGACACCATCAATTATATTATTTTTCTTATTTAATAAGTCTTTATAAGCTAACTCTATGTCTTCCAAAAACGCTATTCTATCTTTATCTACCAAAACTTTTAAGAAATTTTTTATGTTAGAGCTTACTTCCTTATCAAAAATGATTTCTACCAAGTTTTTCTTTTCTGATTTTGAAACTAATGGTGATTTTAAAACTTTGTAGAAATCTTTGCTAACTTTAGTCATCATATCTACTACTTTTTCTAATTCTTTAAATAATATATCAGTTGAATTTTCTTCTTCTCCTAATTGAAACAGGGCTTCGGCATATCTATTTGCTACTACATTTATCATTTAGCCTCCCCTACCTCTTTTATAAAGTTTTCTATCAATTCTTCATGTTTAGATTTATCTAAATCTTTTTCAATAACTTTAGATGCTGCAAGTAGTGCTATATTTGATATATCACTCTTAATTTCATTCATAACCTTTTGTTTTTCTTGTTCTATATCTTTGCTTGCTTTATCTTTTATATTAAGAGCATCTTGTTTTGCAGTACTTATTATGTCATCTGATTTTTTCTCTGCTCTTATAGTTGCTTGTTTTATGATTTCTTGACCTTCGTCTTTAGCAAAATTGATTTTTGACTCATATTCTTTTTTTAGTGCCAATCCTTCGTTTTTTGCTTTTTCGCCTTCTGCTAAGTCATTTTTAATATCATTTTCTCTTGATTGGATTATATTTAAAACTGGCTTAAATAAAAGCTTTCTTAGAAGTAAAAATATTATAAAAGTATTAACAATTTGGAATACAAATTCCCATGTTATACCTACTAGTGCTTTCTCCATAATTATCCTCCTTTCCATAAATCATAACTACTTATAATCACGAGATGATAAAATTCATCTCATGATTATAAGTTTGAGATGATTTATCTATAAAACCTATCTCAAAATATTTAAGGACTAAATCTACATTCCTAAGTATTTGAAGAATGGATTTACGAATAGAAGTATTATTGATACAACCAAGCCATATATTGCTGAAGACTCTGCTATAGCAACACCTAGTAATAAAGTTGAAGTTATATCACCTTTAGCTTCTGGTTGATTTCCTACTGCTTCTGCTGCCTTACCTGCTGCTACACCTTGACCAATTCCTGCACCTATACCTGTTGCAACTGCTATTCCTGCTCCTATTGCTGATGCTGCCGCTACTATTGCTGTTTCCATAATTATTTCCTCCTTAAAATTTAAAAATTTAAATTGTTTTTTATTTTTTATCTTAATATAAGTTGATTTCTTAATCTAATTCCCCTGCACTTGATATAAACACCATTGTTAACATTATAAATATATATGCTTGTAACAATCCTGCAAATAAATCGAAGTACAAGTGTAATGGTACTGGTATTAGTATCTGTCCAATTGGTATTGATAATCCTGGTATTAGACTAGATATAAAACCTAAAAGTTGATAAAATAGACCCATTATAATTGTTCCACCTAAGATATTTCCAAATGGACGGAAACTTAATGATATTGGTCTAGCTAACTCACCTATAATGTTAATTGGTAACATTATGGCAAGTGGTTGAGCCAATTCTTTAAAGTATGATACTCCTTTAAATTTAACTCCTGCAAAATAAATCATAAAAAATGTAATCATTGCCCATGCAGCAGTTGTATCTAGGTCGGTTGTTGGTGATCTTAATCCAAGTAATGGGCTTAAATTTGAGCACGCGAAAAATAAAAACAAACTTCCTATGTATGGTATCATATATGGCATTCTTTTTACTGTGTTTTTACCCATAACATTTGTAACCATTTTAGCAAGACCACCTATTGCAAATTCCAAAAATATTTGAACTTTACTGGTTGGAACTTTTTTCAAATTTCTAGTTAAAAAATAAGATGCTATCGCTAAAAAGGCCATTATTCCCCAACTCACTAGTATTGTTTCACTAATTTTAAAGTTTCCTATGAGATAATAATGCGCTTGACTCATACTTACGCCTCCTTCCTCTTTAATTTATTTATAAAGTTTTTTGATAATATGACAAACTTTGTACTCAATAATCCTAGTGCTGTTCCGATTATATTTAAATGTGGAACCTTAGCTGAAGCAAATAGAACAACTGCCATTATAAATAGCCTAATGGTATATTGTGCTGATGCATAAGCTTGTGCTTTTCCAGCTGGCAATGACACTGTTTTTTCTAGTGAGATTGCTAATAATCTAAAATTTAACATAGCTATTATAGAGCCAAATATAAGTCCTAAAAATACTGGCTTACTTAATGTTGATGTTATCAACATTAGCACAATTAAAATTACATCAAATATTACTATACCCTTTGTTACTGACCTTACTTGGTTAAGTAATTTTATATCCAATATATCACTTCCTTCGTGTATATACTATCAGAGTTTTATAAACACCACTAAAAGCACCTCCAACCCCTAACAGTAAAAATATTATTGTTAGAACTGGACTTGTATTTAATTTACTATCTAAAAATTTTCCTAAGAAAGTACATCCTAATATTGATATTACAATCATCAATCCTATTTGACTTATTAAACTAAACAGCTTTGCAATTTCCATATGTGTATTTTTTTTACTCATAAATAGTATCCCTCATTATTACAAAATAAATAACATGTAATTAATCTATATCATAAATTTATTTAATTATAAAATATATCTTACTACTAATCTGATTATTTTTCAAACACTTTCTTTTAATCATTTCATGAGCATGTATTTCAGTGTCAAATTTTATCGTTTATTGTCATTCTAAAATTATTCACTAAAAATTTATCTACTAGAATTTTATAAGTTCTATTCCTGCTTCTTCTAACAATTCTGTAGACATATCATCTGGATAATCGCCTTCATAAACAATTTTCAATATCCCTGCATTTATGCACATTTTTGCACACAAAACACAAGGTCTTGTAGTAACATATAAAGTTGCTCCAGCTACACTAATACCATTATGGGCAGCCTGTATTATAGCATTTTGCTCAGCATGCAATGCCCTACACAGTTCATGTCTTTCTCCTGAAGGAATATTTAGTTCCTGTCTTTTGCACCCAATATTTTCACAATGTTCAAGATTTCTTGGGGAACCATTATATCCAGTTGTTAGAATTTGTTTATCTCTTACAATAACAGCTCCTACTTGTCTCCTAATACAAGTTGAACGCTTTTTTACCACTTCTGCAATTTCCATAAAGTATTCATCCCATGATGGTCTCATAATTTACTTTTCTCCTCTTTGTTTATGTACTGGTCTCATATATATTTATTAGATTTCTTCCTAAATAAATACTTATTTTTATATTATATACACATGTCAATTGAATGTCCAATAAAAAAAGAGCATTTTTACCATTTAAATTTTAAATACCCTTTATATGCTCTTCTTAATCTATTAAATTTATTATATCACCTTAATGAAATATTAATAGTCTTATTTATCATAAATTAATTTATTGGATAGATTCCATTTTTTAATATGGCTTCTAAAACCCCTCCAGCTATACATCTAGCTTTATCTGATATGGTAAAAGCATTCTTAACTTCCTCTTTTCTAGGGTCTATGTCTAATATTTTTAAATTTTTATTTACTTTTGCTCCCTCTTTTAGTAATCCTCTAAGAACTCCAGATATTGTTGCTCTAACTTCATATTTTTGTCCATAATCATTAATATAACAAAGTAAATCACCCTTTTCAACTATATCGCCTATCTTACATACATTTTCCATTATTCCGCTATGTTCTGAGTGTATTACTCTTTCTTTAGAAATCCCTTTTATTGCACCTGGTATTCCTGTATTTTTTTCAGCTCTACCACTGGTTATTATTCTTCCTAGATTATGACCTCTCATTGTCTCTATGACCACATCAACATCTTCTCCTGCACAAAATCCAGGTCCTAAAGCTATTGTAAGTGGAGCCATATCCTTAGTTGTACCCAAATTTTTTTTGGCTAATATTCCATCAATCAAAACAACTGGATTTATCTCAGATAGTTTTTCTCCTTTTGGGTCTACAATAAGTGCTACTTTATCTTGAGATAACGTTTTTTCGATTTCGTCTTTATTTTTACAAAGTTTACACTTTATACCTTCAATAGTAACTTCCTTTTCATATACAGCCTCACAAAAAGAGACCTGTCTTCTTATTGCTAAAGGCTCTTCTATTTCTAATGCAACCACTTTAAAACCACTATTGTGTAACTTATGTATAACTGCTGTTGCTAAATCTCCAGCTCCTCTTACTACTATACATTTTTTCATGTATTATCACTCCCAATAATATCATTAATATTTTAATTTAAACTCAATTAATATATATCAATTTAATCGTAAGCAACTAACATGCCATATTTAAAATTGCTCATAATTTGTAAACTCAAGTAAAATAGCCATTCTTTATTAATTGGTAAAAGCTTTTTATTCTCAATTCGAGAAATTTATCAATTCAAGAATTCTTATTATGAGAAAATACATATAAAAAGGAACCTCCTTATATTAAATAATTTTTACTATATAAGAAAGTTCCCAATAAATATTTATAGTTATTAATTTTTATTTAGTTCCAAATAATCTGTCTCCTGCATCACCAAGACCAGGAATTATATATCCATGTTCATTTAATTTCTCATCAATTGATGCAACATATATATCAACATCATCATGATATTTTTGTACTTCTTGTATTCCTTCAGGTGCAGCTACTAAATTAGCTAATTTTATACTTTTAGCTCCTTTAGATTTAAGTAAATCTATTGCTGCAACAGCAGAACCTCCTGTAGCAAGCATAGGGTCAACTACTATTATATCTCTTTCTCCTATGTCTTGAGGAAGTTTACAATAATATTCAACTGGTTTTAATGTTTCTGGGTCTCTATATAATCCTACATGACCAACTTTTGCTGCAGGCATTAAACTTACTAAACCATCTACCATTCCAAGCCCTGCTCTTAAAATTGGAATTATAGCTAGTTTTTTACCTGCAACAACTTTAGATGATGTTTTTTGAATAGGAGTCTCTATTTCTACATCTTTTAATGGTATATCTTTTGTTATTTCGTATCCCATTAGCATTGCAATTTCAGTTAAAAGTTCTCTGAAATCTTTAGAACCAGTATTTTTATCTCTCATTAAAGTTAGTTTATGTTGTATTAATGGATGGTTTGTCTCTACCACTTTGCTCATTTTGATAATTCCTCCTGATAAAACTGTAATTTTTATTATTTATTGTGTTTTTCTTCTATTGATTTAATCATATTTACTCTTCTAGCATGTCTATCACCTTCAAAATCTGTACTAATCCAAGCCTCAACTATTTCAAGTGCTAAACCTTTACCTAAAACTCTTTCACCTAATGACAACATATTTGCATCATTGTGTGCTTTTGACATTTTTGCAGAAAATACATCTGATACAACTGCACATCTTATTCCAGGAACTTTATTGGCAGCTAAAGATATTCCTATCCCTGTACCACAGCATAATATTCCATAATCTACATCTTTATCTATAACTGCATTTGCAACTATTTCTCCATACGCAGGATAATCAACAGAATCTGTAGCATTCTTAGTTCCATAATCTACACATTCAATCCCTTTTCCTTCTAAATAGTTTATTATTTCTTTTTTTAAATTATATCCTCCATGGTCACAGCCTAATCCTATTTTCATTTCTTTATCCTCCGTTTTATATATTTTTTACTATTTGGTTGACAGAATATATTATTTCTTTCATAGTATCTCTATAAGTATCCAAGCTTCCACCAAATGGGTCAGATATATCTGACTCATCCTGATTTGCGAACCCTTTAAAAGTATACACTTTTTCTTTGCATTTTGGAACTGCTTGGACTAAAATTTCTTTATGAGATTTAGTCATTGTTAGTATGATATCTGATTTATCTAATAAATCCTTAGTAATTACTCTACTTTTATGATTTGATAAATCTATTCCAAGCTCTTTTAAAGCTTCTATAGAATTATTAGAAGCATCCATACCATTTGCTGTAGATATACCCGCTGAGGATATGCAATATTCTTCAATATTTTTTCCAGACTCCTCAATAGCTTTCTTTAATATAACTTCAGCCATAGGACTTCTACAAGTATTTCCTGTACATACAATAAGTATATTCATATTTCACAACTCCTTTTTAAGCTTTTATTACTTTATATCCTGCTGACTTAAGTAATCTATTCATAATTGCTTGTCCGACACCGCTCTTAGGAAATTCCTCAGAATATATAACATCCATACCTTTTTTATCCATTTCTATGAGAGCATCAAACAAATTACTTGCTACTTCCTCAAGAGTACTCCCCAAATCTATTACTTCTCCATTATAAAACTCTTTATTTCTACTAATGCACATTACACCTGTTTTTAGACCTTTTTCTTTATTAGATTTTATCATATCATTAATCTTTGTTGCTACATTCTCTCTTTTGCCAGATATAATATATACGTCTGCATTTGGTGAATAATGTTTATATTTCATTCCTGGAGCCTTGGCTTTTTGATTATCTTCTTTTTTACTTAATGATGGATCAAGCCTTACTTCACCAAGAATTTCTTCTAAGACTTCTTTAGTTATACTTCCAGGTCTTAATATCATAGGAATCTCTTCTGTAAGGTCTAATACAGTTGATTCTAGTCCAAAGTTACTATCTCCTCCTAAAACTATTCCATCAACTCTTCCATTCATTTCTTCATATACATGTTTCGCTTTTGTTGGGGATGGTCTCCCTGATATATTTGCAGAAGGAGCTGCAATAGGTATGCCTGCTTCTTTTATTATTGCCCTGGCAATAATATGAGAAGGCATTCTTATTGCAACTGTATCAAGTCCTCCACTAGTTCTATATGGAATTATATCTTTTTTATTTAGTATTATAGTTATAGGCCCTGGCCAAAGTTTTTCCATAACAAGTTTAGCTTTATCACTTATATCTTTAGCTAAATCATAAACTTCTTCTTTTTCATAAATATGGACTATAAGTGGATTATCACTAGGTCTACCTTTAGCTTCATAAATCTTCTTTACTGCATTTTCATCTAATGCATTTGCACCTAATCCATATACTGTCTCAGTTGGAAAAATAACCGTCTTACCTTCTCTAAGAAGTTTTGCTTGTATTTTTATTTCCTCATAATCAATATTATTTATATCAATATTACTTATAATAGTCTTCATCTTTCGTATGCCTGCTTTCATTTTAATTTTAGATATAGTTTACAATTATTGTACCTAACAAAAAACCAACTATACAATACACACTTTTTGAATGCGGAAAAATTTCTTCCAATACAACATACATCATTGTACCTCCTGCTGTAGCAAGAAATACACCTATAAGAGAAGTAAACACTCCTCCAAAATAAACACCTAAAAAACTTCCTAGACCCATAGGCAATCCAGCTATTATTGTAAATAAAATAACTTTACTCATCCTCATTTTATTACATATCAGACCCAATGCCATAGCTAATCCTTCTGGTATGTTATGTAGACCTATTACTATAGCAAGAGTGATACCTAAGCTTTCTGTTGACATAAAAGAAGAACCAATAGCCAGTCCTTCTGGTAAATTATGTAGTAATATACTTATGAATATAAGATATCCAGATGCCATACTTCCAGATACATCCAATCTTGTTTTTATGTACATAGTTATGAGAGCTCCAACAAATGTAAATATAACTGTATTGATTACTCCCATTTTATCCATGGATTCTTTCATCAAATCAAATACTACTACAGCCAACATTATTCCGCCAGACAATCCCATAAAGAAATTTAGGTATTTATCAACTTCTCTTTTAAAGATAGCTGATATAACTCCTCCTAATCCTGTCCCTATAACACCTGCCAAAAGTCCAATTATTGTTACTTTTAGTATCATATAACCCTCCTGTACTTGTATATAACAATTATATACAGTAGAATATGATAACATGACCTAAAATGCAAAATAGCTGTTTCAAAATAGAAAATAATTTCTAGAAAGAAACAGCTCTTTTAAAACATTCCTTATATTGCAGTCATTTTTTCTGTTTGGTCAACAGTAATTAAAGCGTCTATCATTTCATCTATATCCCCATCTAAGAATGCATCTAGCTTATATAAAGTTAAATTTATTCTATGGTCACTTATTCTACCTTGAGGGAAATTATATGTTCTTATTCTTTCTGATCTGTCACCAGTTCCGACTTGGCTTTTTCTTTCTGCTGCTATATCTTTGTGTTGTTCTGCCAATGCTTTATCGTAAAGTCTCGCTTTTAATATTTTTAAAGCTTGCTCTTTATTTTTTAATTGTGATTTTCCATCTTGACAAGATACTACTTCACCTGTAGGTATGTGTGTTACCCTAACAGCAGAGTCAGTAGTATTGACACTTTGCCCTCCATTACCTGAAGAACGGAAAACGTCTATTCTTAAATCATTTGGATTTATGTCAACTTCTACATCTTCAACCTCTGGTAATACTGCAACAGTAGAAGTTGATGTGTGTATTCTTCCACCAGATTCAGTTGATGGTATCCTTTGAACTCTATGAACTCCAGATTCATACTTTAATCTTGAGTAAGCTCCTTTACCTTTTATCATAAAAGATACTTCTTTATATCCACCCACTCCAGTATCACTAGCACTTAATAATTCTATTTTCCATCTTCTTCTCTCAGCATATCTCGAATACATTCTAAATAAATCACCTGCAAATAGAGCTGCTTCATCTCCTCCAGCTCCACCTCTAATTTCAACTATAACGTTCTTGTCATCATTAGGGTCTTTAGGTAATAGTAGTATTTTTATTTCTTCTTCTATTGGAGCTACTTTTTCTTCCATTTCAGATAGTTCCATTTTAGCTAATTCTCTTAACTCTTCGTCTGACTCTTCTTGTAAAATTTCTTTTGATTCCTTTATGCTATCTAAAACGCTTTTGTACTCTCTGTATTTCATAACAATAGGCTCTAAGTCAGCATGTTCTTTTATATACTTTTGCCAAACTTTTTGATCATTTATTACATCAGGATCACCTATTTTTTCACTTAAGTCTTTATATGTATCTTCCAATACCTCTAATTTTTTTAACATACTTTCACCTCGATTAAATGTAACATATCAATTGTTGATTATATCATATATTGTATCCTATAACAACTCTATCAATGCCTTGTATATCCTTCTTTGTATATATTTTTTTATATCCATTACTTTTCATAATATTAATTACATCTTCAGCTTGATTGTGACCAACTTCATATGCTAATATTCCACATTGATTTAAATATTTCTTACCTTGCTCTGTTATTTTTCTATAAAAATCCAATCCATCTTCTCCACCCTCAAGTGCATTATATGGCTCATAATCTTTAACTTGTGTGTGTAGTGTTTCTATGTCTTGTTTTTTTATATATGGTGGATTTGAAACTATAATATCAAATTTTATATCACTATTATTCAATACTGTAAATAAATCTGATTTAATGTACTCTATTTTTTCATCAACTTCATTTATAATAGCATTTTTCTTTCCTATTTCTAAGGCTGTTTCTGATATATCAAAAGACATCAATTTAGAATTTTCAATATATTTTGCTAAGCTAACTGTAATCGCACCTGAACCAGTACCTATATCTAGTATGCTTACATTCTTTCTACCTTTACATATTTCAATTATTTCTTCTACCAAAGTTTCTGTATCTGGTCTTGGGATTAATACCCCTTCCTTAACAAAGAAATCTAGTCCCATAAACTCCCTATTTTCAACTATATATGCTATTGGTCTTCCATTTATTCTTTCTTCTGCAAAACCTATAAATTCTGTTTTCTGTTCTTCAGTTAATTCTTTACTTAGATTTAAGTGAATATACAATCTATCAACGTCACCTAATGCTTTTTGTAACAATAATTCTGTATCTAGTCTTGGAGTATCACTTATACCTTTAAATTCCTCTGAATATTTAATAATTATATCTTTTATCGTCATAATAAATACCCTTTTCTTTAATCTACTACTGCCTTTAATGCTTCTAAAGCTACTTCTAACTGCTCATCATCAGGCTCTTTAGTCGTAAAGTATTGCAACATCATACCTGGATATGCAATAATCTTAGTAAATCCATTGTCGTATTTTCCAAGAATTCTAATTACTTCATAAGATAATCCTGCTACTATAGGAACGCATATGATTCTCATAAATATCCTAAGTATTGGATTTGGCCAACCAAAAAATGCAAATAGTATTATTGATACAGCCATAACTATAAACAAAAAATTTGTACCACATCTAGGGTGAAGTCTTTTAAATTTTCTAGCGTTTTCTACTGTAAGTTCCAAATTATTTTCATAACAATATATTGATTTATGCTCTGCGCCATGATATTGAAATACTCTTTCTATATCCTTACTTCTAGAAATCAATACTATATATGCAAATAATATAACTATCCTTATGATGCCTTCTATTAAATTGAGCATAAAATCACTAGGTATTACCTTAGAAAAAGCCCCTCCTACTAGTGTAGGTATAAAAATAAATAAACCAGCAGAAAGTATCATCGCTATAACCAAGGAAAATACTATAAGTATATCATTTGCCTTATCTTTAAAAATCTTCTTCATAAATAAGTCAAATTTGTCCTCTTCAGCTTCTTCCATAAAAAACTCTGAAGAAAAGTTCAAGCTCTTTATTCCTTGAATCATTGTATCTATCATAACAAAAGAACCTCTAATAAAAGGTATCTTGTCTATATTCTTATCTCTTACCCAACTTTTTATTCTATCTTCTTTTAAGGCTATTTCTCCGTCACTTTTTCTAACAGCTACAGCTCTTTTATCTTTTGATTGCATCATTACGCCTTCAATAACAGCTTGACCACCTACAGATTGCTTTCCCATCCACTCACCTCATTCAATTGCATTTTAAATACTTAATTTAACATATTTATTATTATAATACAAAAAGACAATTTAAAGTAGAATATGAACCTTTTTTTGTAATAAAATAGGAGTTGGCTTCCTCCAACTCCACTTTTATAAAAATTAGTCCATTTTGAATCTTTTTTTGAATTTGTCGATTCTTCCACCTTTTTCTATGTTCTTTTGTTTTCCTGTATAGAATGGATGGCACTCTGAACATATTTCAACTTTTATTTCGTCCTTAGTTGAACCAGCAACAAATGTGTTCCCACAAGCACAACGCACTTCAACTGGATTATATTTTGGTTGTATTTCCTTTTGCATTATAGTCACCTCTTCTCTTTATTTAAAAAAATTAATTATATTAACTTTCTTTTTACATTATCAACTACATTATTATAGCACAACTTATTATGCCATTCAAGTGATTTTTCTATTACTTTATATAATCTATTTTTACAATTATTCCTTGATTTTACAAACTCTTTATCGATTTTACAAATTCTTTATTGTCTTTGGTTCTTTTTATAAGTTCAATGACTTTATCTGTGATTTCCATCACTGAATTATTACTCATTTCTCTTCTTAATCTCCAAAGAGCTGTTTTTTCTTCATCATCAAGCAATAGGTCATCTCTTCTTGTCCCAGACTTATAAATATCAATTGCAGGGAATATCCTTTTTTCAGCTAATTTTCTATCTAAATGTAATTCCATATTTCCTGTACCTTTAAATTCCTCGAAAATTACATCATCCATTCTAGAACCAGTTTCAACTAATGCTGTTCCTAGTATTGTCAGGGAACCACCTTGTCTTATATTTCTAGCAGCTCCAAAGAATTTTTTAGGTCCATGAAGTGCCCCAGGGTCAATACCTCCAGATAAAGTTCTACCTGTAGGAGATATTGTAAGGTTATATGCTCTTGCAAGTCTAGTTATACTGTCTAGTAATATTACTACATCTTTACCGTGTTCAACTAGTCTTTGAGCTCTATTTAATACCATTTCTGCAACCTTAACATGATGACTTGATACTTGGTCAAAAGTAGAATATATAACATCTCCTTCAATAGATTCCTTCATATCAGTAACTTCCTCTGGTCTTTCATCTATAAGAAGTACTATAAGTTCAACATTTGGATGGTTTTTAGCTATACTGTTTGCGACACTTTTTAAAAGAACTGTTTTCCCAGCTTTTGGAGGTGCGACTATCAATCCTCTTTGTCCTTTACCTATAGGAGAAATTAAATCTATAATTCTTGTGGCTATCTCATTTCTATTTGTTTCCAGTGTAAGTCGTTCTTCTGGAAAGATTGGTGTCAATGTCTCAAATGCATTTCTTTGTATAGCTGTATCAGGATTTTCATCATTTATCTTTTGAACATATAAAAGTGCTCTAAACTTTTCTCCACTTTTTGGATGTCTAGTTATACCCTTAATCTTATCTCCTGTTTTCATATTAAATCTTCTTATTTGAGATGGCGAAACATATACATCGCCTTCGGTAGATAAATAATTTGAGCCTCTTAAAAAACCAAATCCATCTGGTAAAATCTCAAGTACACCGACCACTTCATCTTCCTTTGATGTGTTAAATTCATCTACTATCTTAGATTCATCAACTTGTTTAGGCATATAATAGTTTTTATTATTATTTCTGACCATTCTATTACATGTATTTGACGCCTTATTGTAATCATTTGTATTTGATGTCTTATTATAATCATTTTTTTGGTTTCTGTTATCTTGGCTTTGGGAAATATTTTGATTATCCATATCTTTTTTGTTATATGATTTGGCAGGGCTCTTATATTCAACTTCTTTTTCTATGCTTTCGCTCTCTATATTTTCTTTTCTATTTTTTATGTCTTCTTTTATATTTTCATTTTTATCTTTAATTTCTTCACTCACTTTAATATCACTTGTTTTTACTTCGTTCTTGCTCTTAGAATTTATAATCTCAATTAGCTCATTTTTCTTATATGTAGTAATTGATTTTATTTTTAATTCTTTTGCTATTTCTCGTAGTTCAACTAATGTTTTACTACCCAATCCTTCTAATACTTTATCATCTAAAATCAAAAAAATCCTCCTCATCTATATATTCATTTATATACATACTTTTTTTGGAAATTGAAGGCATGAAAAAGAAAAGTTTTATTCAAACAGTTAAGTCTAATAATATCACTATTTATACATTATGGTCAATAAATAAAATTTAAAACATTATTATCCATATTATCCATTTATTTATTATATCTCAAGTCCAATCTTAGCACGTTTTTATAAATTTATCACTATATTTATATCTTATAATAATATTTTCCCTTAAAATATGCAACTATTATAAAAATTATTTTTTATCTTTATAAATTCTAAAAACCATACATAACTAGAATTCTGTAAATTTTTAACTACATCAAGTTATATATGGTTTTTATATTTATGTATACTACAGTAGTTATTTATTTCTACAACATAGTTGCAATCATGCTTAAAACAGCTGTTATACTTGTTAATACAAGAACACCTACAATCCCAACAGCTATTATTCTATTAATCTTTTTTTGACTTGATTTTGCCACACTACATCACCTTTCCTAATTATTTTTGAACTTCGAGTTCTTTAATCTCGCAAATCTTATCTGAATCTATTCCTTCATTTGTACTATTGTATAACACATTGTCATCTTTATCAAATTCATTACAGACATGTCTTAGATATTTAATAAAATCTTCCTTAAGGTCTTCTTTCTTTAGAGCAAAATCGACAGTCGCTTCTAAAAATCCTAATTTATCACCTACATCATATCTCTTACCCTCAAAGTTATATGCATACATGGCTTCCTTTTTAGATAATACTTTTAAAGCATCTGTAAGTTGTACTTCTCCACCTTTGCCTGGTGGTAAATCCTTGAGGATGTCAAATATCTCAGGAGTTATTATATACCTACCTAAAATAGCTATATTTGAAGGTGCCTTCCCTGATTCTGGTTTTTCCACCATATCTTTTACTTTATAAACCCTACCCTCTATATTTTTAGCTTCTATTATACCATATTTATTAGTATCTTCTGGATTCACTTTTTGCACACCTAATATTGTAGTTCTATACTCTTCATATGCGTCTGTTAATTGTTTTAAACAAGGTACATCATTGTCTACAATGTCATCTCCTAACATTACAGCAAAAGGCTCATCACCTATAAAATGTCTAGCACAATAAATCGCATCTCCCAGTCCTTTTGGTTCTTTCTGTCTTATATAATGTATATTAATCATATTAGATATGTTTTGTACTATTTCTAATAACTCTTTTTTACCTTTTTTTTCTAAGTCAAGTTCTAATTCTACAGATTTATCAAAATGGTCTTCAATAGATTTTTTATTTCTACCTGTTATTATTAATATTTCCTCTATCCCTGAAGCTACAGCCTCTTCTATTATGTATTGTAGTGTTGGCTTATCAACTATTGGTAACATTTCTTTTGGCTGTGCCTTTGTCGCTGGCAAAAATCTAGTGCCTAAACCTGCTGCTGGTATTACAGCTTTCTTAACTTTAACTTGCATAGAATCATCTCCCACTAATTAATAGATAAAAAGCCCTATTTATAAATAGGACTTTAAACTTTTAGTATATTTTAACATTAATTCGATATATTTTCCATGTGGATTATAATAAATCTTTTATAATAGCTTTTCAAGTTCTGCTACTAAGCTGTCAAATTTTTTGATTGTATTTTCTATAGGTTTTGTATTAGTTAAATTTATCCCACTTCCTTTTAATAAGTCTATTGGATAATCTGAGCTTCCTTTTTTAAGAAAATTTATATAATTATCTGAGCCATTTTTTAGTATATCTTGGGCGAAACTGACTCCTGCACTACAGCCTGTAGCATATTTATAGACATAAAAACTATTATAAAAATGTGGGATTCTTGCCCATCCGACCTTAGATAATTGGTCTAATTCATAGTTTTGCCCATAATACTTCTTGAGAAGTTGTCCCCAAACATCATTTAACACTAATGCATTTACACTTTTTCCTTTTTCTACTAATTCATGTATAGTTTTTTCAAATTCAGCATACATAGTTTGTGTATAAAGAGTATCCTTTATTAAATCTAGATATTGTGTTATATAATAAGCTTTCTCACCATTACTTTTAGATTCTCTTATAAGCATCTCATAAAGTAATGCCTCATTAGTAGTAGACGCAACTTCATGAGTAAATATAGATGGACTTGAATTAAAATAATTTTGGTTCTTAGAACTTAGATATTCATATACAGCATGACCTAACTCATGTGATAAAGTTGAAACTGAGCCTAGCGAATTATTATAATTTAAAAGTATATATGGATGATTTTCATAGACAGATAGGCAATATCCACCACTCACTTTATTTTCATGTGAATAAACATCTATCCATTTTTCATTAAACGCTTTGTATACTACATCATTGTATTCTTTTCCCAAAGGTGATAATGCTGAATATACTATACTCTGAGCTTTTTCATAGTTAATATTACTATCAACAGCCTTAACTATAGGTACAGACATATCATATGAATGAACCTTATCCAACTTTAAGACTTTTTTTCTTAAATCTATATATTTGTGTAAACTATCCATATTACTGTTTACAGTTCTTATTAAATTATTGTATACTTTTTCATCTACATTATCAGATTCTAAATACATTTCTAAAGACGACTCATAACCTCTTTCTTGAGAATAAAATATATTCTTTTTAACTTGGCCAGTAATCAAGCCCGCAATTGTATTTATATTATCATTATAAGTAATGAGTTCATCTTGATAAGCTTTTTTTCTATTTTCTCTATCTGGCGATTCCAGTTCACTTGCATATTGAGCTGGTGTCAAATTAGTTTTTCTATCCATATTTCTAAATAACTCATACACTTGACTTGGAAGACTACTTATTGAAGACACTTTACTTAGAATATCTTCTGATTTATCGTCCAAATAATGTACTTTATTTCTTCTTATATCTCTTAAATACACACCATATTTTCTATTTATATTTTTATTTGAAATAATCTTCTTATAATCTCTATTTGATAATTTTAATATCTCTAACTCTAAATCTGAGCAAATCCCCATATAGTCTCCATAAGATTTACCCATACTATCACTCATATCTAAATATTTATATGAATTTTTATTAGTATCTTGTTTTAATTTTACATAAGCAGAAAGTTTATTTAATCTTATATCAAGTTTCTCTTTGATATCTAACGCAAAAGACAAATGCGTTGGTGACTTTGTAACTTTACCTATGTAATTTTTAAGTTCTTTTGTATCTTTATTAAAACTCTTAAGTTCTTTTTTCCATTGGTCATCACTTTTAAATAGAGACTGTAAATTCCAACATGTTTTTTCATAATCTATTTCTTGTTTTTTTTCAGCATCATCTTCAGTATCATTATTCATGACAGTAATTGCTCTATCATTATTTTTTTGATATCCTTGGTCAGCTTTTATACTTATTATTAACATGCAAAAAATAGAGATAAATAAAGGTATTATTGCTTTGCACAATTTCCTATTCATAAAAAGCCATCCTTTCAATAAGTTTACTTAATAATAGGATGGCTTTTTTTAGATATATTATTCAATTATTCATACTATATAAATAAATATCGAATTAATAGTTATCCACATAATAATCAACATATTCACAGGCTTTACTTGCTTAGAAATTTAGTTATTTCAACATGAATCTCTTTTGATAATAGCTTTTGTTTTTTCTTTTTTTACATTTTATTAACATTTATGCCATACTTATCAACAAATTTTGTTGATTTATACGTTTTTTTTGTTAATAACTTTACTTTTTTCAAAAGTCTATTAACACATTATACACAAGTTATCCACATATTATACACAGAAATTTATAAAGTTTATTTTGTACATATTTTTGTAACTAGAACAGTCATGTCATCTTCGATTTGTAACGCTTGTAACTCCAATGCTCTATCTAATATTAAATTTGAAATTTCTTTTGGATTAGTAGTTTCTATGTTTTTTAAGAAATATATTAACCAATTATCACCTAAATTGTTATTTCTTCCTGCATCTACAATTCCATCAGAAACCATTATAACATAGTCCCCTTCCTTAACTTTTACATTTTTTCTATCAATCTTTACATCTGACAATATACCCACAGGTAAAGATGATGATGATATTAAATCAACTTCTCCATCCTCTCTTTTTATATAGGTAGAACATGCTCCCATCTTTATAGTTTCTAAACTCCCTCGTTTTAAATCTAAAATACCTAAGTCGAGAGTTGAAAACATTTCTTCTGAAGACTTTAATAACAACATATTATTTATAGTATCTATAACTATTTCATCTTTAATCTTTGCATCTATCATTTTTTCTAGTATATCAATAGTAGCAGAAGACTCTTCATAAGCTTTTTTACCTTTTCCCATACCATCGCTTATAGCCATCATATATTTGCCATCATTTATCTCCATATATGTGTAGTTATCTCCACAAAGGATATGTCCATCCCTTGACATTGCTGAAACTTCTGTAACAGCCTTATATTTTTGAGACTTAACAAATGTTGCTTTACATTTACCTCCTAAACAGTGACATCCTATTTTTCTAACAGACATATTCTCTCCTACTAGGTCTGAAATTATATCTACAATTTTATTTTCACACATGCAACCATCATTGCAAGTTTTCTTTTCTATTGATATTTCAAACTCGCTGTTACTCTTTGTTAAGTAACTTACTTTATCAACAGTTATATCATATCTCTCTAATTGTTCATATATATTTTTTTCTTTTTCTATATCTAACATTATATCGCCCTCTAAATCCTGAGACAGCGATTTAATTGATTTTGAAATACTCCTTATCTGATTTGCTATTAATTTTCTACTTTCTGAAAACTTCACACTCCAATCATAATCTAATACAAACATTTTATAATAGTGATTTGATATTTTCACTATTGACTCTGGCTTCATACATTCCTTTCTAAAGTTTTTAGGTATATCGTTTACACTTAATTCTCCTTTCTCTTCAATTTTTTCAAGAATATTATATATCATAGTGTATGTATGATTAAATCTTGATTCCCAACACATTCTTCTCATACTACAACTTTTACATTCATCATTATGAATCATATCTATTACATTAGCTATGTCTCTTTGGTCTAAAACCTTATCCTTTTCTCTTATCTTGTCAAATGTATCTGCAAGGTCATCATAGGTTTTATAGATACTGTTTAATCGGCTATTCGTTAAGTTTTTGCTTCTCATAATATAATCGTATACAATTTCATTTGAAGCTACATTACTTTTTATTAATTTTTCAATCTTATTGAATAACCTTTCAGGCAACACAATCACTATCAAGCATCCTAACAATATATCTCTTAGTTGCATCATATTTGAAGTAATACCAGAAGTATATAGGTATATTATTGTCCAACTTAGAATATATCCTAATATACAGAAATATTTATTTATTTTATTAAATGCACCACTTATTAATCCTGAAAAAGAATATATACCCATATAAATAGCTGATGTCATATTATTTAAAATAGATGCCACTCCAATAATTACACCACTAGATGCTCCCATGGTAGCTCCACCTACTATTGAGGTCAGTAATATCAATACCGTTGACAAAATGGTCCTTATCGATATTCCAAATAAAGATATATCTCCTATCCCCATTATACTAAAGGTTAGCAGTAAACTTATTGATATGGCTTCTTCTGTCCGTACAGACATCCTATTGTTTACATTGGCCATTAAACCTATACCATAAGAAAATACATATATAGATATAAACATTATTATTGCTTCTACACCTGCAACAAGCAGATTATACACACACCTATCAGAAAAGAACGCTTGTCCCATGGAAATTGGAAGTAATACCATTGAACCTATAAGCGCCACTTTGGCAATTGAATCTAATAGTTTTAGTTTCTTATTTAATGCCATAAATATTGTAAGGCACACAGCATATTTTGCTACATTTCCAAAATCATTGAATGATAACAATATCCCTATTAATGCTGATATAAATACAGGTATCTTGTACTTATCAATCTTTGATGCACATATAAAAAAGGCAATCCCTAAAGGAGCTACAGAGTCTACTATGATAGACCTACTAAGTAAAAATCCCATTACAGCGAATGACACTGTAGTAAAATCAATATATCCGCTTATTAATTTTATGACATTTGGTTTTACAGTTTTGTTCTTTACAACTGCTACACTTCTTTGCATAAAAAAACCTCCTCTTTTGTTTATATTAAGAATTGTAACAAAGAGGAGTAATTTTTTTTGTCATAATCGGTTCCAAATATCAAAAAATATTAATACATTTTTTTTGACTTTTGACATATTAAGCCTTCCAAATTATCGTATTCACTTACGGTTATTTCTTCTATTTCTAATTTTTCCATTATTATATTCAATATTTTTACACCAGCAGTTATAATATCCGCACGTTTTTCTTGTAGCCCTTTTAAGTTCTTTTTATCACTTAATGTCATCTTTATTAATTTTTGTAGAATTTCTTCTATTTCTTTTTTGCATATCTTACTATTATGTATTTTTTCCATAGAGTAAATTTCTAATTCTTGATTCATTGCTGACAATGATGTGATTGTACCTCCTATACCTATAAGAGTTTTTAATCCCTTTTCTTTTATGTAATTTAAAGTCTCACTGATTTCGTTATATATAAATGAACTCATAGCTTCAAACTCTTCATTTTCAATGATATCGTGTTTTAAAAATTTTTCTGTCATTCTAAGAGCTCCTACATTTTCACTTTTATTAAATTTAATTCCATCTGAATCACCTATAATAAATTCTGTTGAGCCTCCTCCAATATCTATAACAATAATATCATTCTCTTCTTGTATGCCTTCTAAAACACCTTTAAAGCCCAAATTTGATTCTTCTATACCTGTAACTATGTCAACATCAATACCAGCCTCTTCTTTTGCTAGTTTAACAAAATAATCTCCATTTTTACTATCTCTAAGAGCAGATGTCCCCATACAATAAATATTTTCACATTTTTCATCATTACACTTGTCAGAGAATTCTTTTAATGCTTCTATATTTCTTTGAATCGCATCTTCCTTTATATATCCCTTGCTATCTACACCTTGCCCAATTCTAGTTGTGTTAACAAATTTTTTTCTATTTATAAGTTTTCCATCCACATAATCTACTATCAACAATCTCATTGAGTTTGTTCCAATATCAATAGCTCCTATTTTCATTATAAAATTCCTCCTTAAATCAAAATAAAAAAGTCATCCTTAAACTGAATGACTTTTTTATTCAATCTTAAATTTTAAAATCAATACTCGTAGACTTATTGGCAACTTTTAATCAACGATTTATATCTACATAAACGGTTTCATTAGGCTTTACCATGTTTAACCTTTTTCTAGCTATTTCTTCTAAGTCTCCTTCATATGATTTTTCATCTTTCTTTAAGCTGTTTATTTGTATTTCAGTCTTTTTTAATTGTTTATTTAGACTTGCTATTTCTGTTTTATATTCTTTAGCTTTTTCGTACTCAAATACAAATCCTGTCATTATACTAAAAATTGATATTCCTAAAAATAAACTGATAACAATAATTTGTCCTGAAAATTTTTTTCTTAAGTTCATTTTTCCTACACCCTTTTTTTAGTTTTAGTTTTTTTCTTAGATTTTGATTTTTTCTTGTTTTTTGATTTTTTATTTGATTTTCTCTTTATACTTTTTTTTGTTGCTATAAATATATTTGGTATATAAAATATAATATCAAATAGTAGGTGTAGTGAATAGATTATAACGTAATACAAATTGTTTAAAAAACTGACTATGTAGTATGTAACTTTTTTAAAAGAATTCCTCACAAAACGAATTATTTTATTGATAATTGATAAAACAATTTTACTTATGGTGTTATAGTATAAAATAAAACCAATAAACAAAGCCACAAAATGGTAATATCTTAAATTAAAAAACTCTGTAAGGTTTATTGTTATAAATATTATAATGGTTGCTAGAAACCAAAATAATACATCAAAAATTATTGCAAAATAATTGATGAATTTAAAACTCCCTCTCAGGCTTCTATAAAAATCAAACAACACTCCTATGAGTATTCCACCATAAATAGTAGCGTAGAAAATACTTACATCTTGAGTAAAAGGTATCATCTATCTAAATACCTTTTTCAAAAAACTTTCTTGTGGCTTTTTAGGCTTTGCATATACCATAGAATTTATAGTTCCATCTATGCTAATTATATTTTCGTCTATACTTAGCTTGCTCATATCTAGGTTTTCGCCTTCAATTACCATCTCACCAACAGAAGTTTTAAGCTCTACTCTTTTATCATTAAAAGAATATATGTGCTCAACTCCTGAAATAACCAGCTTTGATCTATCTTTCAAAGTTATGTTCTGTTCCATAATATCCCCCCAGTAAATATTTCACTAATACTACTATTAATATACTAGAGGACTATTAATTTTATTCTAAAATTTCGTACATTTCTTTCGCATCATTTTTTAATACATGCTCTCTTACTTCATTTATCTTAAACTTCATCTTCTTCTCTCCAAATTGTATTTCTAATGTATCTCCAATATTCACTTCTGAAGAAGATTTAGCGACTTTTCCATTTATAGTGACAATTCCTTTATCACATGCATCTTTAGCAACAGTTCTTCTCTTTATAATCCTAGATACTTTTAAAAACTTATCTAATCTCATAATTATCACCTTCCTTAGCTCTATAGAAAAAGTGTGGTAAATTTATCCACACTTTTTCACAAGATTTCTAATTATCCATTTATTGTATCCTTTAATCCTTTTCCAGCTTTGAAAACTGGTGCTTTAGAAGCTGGTATATCTATAATTTGCTCTGGATCTCTTGGATTTCTTCCTTGTCTAGCAGCTCTTTCTCTTGTCTCAAATGTTCCAAATCCAACTAATTGAACTTTTTCATTATTTACTAGTGCATCTTGAACAGAACTCATAAATGCGTTTAACGCAGCCTCTGCTTCCTTCTTTGTTAATCCACTTTTTTCTGCCATCTTTGATACTAATTCAGCTTTATTCACGATATTTACCTCCTAAAAATGTTTATAATATAGACTCCTATCTTTCTGATAAAAGTTCTAGATTTTTGACAAATTTCCTTCCACAATTTTATTGTTTTTTAGCCTGATTCCAAAATTCATCCATCTCTTCAAGTGTCATGTCTTCTAATTTCCTATTTAAATTCATTGCACTTTTTTCTACAAACTCAAATCTATTTATGAATTTATCTGTAGTACAGTTCAAGGCTTCTCCTGAGTCTATGTCTAAAAATCTAGCTAGATTTACTATCGAAAATAATAAATCGCCTAGTTCTTCCTTTATGTATTTTATATTCCCGACCCTGTGTTCGTCAAGTAATTCCTGATATTCTTCTTCAATTTTTTTAAATACATCTTCTACATTGTCCCAATCAAAGCCAACAAGAGCTGCTTTATGTTGAACTTTACTAGCCTTCATAAGAGCTGGTAAATGTTTTGGTATTCTTCTAAGGCCATCTGTTACAGTGCTTTCGCCTTTTTCTTCTTTCTTTAACTCTTCCCAAGTTTTTTCAAACTTAGACATATCTAATTTTACACCATTAAATATATGAGGATGTCTATGAATTAATTTTTTGCATATACCATTTACCACTTCTTTTAAATCGAAGTAGCCCTCCTCATTACCTATCTGACAATGGAATATAACTTGTAAAAGAACGTCTCCTAGCTCTTCTACCATTTCATCTATATCATTATTATCAATTGCATTACAAAGTTCATATGCTTCCTCTATAACAGAATTTTTTAATGATTGATGTGTTTGTTTTTTATCCCATTCACATCCAGATGGGCTTCTTAATGTATTAACTATTATTTCTAAGTCATGTACTGTATTATACATCTTTTTAGAACTTTTGGGTATATATAAGCTAGTTAAATAGTCAAAAAAGTTTTCATTTCTGTCTAATTCACATAATTTTATAAACTTTTTACTTTCTAAATCTTTGACACCTGCTCCATTTACTATACATATTTCTTGATTATAATCATAATATTCCATAAGTTTTAACTTTACATTTGATGCTATAAATTTATCATACACTTGAGTTATTATCATACTTGTATCTAAATCTATATATGAGTTTTCTATCTCAAAAGCATCTATCAATTTAAATCCATCAGATGGGTCTATAGCTAAATAGTTAAACATAGCGTCTACAAAGCTCATAGAAGGTACTATCTCCACTTTTATGTGCTTTTCATTGGCAAGTCTCTCTATTATACTTACAGTCTTTTCTGCGACCCTTGGATGACCAGGAACCGCATATACTAAGTCACCTTTTGTAGATTCTTCTATAATAAATTCAGATATTTTTAAGTAAACACTCTCAAAGTTTTCCTCATTTTCATAAAAGTAATCTAAAGAAGTGTATTGTATAGTTTCTTTAAGCTTATCAATTATCGGATGTTTCTCTGTTCTAAAAAAGACTCTAGGGCTATTTTTTAAAGATTCCAGTACACCTTGACTTATAAGAGAATAGTCTCCTGGTCCAAGCCCTACAATACTTATCTTACCCATAACATCACTCCCATTAGCAAATTTCACTTTATTTTTGTATTGTTATACAAATAAGGAGCTTTACTATTTGTATAGTATTTCCTTTATTTGCATATATATTCCTATATTATCTTATAAGTTTAACTTTTTTTAACAATTTATATAATTTATCACCTTTTGGCATAGTTAGTATCTCTTCTTTTTTAATTCCGCCTATTCCAAGTATAACTACTACATATACAATACCACCAACACCTATTGCGATTATTGTAGATATACTATTACCCAATAATCCAACTAAAGCACCATAACTCAATTTAACCATTATAAACATTGTCATAACTGTTATAAATGGTTTTATTATAAATTCCTTCTTAGGAAATTTTACATTCATATATTTCTTAACATATAATAAGTTAATCATAGCTGCCACAAAGTATGCTGTAACTGTTCCAAAAGCTGAACC
Organism: Clostridioides sp. ES-S-0006-03; assembly: GCF_020662275.1. Lineage (NCBI taxonomy): Bacteria > Bacillati > Bacillota > Clostridia > Peptostreptococcales > Peptostreptococcaceae > Clostridioides > Clostridioides sp. ES-S-0006-03. The sequence goes on from NZ_JADGMM010000013.1 coordinate 61,736, forward strand.
TAATACATTAATATCTGGAATACCTGTCAATGTATAACTTATAACAATCTTACATAACATACCCACACATAAAGCAATTACAGGAACTATTGGTTTTCCCATTCCTTGAATTATACCAGTCAATGTTTGTATTAATCCTAAGAACAGTACACATGGAGTAAGAGTAAACAAGATAGTTCCTACAGATGATGGCTCATGTGGAAATAAAAGACCCATTATTGGTATCGCTAATGATGCCATACCAAACGCACAAGGTAATACTATAAGTAAAGTCACCTTAACAGCACTTTTAGTATCTTTTCTAGCCTTTGATTTATTACCTAATGCATATGCTTTAGAAATAGCTGGAACTAAGCTCATACTCATTGCAGTTGTTATAACGGCTGGTAAATTTATTGTTGCCATTGCCATACCTGTCAATTGACCAAACATTGAATTTGCTACTTTATATGTAAAGCCTGCTTCCATAAGTCTTCTTATTACAATAACATTATCTATCATATTTACAAGTGGCATTACTGATGCACCTATTGTTATCGGAATAGCAACTGTTAAAAGCTTTTTAAAGATATAAGAAACTTGTTCATCCTTAAACCTTTGACTCGCATCTATCTCAGCTCTACGTTCTCTTCTTCCTAACATATAAGCAAACATCAGATAAACCATAGATGCTACTGAACCTATTGTAGCTCCTGATATAGCACCCGCTGCTCCTAAAGTTTGCCCAAAGCTTTTCATAAGTAGGTAAGCCAAAGTAAGACCTAATACAACTCTAAAAAATTGCTCTGCAACTTGAGACACAGCAATCTTAGTCATGTCTTGTCTACCTTGGAAATATCCTCTATATGCTGACATTGCTGGAACAAATAATAAAGCTGGAGCAATAGCTTTCATAGAGTACAATGCACCAGGATTTTTCATTATGTTTGTTACTATGTAGTCGGCTCCAAAAAACAATATACAAAATGATATTATACCAGTTATAAATAAAACTGTATGTGATACTTTAAATATCTTATTTGCACCTTTATAATTTCCAATGGCAACTTTTTCCGAAACCAACTTTGCCACAGCTGTTGGGAATCCAGCAGTAGCTAATGTTAAAAATAGAGTGTACACAGGATAAGCAGCCTGATAGTATCCCATTCCTTCTGAACCAATCATGTTTCCAAGGGGAATTCTAAAAAATCCACCCATTATTTTTACAATTACACCTGCTAGCCCAAGTATAAGGGCTCCTTTTAAAAAGGAGTCTTTGTTTTTGTTATTGTTCATAACATAACCTCCATACTGTTTATATAACAAACTTTAATATACCATATTTTTAATGCTATATTCAATATTTTAAACAAAAACTTCAAAAGACCTTCACGCAAAAGGTCTTTATGATAAAATTATTGAACTTGTTTTCCTAAAAAGTTAGCAGCTATTTTTAAAGATTTTTCTTCACTTTCTGCAATTGTATCTTTATCTTTTGAAACAACTACAATCGAACCTATACAGTCACCAGATGCACTAATTATAGGCATAATAACTTGACTAATATATTCCTTTTGGTCTTCTTTAAATAAAGGTAAAATATTTTTATCTTTTGAGTATTTTACTGTTCTTTCACTTATTATTGCTTCTAACTCATCACTTATACTTTTTTCTTTATAATCTTTTTTAGGAAGTTTAGATACAGCTATTATAGAATCTAAATCTGTTATTAATACACCATATCCTAGTACTTCTGCTAATGTTTCAGCATATTCCTGAGAGAATTCATTTAATTCTCCTATTGGAGAGTATTTTTTAAGTATGACTTCTCCATCTTTTGCTGTGAATATCTCTAAAGGATCTCCTTCTCTAATTCTTAATGTCTTTCTTATCTCCTTTGGGATAACTACCCTTCCAAGATCATCTATTCTTCTAACTATACCTGTTGCTTTCATATTTTTTAATCCCTCCATAAATTACTTTAAGTTTATTTTTACCATTGTTAAGAAAAATATACAAAAAAAGCTATATCTTCTCCAGATATAGCTTTTTTAAGCATATTACTATTTTTTTAGTTTTTATATTGTGATTGTATTTATTACTTTTTCATCTTTTTCTACTTTAGCTTCTTTAGTTAATTTTTCTATTTTCTCTTGATATTTATTTTTTAATAATTGTTCTTTTATAGTTTCTTTAGAATCTTCAAATGGTGTTTGTTCATTTACTTTGTCTGTTACTTTAATTATATGGTATCCATATTGAGTTTCAACTAAGTTAGATATTTCACCCTTTTTCATAGAAAACGCTGCTTCTTCAAATTCAGCTACCATTTGACCTCTTGAGAAGAATCCTAATTTACCACCATCACTTGCTGAAGCATCTTGTGAATATTTCTTTGCAACCTTTGCAAAATCTTCACCTGATTTAACTTCTTTAAGGGCTTCTTCAGCTTTTTTCTTGGCTTCTGCCTTCTTCGCTTCTGAAAGTGGCTTATTGTTATCATCTACTGTTTTTAATAAAATATGAGAAGCTTCTACTTCATCTTTTTTGAATTCATCTTTATGTGTATCATAGTATTTTTTCATTTCTTCATCTGATATTTTAGTTTCTTTAGTAAAATTAGCTTGATAGTTTTGCATAGCTAAATCTTTTTCTTGTTGGTCTTTTAAAAATGTATCATCTATACCTAATTTTTCAAGTTGTTTTTTATAATTTTCATCTTTACTCATAGCGTCTTTTAAATCTTTAAAACTTTTTTCAACATCTTCTTTTTTAGGAAGTAAGTTATCTTTTTTAGCTTGTGAATATATGACTTCTGTAGTTATAAGTTGTTCAAGAATTAAGTCTTTAAACTTGTCCTTATACTTTACTCCTTTTTCAACTTCTTTGTCCCAAATGTCTTTTCCATAAGTTTGTTCCATAGAATCTTTATAAAGAGCTATAGTTTTTTTAAATTCATCTGATGATATTTTTGTACCATTTACTGTTGCTACAGTTCCATCTGTGCTTGCGCTACAAGCTGTTATTGATACTACAACTATCATAGCTATTACTAACGTTATTACTTTTTTCAAATTTAAAACATCCCTTCTTAAATTTACAAGTTATTTTACCTTGCACATTTTTTCTAACAGTTCTTCTAATTCTGTAACTATATTATAACCTATTTTTTGTTTAGTTCTATACTTTGTTATTGGAACTAATAATATTTCATCTTTCACTTGTCTAATTTTTTCTATTTTTAATATCTTACACAATGATTTTATATAAGCTATTGTAAGTAGTGTTTGTACTGGTTTAGGTATATCAGAGAATCTATCTTCAAGTTCTTCTTGTATATCCAACATATCTTCCCTATTTTCAATAGAAGCAATCTTCTTATACATTTCAATCTTAATCAATTCATCCTTAATATAATTGTCTGGAATATATGCATTTACACTTAAATCTATTTCAACATCAATTTCCTCAACAATAGGCTCACCTTTAACCTTTTTGATTGCATCATTAAGCATTTTGACATATAAATCATAACCTATGACTGCCATATGACCATGTTGTTGAGAACCTAAAATATTTCCAGCCCCTCTGATTTCAAGGTCTCTCATAGCTATTTTAAAGCCTGATCCAAATTCTGTAAATTCCCTAATAGCCTTTAATCTTTTTTCTGCTATTTCACTTAAAGTCTTATCTTTTTCATACATGAGATATGCATATCCTTGTCTGGAACTTCTTCCAACCCTACCTCTTAACTGATATAACTGAGCTAATCCCATTTTATCTGCATCGTATATAATCATGGTATTTGCATTGGATATATCCATACCTGTTTCTATTATTGTAGTACACACTAGCACATCATAGTCTTTATTTAAAAATCCTAAGATTATATTTTCTAGTGATTTAGAAGTCATTCTTCCATGTGCAACAGCTACTCTAGCATCTGGCACAAGCTTTTGAATCATACTTGCCATTTCTTCAATATGTTCAACTCGATTGTATACGAAGAATACCTGTCCACCTCTGCTTAATTCTCTTTCTATTTCATCTTGAATTACGCTTTCCTTACTCTCAGTAACATACGTTATTACAGGATGTCTTTCTTGCGGGGGTTCTTCTATAACACTCATATCTCTTATCCCACTTAAAGACATATGTAGAGTTCTTGGTATAGGAGTTGCTGAAAGTGTAAGAACATCTACTGTAGATTTAATTTTCTTTAAAGCTTCTTTGTGTTTTACACCAAATCTTTGTTCCTCATCAATAACTACAAGACCCAAGTTTGGTAAATTTATATCTTTAGATATTATTCTATGAGTACCAATTAAAATATCTACTAACCCTTTTTTAGCATCTTCAATAATCTGCTTTTGTTGCTTTGGAGTCTTGAATCTACTCAAAACTTCCACTCTCAAAGGATAATTTTCAAACCTTTCTTTAAATGTATTGTAATGCTGTTGAGCCAGTATCGTTGTTGGTACTAATACTGCAACCTGCTTTTGGTCCATACATGCCTTAAAAATACTTCTAATTGCTACTTCTGTTTTTCCATAGCCAACATCTCCACAAACAAGTCTATCCATTACTTTACTTGATTCCATATCATGTTTAGTTTCCTCTATTGCTTTTAATTGGTCTTCTGTTTCTTGATATGGAAACAAGGATTCAAACTCTGCCTGCCAAGGTGTATCTTTTGAAAACTTATACCCTTGTATCTTTTCACGTTTTGCATAGAGTTCAATTAAGTCTTTTGTCATATCTTCAATTTCTTTTTTGACTTTTGCCTTTGCCTTTGTCCACTCATTTGTTCCAAGCTTATTTAACTTAACTTTTTCTACCTCTGCACCAATATATTTTTGTACTTTATCCATCTGATCTATTGGTACATATAAATTATCTCCACCTTGGTAAACTATTTTCATGTAATCTTTTTTGATGGCGTTAACTGTAATCTGTTCAATTCCTGTGTATCTACCTACACCACTATTTTCATGTACTACATAATCTCCAACGCTTAAATCTAAAAATGACTCTATCTTCTTTCCTTTTTTGGCTTTTTTATTACTAGTCTTAGAGGCTCTCTTATAGACCCCTATCATTTCATTATCTGTTATAACAACAAATTTTATGGATTTATACTGAAAACCACTATTTATATGTGCAGGTACAATTACAATTTGAGAAGATTTAATTTCAATATCTCTATCTTTAGAAACAGTTGTTTCTAAGCCTTTATCCAATAAATCTTTTCCTAATTTATTTGCTCTTTCCAATGTATTTGTAGCCAAAATTATTTTATAGCCATTGTATTTCAGCCGATTTAATTCTTCTACAAGTAAGTCTACTTTTCCATTAAATGTAGGTACTTCTCTACTTTCAAAATTTATTATGGATTTTACAGAAAAGTTATTTATAGACTTTGGTAATAGTGAATTTAAGACTACAGACTTGTCTTTTACTAGGTACTCTAAATCTGTATAGTGGTATAATAGTTTTCCTTGATTTTTAATAGCTAAACCTCTTTCAAGGTTTAATTTGTAATTTTCTCTAAACTCATTTAAGTAATTTTCACATCTTTCCTTAAGTCTTGTTATATCATTGATAAATACTATTGCATCATCTGCTAGATAAGTAAATATACTTTTGTTTTCTTCTGGATAGATATAATCTATATAGTTTTCTACACCTTCAAAATAGGTCTTACTTGATATATATTCTATATTTTGAAAGGTTCCTTCATCAGTATTTTTAGTTGTTTCTTTTTTTAATCTAACTAATGCATCTGTAGTTTTTTCTGGATAAATAAATTCTCTTGAAGGGGTTATAGAGAATTGTTGTAATTTATCAATTGATTTTTGAGAAAATACGTCAAAAGTTCGTATGGAATCTATCTCATCATCAAATAATTCCATACGAATCGGATTTGTATACTCAAGCGAGAATACATCAATAATTCCACCTCTTATACTAAATTGACCAAACCCCTCTATTTTTGAAACTCTTTCATATCCTAAGGAAACTAACTTCTCAGTTAATTTTTCTAAATCTAAACTATCCCCCACTTTGTAATGAGACACACTATCAAGTAAAACTTGTTTTGGTATATATTTTCTTAGAACGGCTTCAATAGAAGTCACTAAAATTATTTTTTCTTTCTTTGCTAGTTTTAACAACACCTTTAATTTTTTTGCTTCTTCGTTTCTGTCCTTTGCATCTAAATGATAAAAGTAAATATCTTGAAACCCTAAATATTCGACCTTATCTCCAACATAAAAATTTAAATCTTCATATACTTTTTTTGCTTCTAAATCACTACTTGTGATAAAAATCATTTGTCGTGACAAATCATTAAACATAGAATATGATATATGAGGTTTTTGTACTGGTAAAAGTCCATTAACCAATAATGAGCCTTTTGTATTTTTTATGCAGTTTATTATATCTTTATACTCTTTTGAGTTCTGCAAAGGATATAAAAAAACATCATTCATTTAAATCTCCCTCTCACTATCCATTGTATTTGTTCATAGACATGTCTATATTTTCTCTTATTATTGAGTCAACAGCACACGCCGCTTTTTCTAGTGCTTCATTTATATTATCAGATTCTTCTTTTCTAAATCTAGAAAGTACAAAATCTGCTAAGTCTTGGCCAACTTCTGGCTTAGATACACCTACTCTTACTCTTGGGAAATCATTTGAACCTAAACACTTCGTTATAGATTTCATTCCATTATGAGTACCACCACTTCCTTTTTTTCTTATGCGTATCTTTCCAACATCTAAATCTATATCATCATACACTACTACTATATTATTTAAATCTACCTTATAATATTTATATATATCTATTAATGTTTCTCCACTTAAATTCATATAAGTTTGTGGTTTTACTAGTAATACTTTTTCAGTACCTACTCTACCTTCGCCAATTAAAGCTTTGTGTTTTATTTTAGTAACACTAATGTTGTATTCTTTTGCAAGAATATCTATGACATCAAATCCAACGTTATGTCTAGTCTTTTCGTATTTTTTTCCTGGATTTCCTAACCCTACTACTACGTACATTTTTTACCTCCTGTTATAGAAATTTATATAACAAACTATAATAAAAATCAAATATATTATACTCTGTAAATATTATTATAATTGTCGCTAGAGAAATAAATGGTGTAAAAGGAATTTGTTTTTTGATATTTATATTTTTAAAAATTTTAATTACATATAAAATAACAAAAAATAAAAATGCTAAAATAAATGATAAAATTATCACATAAAATCCATAGTTATTTCCCAATGCAAAGCAACATAAGCTATAGAGACCTACATCTCCATAGCCTAATCCTTTTGTAAATTTAGCAATAATATAAGGTATAATAAAACCTATTGCCAGTCCAAATATATGACTTATATAGTCAATTTGCACTATATTGCAAAAGATTAAAAAAATTACACCTTGAACTATTATACCACTAACTATTGTTATATCATATACATATATTGTGTAGTAGTCTATAATAGATATAATTATTAAAAATGGAATCAATACTATATATTGTACACATTCTGTACTAATCCCAAATTTTAGATATATTAATACAGATAAAACTACAGTTACTATGTAAATAAAAAGCATATTATACGAACTTTTCTTTAATCCATCACAAAAAATATATAAGGATTTATTTATCAAATATGCAAAAAATAAGGAAATTATTATTATATACTCCATAGTCTACAGTACTCTGTAGTAGGGTTAATAATAATATTGTCCTTATTGATTACTTTAATTCACTTTTATAAAAATTAAAATCACATTAAATTTAACTATCCTCTACATAAGTATAGAAAAGTAAAATTCAAGTAATTGTCTTCCAAATAAAATTGTTATTAATGCTCCAATTGATATAAATGGCCCATAAGGTATAACAGAATTGTATTTCTTTCCCTTTATCTTGCTCAAAACTATCACACAAATTCCATATACTGCCCCTACATAAACACTCAGTAAAGCTGTTAAAAGACCATTTTTAGCACCCATATATAAGCCTAACATTGCGAATAGTTTAATATCTCCTCCACCCATGCATTCTTTTTTTATTATGAATTCAATTAGAACTACTATAAGCCAAACGCTTCCTCCACATACAAAAGCACCTATAATAGAATCTTTAATTGAAACTTCTTTTAGTAGAAGATTAAAAATTATAGCAAATATAGCCCCAAAAACTAGTATCCTATCTGGTATTATAAAGTGGTCAATATCTATAAATGTTATTACAATTAATAAAGATACAAGAACCAAATAATAAATAGTTGATATGGATATTCCATAAACCATAAATACTGTTAAAAATAAAATTCCTGTAATTAACTCTACTATAGCATATCTACTAGAAATTTTCTCACCACAATATCTGCATTTTCTCCCACTCATTAAATAGCTAAAAACTGGTATTAAGTCCATAGTCTTTAATCTAGTATTGCAACTCATACAATGAGATGGGGGACTAGAGATAGATATACCTTCTGGAATCCTAAAAATACAAACATTAAAGAAACTTCCAAATACTAGCCCAACTACAAATACATATAAATTAACGACTATAATTTCCATTATAACTTACTCCACCTATCATTCTAGTCATAAATTCTTGGTCAGTACATCTACTAAGTGCCATATCTTTTGTAATCTTTCCATTTTTATAAAGTTCCATTAAATCTTGATCCATAGTTTTCATACCTGCTTTAACTCCAGTTTGTATCATATTTGGAATTTGATATGTTTTTCCTTCTCTTATTAGATTTTTTATTGCTGGTGTTGCAAACATCAATTCAATTGCAGCTATCCTACCCTTCCCATCTGATGTAGGAAGTAATTGTTGTGATACTACCCCTTCACACACTGTAGACAATTGAGTTTTTATTTGTTGTTGTTGGGCTGGCTGGAACATGTCCACTATTCTGTCTATTGTCTTAGCAGCACCAACTGTATGTAGTGTTGAAAATACTAGATGTCCTGTTTCTGCGGCTGTTAACGCTATTGACACAGTCTCAGGGTCTCTCATTTCCCCTATTAGTATTACATCTGGGTCTTGACGTAAAATAGCTCTAAGAGCTGAGTGAAAACTTTCTGTATCAGTTCCTACTTCTCTTTGGTTTACTAAACTTTGTTTATGGTGATGGACATACTCTATTGGGTCTTCTAGTGTAATTATATGTTTTTGTTGCGTTTCATTTATTATATTTATCATACTTGCAAGTGTTGTACTTTTACCACTTCCTGTAGGTCCTGTAACTAAAACCAATCCTTTATGTCTTTCAGTAAAAGATTTTATGTTTTCTGGAAGTCCTAGTTTCTCAAAAGTTGGTATTTCTGCTGTTATAGTTCTTATTGCTATTGCATAATTTCCTTTTTGTCTATAGGAGTTTACCCTAAATCTTTCTCCAGTTTTTAGAGAAGCTGAAAAATCAGCTTCTCCATGTTCTTCTATTACTTTAAACATAGATTCCCCTGCTATGTCTTTTGCCATTTGCATCGTTATCTCTGGTGTCAAGATTTGTTCACTTAGCTTTACAAATCCACCTTTTACTCTAGCTACAGGATTTGTACCAACTGTTATGTGTATATCTGATGCATTTAAACTTATTGCTTGCTCTAATAAATCATAAATATACATAATATTTATTCTCCATATCTTTTATTAATTTACTTATTTTTTTAGTAATAAACATACAAAGTTATTTTATTACTTATTAGTTTATACTAAGTTATAGTTTTGTGTTTAGTTTACTTTTTTGTACGAACTTATGTCATGACTAATTGAAATTTTATCTTTTATGTCATAATTATCTAATATATTTGAATCTACATTTATATTAAATTTAACTTTAGCTTCAACTTCATATTTTGAATTTGAGTTTTCTTCAACACCTAATCCAAGAATATTTTTTTGTCCACCTTTAACTTCTACCTCTTTTATTCCATCTTTATCACCAGTTACTACTAAACTTAACTCTGCCCCTGAGCCATTTTCTTTTAATTCTGGCCAGCTTTCTTTCGTCATGTCGTAGTCAGCTTTATAAAAAGGTATTTTTATAGTAGCGTCTTCTGTTTTATCAACTTCTTGAGGTTTTAATTCCTTCAGTCTACATTTTATCTCCGCTAAAAGCTCATTTTGTATATAATCAAAAGTTGTTATCAAAGTCATATTATCATATTTAACAGGTATTTTCTCATAAGACATACTTTTTAACTGATTACATTGGTCTGATATCTCATATAGTAACTCTTTATATTCCAAAAAATCTTCTGCTGTATTTTTATTTCCACTATATATATTCTCACTTAATTTTTCAAATTTCCTTACATTATTTCTCAAGTGAACCCTCAAAGCATTAAATCCTTCAGTTTGATTTGGTAAGAGTTTTAACAAGTTTTCTAATGTATCCCAGTTACTATTCCAACCATATCTCTTCCCATTTATTATAGGATTTTGTATTAAGTCATAATATTGTTGAGAATCTGGAATTCCATCAGATATTTCTACTTTTGGTTCATCAATATGAAATGTATGTCTGTATTCAATCATATTTTGCATTGCCAAAGAAATACTATCTAAAGCTTTATAAGTGTATGAAAATGTCCCATTTAAATGTTCATTTTCAACTTTATTTCCTTCTAAAAACATTTTTAAAAGAATATCATTATTTACTAACTTTGCCTGAAGTAATGTAGTTGAATCTATATCTCCAACCAAAATACTTTCATTTATTTTACTGATATCTCCAGAAGTATAAGTCTTACAAATTCTTAATGTAGAATCTCTATGTGAAAGAATAGTTTCAGCTATATCTTCAATATCCCTATCCTCAAATATATTTAAACCCTGTAATTTTTTTAACTCTATACTAGCTTTTTCTAAATCTGGAGCAGCTTTATTTAAATAGAACTTTATATTATTCATATACCCAAGTCTCTCCACTGGAAGATTTTCCTCATCTTGATTATTAAGTTCCAAACTTGATATATTTCTTAATGCTGACCTTGATATTGATTTTTCTTGATTTTCACTTTTAAGTTCATTATCTATTTTTTCAAGCTCATCATACAATTTTTCATATGCTTTATCAACACTATTTTCCACACATGTATCTGCTAGATACTTGGCCTGTATACCCTCATTAGTAGTCTTTGTAGATTTTATTCTATTAGCTATCTGATTTGAAAATGTCAATCCAACAATAGAAAGCAATGCTACTACAACCAAAACTAAAACTAATGCCGCCCCTCTTTCGTTTTTTATCTTATTATACTTCCTCAAAATCTCACCCCCAAGTAAAATTATTTATCTTTAAATATTTCAGTTACAATTTTAACTTCTTTTTTACTTGAATAGTCATTCATGCTTTTTCCCGTTGCAGTTATTTTGTATATTTGACCACTTTTATCATCTACAATAACCTTTACTTTGTTTGTAATACTTTCCTTGTCAATTATATTTCCGTCTTTATCTTCTACTGTTGTAATCTCTTTATATGGAGTATCATATAAACTCACATCATCCTTGTTAAGTACTTTATCATATACGACTTTGTTTGATTTATCTATTAATTTTTCATATTCCACTGTTCCATCTTCTCGCTTATCCAGACTGTCAAAATCAAATGTTCCACTTTTTATTTTCTCTCTTAAGTTCTCTATTTCACTTTGAACATAATTTAAGGAACTTATATCTGCTTCATTTTTAGTGTTGGCCTTTTCATTAGTATTGATAATATTAAAAAATGCAAATAATATAATTCCCATAATCGCCATAGCTACTAATACTTCAATTAAAGAAAATCCTTTTTCATTACTCTTTTTACTCATATTTTATCAACCTACTTATTTTTTAAATAAATTCCCATTTACCCAATTCTTGACATAACATCAAATGTATAAGTCTTATTATTTAAATCACTGCTTTTCTGGCCTTCTTGAGCTGATTCATTATAATATACACTTACTGTATAAATAGATTTATCAGCTTGTTTTTCTATTTTAAATGGCGTTTCCTTCATTTCTTTATTGTTTTGAACTAATGGTTGATTAGAAATTATTTCTTCTCTAAGTGCATCTTCAGTATTAGTGGTATTTTCTTGAATTCTTGTTACATAGTATACTCCTGTATTGTTTTTGGTATCTATAGATACTTCATACTTTACTGTATTATCTGGAGTTTCTATATTGTATTCATAGCCACTACCTGAACTGTTCTTTGTTACATCCTTACAGTTTTCTAAGTCTCTATTTAAATATTTATTAATTAAATTAATATTTACTTGAGCATCTGTAATGATTTGTTGTTTTTTTACTGCTGATGTTATACCATTAAATACTTTATAAGAAATACTTAAAACTATAGTCAATATAAATACAGCTACTATTATTTCTAATAAAGTAAGACCTCTTTCATTGTTTTTGTACAAGCTCATCACCTATCTTTAAAACCTATTTGGTTTTATTTTGCACTAGCTTTAAATGGATTATATTTTCCTGGTCTCCACGAAGATGGATTATCTGTATCAAGTACCATTGTAGTATTTTCTTTAGTATACATTATAAATTTAAATGTAGCCTCTACTACACCTTCTGCTTGTGGAGTTACTACTTCTTTTTTTGTTTCTTTTTCTGTTGCAGCTCTAAGTACACAAGTGTTACATAGATAACTTGTTGACCTATCTAAAAGTTTGTCATTTTTAAGAATTTCTCCTTCTTTTATCAATGGACAGTCATTATATAAATGCCATTTATCTTCGCCTTCTACCCAGTATATTTTTGTATCTTTATTTATGTTCACATTTTTAATTAAGTCTTTATTACTTGTTGTCTCTTGTTCTTCTTTTTCTGGCTCTATATATGAAGTCATAGTATAGTCTAATATCTGAGTAACATTTTTTTGCTCTTCTAAATAAGCCATCAATTTTTTAACATTTCTATAGTCCCCTCTAACACTTATCGTTGTTGATATTCCATAAAAATGTTCATATTCTCTAATATTTCCAACATCATAGCTAGTTAAGTCAATATTATATGTTTTCATTTTCTTGTCTAAACCAATTAGAAACAGACCATCTTGCATATCATATAATAGGTTTTTACTTTTTTCATTTAATTCAGTTTCAATATTTTTAAGTTGTTTTTCATATTTTGGCATAAGAGCTGTTTTCTCTTTATATGTATTTAGTTTTTGTGTAGCTTGTTTTACAGAATTTTTTGTAGAAACATATTTCTCATATTGTGGATAAAGTCCAAAATATCCATAGGATAAAATAGCAAGTAAAATTACAACTTTTATAAGTATTCCCTTTAGACTAACTTCCATTTTAAATATATCTTTTATATCTTTTTTAAATATGTCCTTATTCATTAGTTAATACACCTTCTTTCAGGTATAATGTCATATTAAATGTATAGTTGGAATTCTCTTCATTGCTTTTTATGCTATGCAGTTTAACATCTTCAAAATAATACAAGCCCTTTAATTTATATAAAAACTGACCTACATAAGAAGAATCTTTAGCATTTCCTTCTATGTTTATAACATTTGGTATCTTATCATATAATGGTGTTTTATCATCTTTATCTGTATCAGCACTATCAGTTCCACTATCTCCAGTTAATGCTTCTGACACATTTGTAGTCTTATCTTCATTTAAATCACTGCTGGCTTTATCTCCATCACTACTACTTTTTGTATTTGATTTTGTTTCATTACTACTTGATTTATTTGTGGTAGTTTTATTGTTATTTGAGTTCTCAGTTTTATTAGTAGTTCCAAGATTTTGATAAGTCGTTGATAAACTCATTAGTTCAACTCTACTTGGAGTATTTTTATCTATATCATCCAATAGATTTTCCCATTTTACCTTTTTCCCAATTAACATATCATATACCTTTATTTCTTCTGTTTTACTTTGTATCATTTTTTCTATATTTCCAATTTGATAGTAAGCAGACTCAATATTTCTTATTTCATCATTTACATTTTCAAGTTCTTTATTAGCTAAACTGTTTGAAAAAATTAAACATAAATATGGAATAGAAATCACTAAAATAACCACAGGTGCCATTTTCATTACACTTTTTATTTGTTTAGCTTTCATTTGTTTTCTAAGTATATCTATTGGTAGAAAATTTATATTTTCAAAATCTTTTTTGTCTTTAGGCTCTATCATACAACCTAAAAGTTCTACAATTGAATTTATATCATCTTCATCTATATCACCAGATACCATATCAGCTATATCCATTATCTCTGTAAGACCTTGAGAAACATAGTTTGAAAATGCAGAACTAAAAGCCTCATAAATTAATTTATTAGAGTACCTTTTCCCCAATATCAATATAGTGTCTGTTACCTTACCAAAGTTTCTTGACGAATAGTAATTCATAAGTCCTTTTGACTCTTCGACCACATTTAATAATTGCATTTCCATATCTTTAGCAGTTATTCTTATTGGTATATTATCACTAATAAATAAAGTATCTTTTTTATATATGTTTATAATTGTGCTATTATCGCTTATATTTGTCACCATTATATCATTGTAATCTAAATTCTTGAGAATTCTTAAATAAGCTGTTGATAATGTATCTATTCTATCCAATACCAAATCAAATTCATGTATTATATCTACAATTGCATTTATTTCTTCTTTCTTTATAGCCCCAATAATCAGATTTAAACTAGCCTCTTCACCTTCTGACCTATCAGATATCTCACTAGATACTTCATATGAAAATACATACTCATCTGATTCCAGGGCCATCATTTCATCCATTTCTAGCTTCATAAATCCATCTAAATCTTTTTTATCCATCTTAGGCAACTTTTGAGGTTTTAGAATTACATCTCTCGTATTCAAACAAAACACTATGTGTTTTGATTTTAACTTTACATTTTCTAATGCATATCTCAATAGAGCATACTTTTCTTTAGAAAAATCTTGAGCAATATCCTCTATTGAAAATACATTAAAGTTTTTTATATAAAATTTATCTTTATCATGTTTGTATCTGCCTTCAACTATGGATATAGAATCACCATAATATGATACATAAACCTTATTCATTTGTTGTTTTCCCTCCTACATAGCATCATATATACTAAGCATTGGCATGAATATTGATACAACCAGTACCGCAACTATAATACCAACTGCAATTATTAAAACAGGTTCTATCATTGATGCCATTCTATTTAGATAAATTTCGGATTCATATTCATAGAATTCAGCCATCTGTCTACTTATGTTCTCTAATTCCCCTGTCTGTTCCCCTATAGCTATCATCTGCACTAAAACTGAATCAAAATACGTATATCTTTCTAAGTTTTCTGCTAGACTTTCACCTCTTGTTATTCCATCTTTTGCTGATGTTAAAATCTTTTCTGCCATAGTATTATTTACACTATCTATAATATAATCGAGCCCTTGAACTAATGGATACCCAGTTGATACAAATAGATACAATGCTCTTGAAAATCGTGTAGCCACCATACAGTTTATACCTTTTCCCAATACAGGAATTTTATTTATAACTCTATCCTTTTGAGCTCTACCCACTGGTGTTTTTAGATACTTCTTAAATTGGTAAATAGACAGTATAATAACTAAAAGTACTATTGGCCAAAATGTCTTCATAAATGTACCAAATCCCATAACAATCCTTGTTACAAGTGGAAGAGTAGCACCTACTGTTGTGATTGAATTAATCATCTTAGGTACCATAAATGCTGTAAATATAAAAATCATTATAAATGAAGAAATCAAAACTATTAATGGGTATGTAGCTGCATTTCTAAGCTTTTGCTTAACTCTATGCTCACTGGAATAAAATGAAGCCATACTTTTTAATACTTCATCTAGTTTACCTGTAGCCTCACCTGTAGCCACCATAGCACCAAGTAACTTTGGAAACTTAGACTTTGGTGCAAGCATTGAGTCAGCAATAGTAGAACCTATTTTTATCTCTGCTACTATACGATTTATTTCTTCTCTTAATGTAACATTAGTTGACCTTCCTGCTAATGTTTCTAATCCAGAAATACTATTTATACCAGAAGATACTATAATAGCAAACTGTCTGCAAAAATGGCTTATTTGGTCAGCTCCTAAGTCTTTTTTTCTCTTTCTAGAAGATATATTTATATTTTTACTTTTACTTTCTTTGATTTCAAGAACTCTAAGATTTCTTTTTCTAAGAAGACTTTTAGCTTCATTAAAATCATTAGCTTCAATCACATCAGTTTGCTTTTTCCCATCCTCTTTTATTATTGTATACTTAAAACTTTTCATAATATCATCCCTTAATCAGTCATCAAAATTATTCTAATCATTTCTTCTACTGTTGTCTTTCCACCTAAAACCTTTTTAACTATATCCTCTTTTAGACTAATCATACCTTGTTTTTTAGCTAACTTTAAAATTTCTCTTTGATTTGCAGATGAATCTATTAGCTCTTTTATTTCTGGTGTAATTTCAAGCATTTCAAATATACCTAGACGTCCCTTATATCCAGTATTATTACATCTTTCACATCCCTGTCCTTTATAGATAGTCACTGATTCGTTTACATCAATTCCAAGAGCCTTTTTTTCTCCAGTGTCTGCTTCATATGAAATTCTACAATGTTCACATATTTTTCGTGTCAGCCTTTGAGATATTACCCCTAAAAGAGATGAAGTTATCAAAAAACTTTCCACATCCATATCTAAAAGACGTGAAATCGCTCCGACTGCTGTATTTGCATGTAATGTACTTAAAACTAAATGTCCTGTAAGAGAAGCTCTAATTGCTATTTCAGCAGTTTCTGTATCTCTTATCTCTCCAACCATTATTATGTCTGGGTCTTGACGCATAAAGGCTCTAAGCCCACTGGCAAAAGTAAGTCCTGCCTTCTCATTTATTTGAGATTGATTTACACCAGGTAGTTCATACTCTATAGGGTCTTCTATCGTTAATAAATTTCTATTTTCCGTATTCAATTGATTTAGCATTGAATATAATGTAGTAGTTTTTCCACTTCCAGTAGGTCCAACTACCAATATAAGCCCATAAGGAGTATTTATTAACTCATCATATATCTTAGAGCCATGTTCATCTATTCCTAGTACTTCTTTACTTACCATAAAATTACTCTTATCAAGTACTCTCATTGCTATTTTTTCATCCCTATTAGTAGGCATTGTAGAAACCCTAAAATCTATAGGTTTATTATCTACTTTTAAATATATTCTACCATCTTGTGGAATCCGCTTTTCAGATATATTTATATCTGACATTATTTTTATACGACTTATTACCGCTTTGTATGGAGCAGAGTTCATTCTCATATATTCTCTTAACATTCCATCTATTCTAAATCTAACACGCATGTAATTTTCGCTTTGTTCTATATGTATATCACTGGCCTCCATTCTAACAGCATTTTCTAGTATATTATTTACTAGTCTTACTATTGGAGCAGCATTTACATCCTCTTCAAGGATTACTGTTTCTCTAATTCCACCAGTCTTGTTTTTGTTGTATTCAGTCATTGCTTTATTTATTTCTGAATGTGCATAAGCATGACCTATTGCTTTGTTTATATCTTCTGCACTTGATATAAATATTTCGACATCTTTACCTGACATACGTCTTACATCTTGAACTGCTTCTCTGTCTTGTGGGTCTGACATGGCTAGACATATTTTATTTCCATCAATTTTGAATGGAAATACAGCATATCTTTTGCATATATTTTCTGGAACCATCTTTGTAGCTAATGTGTCTATTTCTGTTCCTTCTAAAAATACACTTTCTATATCTAAAAGTTCTTTTAATACACTTATTAATAAGTTACTATCTATAAGACCTTCTTGTACTAGAAATTCTCCTAGTCTTTTTCCACTGTTTTTTTGCTCTGATAATGCCCATTTAAGCTGGTCTTCTGTTATGTATCCTTTTTCGACCAGTTTGTCTCCTATTCTAACTTTTTTAGCCACAGATTTCACTCCTTTACTATCTCAATTATATCATCATTTATGATTAGATATTAAAGAAAATAGTATAAAAAGACAGGAAGATTTTCTTCCTGTCTTTTTTATTATATTTTTCATAAAATTTATAATATTTCTTATAAAAATATTGCTTTAATTATTTGCTGAATCCATCTCAGCATTATCTATAAGAACTATATATAGAATCTCATTATCTACTTTCTCATTAGCCTTTAATTGATTTGCAAGTGTACCATCGTTAGCTATAGTTCTGTATATCTTATCTCCACCTATATCACTAACTAACTTTGTTGATTGTGCTCCTGTTAATGTAGCTTTTTCTGAGTCTTTACCTATTTGTAAGACTAACTTATTATCACCCAAAAGCAATTGATAAGCTCCACCTATATCTGCTTTATCAGGAAGAGTTTCCATATAAGTCTTTAGTTTTGTTAAATCACCAACTGATGCTGTAGCTGGCATCTTATTAGTATCTGAATAATAAGACAACGCTGCACTCTTAATTGAGCTATAATCAGACTCAACACTTGCTACCTTAGCCTTGTTTATATTACTAAATAAAGCTGGAACTGCTACCACTGCTAATACACCTATAATTGCAATTACTACCAATAATTCCACTAAAGTGAAACCTTTTTTATTCTTTCTTAACTTCATTTTTATTCCCCCTCAATTTTTTTAATTAATACTTAATTATAATATATCTGGTTAAAAATCTAAGTAAAATTATTTACACGTACTAACCAGATTTATTTCTAGCATATAACCATTTTTTTGAACAAAAAAAACTATGAAAATAAAAGTATCATAAATACAATTTCATAGCCGGTTGCACCACTAACTCAATATGTTCCAAGGTGCCCACATCACAGAACATACATCAACGTTTCTATTTTATTAAATTTAGAATGATATATAACTCATAATAGAGATACATATCCACTTATATTATATAATAGTTACCACATTTTAGCAATACAGTTTATATTATTTATATATACCAAACTTTAACATATTCAAACATAATTTCCGAAAGTAATTATACTATACAAAAAAGAAACATCTCCCTACAATTATCATATATCGTAAGGAGATATTTATAAATTATCATTTAGTTTTATCATTGTCATTTCCATCCTTTGCTAATATTTATTTGAAAGCTAAAAGCTATTACAATATAGTATTTTATTAAAAACATCTATATATAAACATTCTATATTCTTGCAGTTATGATTCAGCCACAATCACTATATAAATGAAACTCTTCATCTATATATATGCTTATCGTACAAAATTACTTTCTTTACAGTAACTTTATATAATCCAGAACCCTCTCACAAACACTAAAGATATAGAATAGATACTATTTTCAATTCTTATAAATAAACTTTCAATAGATTTTTATATTTACTTTAGATTGTGGCTGAATCAATTAATTATTAGGGGTTCATCTTCAATCCTTCCCATTGGAAACACCTCTTTCTTTAATTTATATTTACATAATACTACATAATTCAAACTTTTTCAATGCTTTTTCCAAATATTTTTTATATTCGTAATATTCATAATTTTATATTTTTTATTAAATTTAGTTTTTAATTACTTATCCACATGTTTTACAAGAAACATTTACTTTTATATACACACATACAACTCCAATAAATTATACTAATACATAAATTAGATATTAAAAAAGAGTTGCTTAAAAACTTACTTTAAGCAACTCTTATAAATCTAATTAATTAAAATAATTTACTTACTGATTCATTAGAGAATATCATTCTTATAGCATCTCCAAATAAAGGAGCTACTGTTTTTATTTTTATCTTATCTATTCTTTTTTCTTCAGGAAGTTGTATAGTATCAAGAACTATTAACTCACTTATTTCTGAATTAGAAATTCTTTCAATAGCTGGTCCTGATAATACACCATGAGTACAACAAGCATAAACATCTTTTGCTCCAAACTCTTTAAGCGCATTTGCAGCATTAACGATTGTTCCAGCTGTATCTATCATATCATCTAATAGTATAACATTTTTACCTTTAACATCACCTATTAAGTTCATAACTTCACATACATTAGCTTTTGGTCTTCTCTTATCTATTATCGCTATTGGAACTTCTCCATTTAAAGTATTAGCAAACTTTCTTGATCTAGTAACACTTCCTAAATCTGGAGATACTACTACTAAATCTTCTATTTTCTTTTCATTGAAGTAATCTGCTAATATTGTTCCACCTAATAAGTGGTCTAGTGGTATATCAAAGTATCCTTGTATTTGAGCTGCATGTAAATCCATTGTTAATACTCTGTCTGCCCCAGCAGCAGTTATTAAGTTTGCAACTAATTTAGCAGTGATTGGATCTCTTGCCTTAGCTTTTCTATCTTGTCTTGCATATCCATAGTAAGGAATAACTGCTGTTATTCTTCCTGCTGATGCTCTCTTTAATGCATCAATTAAGATTAATAACTCCATTAAGTTATCATTTACTGGACTATTAGTAGATTGTACTACAAACACATCACAACCTCTTACTGTCTCATTCATGTTTACACATATTTCACCATCACTAAATGTACCTACTTCACAGTCTAGCACTGATACACCTATATAGTCAGCTATTTTTTGTGCTAACTCTTTCGATGAATTACCTGCAATAATTTTAATCTCGCTTCCGCTAGTATTCATTTATGTAACCCTCCTGAAAATTTTAAAATCCTAATGAATATAATTTATAATAATTTCGAGCTAATTTTATTAGCCAAAATAATAAACTAAATAACTACTTACCTTGATTATCTTTTTGATTCTTCTTTTCTACCCATCCTTCTTTAACAACTTGTCTTTGTCTTGCTATTGCTAAAGCTCCATCTGGGACATCATGTGTTATTGTTGAACCTGTTGCTATATATCCTTTTTCTTCTACAACTACTGGTGCAACTAAATTAGAATTTGAACCTATAAACGCATCATCTTTAACTATTGACTTAAATTTATTTTTACCATCATAGTTTACAAATACTACTCCACATCCAATATTTACATTTTTTCCAACATGCGCATCTCCTATATAAGAAAGATGAGATGCTTTTGAACCATCTTCTATAACAGCATTTTTTACCTCTACAAAATCACCTATTTTTACATTGTTTCCTAAGTTAGTTTTCGGTCTTAAATATGCATATGGTCCAACAGTAGTATTATCTCCAACTTTACTATCAAGTATCGTTGAATTTTTTATTTCTGTACCATTTCCTATTTCTGAGTTTGTTATAGATGAGTTCATTCCAATTATACAATCTGAACCTATCTTTGTTTTTCCTTGTAACATAACCCCTGGATATATTATAGTATCATTACCTATCTCAACATCAGATTCTATGTAGGTAGAGTTAGTGTTTATTATAGTCACTCCATTTACCATATGAGATTCATTTATTCTTCTTCTCATAATTTCTTCTGCCTTTGATAATTCCACTCTTGAGTTAACACCCATAAGTTCTTCAATAGTTGAACCTGCAAATGCACCAACTTTTAAGCCCTTGTCTCTCATTATTTTAGCAGTATCAGTTAAATAATATTCACCTTGTGCATTGTTATTATTTAACAAATCTAATGCTTCTCTAAGACTCTTTCCATTAAAACAGTATATCCCAGAATTTATCTCACTTATCATTTTTTCTTCTGAATTTGCATCTTTTTGTTCCACTATTTTAAGAAGGTCACCCTTCTTATCTCTTATTATTCTACCATAACCTGTTGGATTTCCAACTTTTGTTGTAAGAACTGTGGCATGATATTTATTTTCTATATGGAAATCAAATAATTTCTTTAATGTTTCTTCCTTTATAAGTGGAGTATCTCCACAAAGTACAACTATTATATCGTCATCATTTATATATTCTTTAGCCATTTTTACAGCATGTCCTGTTCCAAGCTGTTCTGTTTGCATAGCTATCATAGTTTCTTCTGCAAGTTTTTCTTTTACTACATCCGCTTCATGCCCCAAAATTACAACAGTATCCTTTACACCTGATTTTTTTGAAACATCTATAATATGGTTGACCATTTCTTTTCCGCATACTTTATGTATAACTTTTGGGTATTTAGACTTCATTCTTGTTCCTTTGCCAGCGGCAAGGATTATAGCTTTAAAGTTCATTGATACACTCCATTCAATCTAATTTAATTTTATTCGTATTATTATCTCAATCAATATACATTATAATACATTTATTTAACAATTTGTATACAACATATACATTATCACTAATAATATAGCACTTTTTTACTAAAAAGTACATATTTTAATGCAAATTCTACATTTAAAAAGAGCCTAAATGTTCGGGCTCTCTCCATTTTATATTTATTGTTATTCAGCAGCTACTTCCCATTGAACTAATGCTTCATGATACGCTTGTAAAACTGCATCTTCTAAAACTTGTCTCATTTCTGCATTTATTGGATGAGCTATGTCTCTGAAATTTCCTTCGCCTACTTTTCTGCTAGGCATTGCTATAAATAACCCATTGTGGCCTTCTATAACTTTTATATCATGCACTACAAACAAATTATCAAAAGTTATTGAAACTATACATTTCATCTTGCCTTCTTCTGTTAATTTTCTTACTCTTACGTCAGTTATCTTCATACCAATATATCCCCCTTTGATTTTGACAGAAATTAATTTATATTAAAATTATTATTGTTGGAATAAATTAATATAAACTGTTTTTTAAGTAATTCTATGGACAACTAGGGATATCCTCTTTTTATTTTTACATATTTTTCTAAATATTTTTTTTATTAATCTTCATCTATTTCAAATTCAAATTCTGAATCATTTTCTTCATCTAATTCTTCATTTCTATATTCATCTTTAAAAGTTTTTAAATTTGGTTCAACTACTATTTTATCTCCAGTAACATCTAACTGAATTAGTGATATATAATCTTTTACCATTTTTTCTGAAGGATTTGTTGTAGATATAAATACTCCAGTACCTATAACCTCTGCTCCAAATTCATTCATAAGGTCTACCATTCCTTTTATAGTACCTCCACCCCTCATGAAATCATCTATAATTATAACTTTACTATCTGGTTTAAGAGCCCTTCTTGGTAAACTCATACTCTCAACCTTCGAATTATTTCCACTTACATATGTCATACTAAGGGTAGGACCTTCTGATACTTTTATGTCTTTCCTTATTATAACTAAAGGCAAATTCATAGCCTTTGCAGTCATAAGTGCCATAGGTATACCTTTTGTTTCCATTGTTACAACATAATCTGCATCTACATATTCAATGTTTGAAGCAAATATTTTTCCTATCTTAGCAGCTATTGTAGGGTCATAAATTAAATCAATTAAGTATAAAAAACCACCAGATAGTATTCTAGATGTGTCACATATTTTCTCACATAATTCCATTAAAAACTCTGCATTTTCTGCTATAGAAGTTTTAGGTATATATTTTACTCCTCCTGCTGCACCTGAGATAGTTATAACTTTCCCTAAATGTAGTTTTTCAAATACATTTTTTACAACTAATAAATCTTCACTTATTGTGGATTTTGCTGCATTAAATTGATTTGTAAAATAACTTAATGTATATATTTTATTTGGATTATCAGATAGTATTTTAACTATTGCTCCAATTCTCTCTGTTCTTTTAAATTTCATTACTATTTCCTCCTACAAATACCTTTATATAACGTTAAACTAAATAATGCATAACAATTCGTATTGTGGTATAATATTACTTATGTTTTATTATATTCAAAAATAAAATACATATAATATTATATGCATATTAATTATAAAATATTGAACATTATATTATTATACCACAAAAATAGTTCATATTGTAGGACTTAATTAAAAAGAAAGGTGGTTTTATTATGAATATACACTTTATAGGAATTGGCGGTATCAGCATGAGTGCATTAGCCGAAATATGTATCAATAAGGGTTATCAGGTTTCAGGTTCGGATTCAAACGAATCATATCTATTAGACAAACTTAGGGATCAAGGGGCAAACATCTATATCGGTCAAAAAAAAGAAAATATATCAGATGATGTAAATATGGTTGTTTATACTGCAGCAGTTCACCCAGATAATGAAGAACTTATAGCTGCTCGAGAAAAGAATAAATTAATAATGAACAGAGCTACTTTTTTAGGCCAGATTATGAGAGAATATAAAAACTCTATAGCAGTTTCTGGTACACATGGAAAGACTTCTACAACATCTATGTTGTCTACAATTTTTGAATATGCAGACTTAGACCCAACTATACTAGTTGGTGGTAACTTAAGCATGATAGGTGGTAATGTTAAGATAGGTAATTCTAACCATTTTATAACTGAGGCATGTGAATATGTAGATAGTTTCCTTAATTTTAATCCTAAGATATCTATAGTTTTAAATGTTGAGGAAGACCATCTTGATTATTTCTCAGGTATAGACGAAATCAAAGCTTCTTTTAATAAATTTGGTAAACTTTTACCTCCAGATGGATATTTCATAATAAATGGTGATGATGAAAATGTAGATGACATATTATATGATGTCAAAGCTACTATTATAAAATATGGTAGAGATTCTGACAATGATGCTGTAATAAAAGACATACATTTTGATAATAGTGGTCATGGGATATTTAAAATAGAGTATCAAGGAAAAGATTTGGGAGAATTCGAGCTTTCTGTATATGGTCTTCATAATATATACAATGCTTCTTCTGCTATAATGGCAGCTCTTGTTTCTGGTATTGATTTAGAGACTATAAGAAAAAATTTAAAAATATATAAAGGTGTAGGAAGACGATTTGAATCTAAAGGATACTACAAAAATGCCTTAGTAATAGATGATTATGCACATCATCCAACTGAATTAAAGGCTACTTTAGCTGCTGCTAAAAAGTTAAAAAAATCAACTTTATGGTGCATCTTCCAGCCACATACTTACACTAGAACAAAATCTCTTTTAGGAGAATTTTCAGAAGCTTTCTATGCTGCTGATAAAGTTATCATAACAGACATATATGCTGCAAGAGAAGATGATCCAGGAGATATACACTCTAAAGATTTAGTTGAAAAATTATATCAAAACAACGTAGATGCTATCTACATAAAAGAATTTGAAGATATAGTAAAATATTTACGTGAAAATGTTAATGATAATGATTTAGTAATAACTGCTGGTGCTGGTCCAATATATAAGGTTGCAGACTTACTAGTTGAAAAATAGTATGTAACTAAAAATAACATATAAAAATTAATGTAGGCTATCAAATGATATAATCGCTTGATAGCCTTCTTAATATTTTATTTCTTTCCAATCTCAAATATTTCATTTTTAAGATAATCAAATAAACTTGTATGAACCTCGTAGTAAGAGACAGTTTTTTTAGAAGTAACTTTTACATAATCCTTGCCCATTGTATCTACTTTCACAGCAAAATTTTCACCTTTTATATTTATACTGAAATTATAATCACTTCTTTCCTTGCTTTTTTCTGGCTGAACCTTTCCTACAACTCTTTTTGAAATCATCTTATGTGCTAAATCATCAAACTTCCATTTATGAACCTTCTTAGTTTCTTTTCCATAAGTTATAGTGACCTCTTTCCAGTCTTTATAGTGACTCAAAAGGTCAAATGAAGTATATATACTCTCATCTAAAAGTTTCTTAAAAGAATTTTTGGAATCAATTGGAACTTTATAATATTCCTCTTTATTTACAGTATAGACTCTAAAAAAATTAAGGTCTGTAGAAAATTTAATTCCATCATCAGAATACCCTTCATAAATTGCTTCATAAGAAGTAGTATTTCTTACCTTCTTAAATTCTGAGAAAAAGAACTTTATCTCGTTCCACATATCTTCTTCGATTTTTATGTTTTCTACATTTTTATCTGATACATAAATTTTCTTTTTCTCTTTTATTTGAGTCATTAAAGACCTATTATCTTCTGTCTCTGTTTCTACTTTCTTTGGAACTTCACTCTTATCCTTCTCCATGTTTAGACCTATTTTAAAGGATATAAAGTATATTATAAAGAAAACAACTACTCCTATTAATATTGCAGCTTTTTTCTTTAGTTTTCTTTTCTTACTCATTTAACCACCCCTAGAGTTTATAGTCATAAAACAATTATATAACTTTTTACACTTTTTTTTAAGCTATAATTATTTTATACACTTATTTCCTTGGCAATTAGTGCATGGTTCAACATGAACTGTTATCCCTTTTACAAATTCCATATGTTTTATTATATGTTTTTCCAACTTAGTAGCAATATCGTGCCCCTGTTTTACTGTGAGATTTTCATCAACACATATAGTCAAGTCCACATATGCCATAGCTCCATGCTTTCTAGTCTTTATATCTCCTAGATTTTTAACACCTTCTGTATCTGCTACAATAAACTTTAATTCTCTTCTTTCTTCTTCATCAACTGAAACATCCATCAATTCATTTACAGAACTTCTAAGTATATCGATTCCTACCTTAGCCACAAATACTGCCACTACAACTGACGCAATTGGGTCTAATGGTTTAAATCCTAAAATAGAACCTCCTATACCTATAAATGCAGCCACTGAAGATAGAGCATCTGACCTATGATGCCAAGCATCTGCTTTTAAAGCTGGTGAATTTATCTTTTTAGCAACTTTGATTGTTATTCTATATTGATACTCTTTTATCAAAATTGAGATGACTGACACTATTAACGGAAGTATTGATGGAACACTCAATGCATCTAAGTTAAATAATGATTTAATAGCCCCTATACCTATTGTTATAGAAACAAATATAAGTAATATTGATAATACGAATGATACCAATGTCTCTGCCTTTTCGTGACCATAATTATGTTCCTTATCTCCTGGTCTAGAAGATACATAATTACCTATCAGTACACCTATAGAACTTATAATATCTGAGGCTGAATGTAATCCATCTGCAATCATAGCACTCGAATTACCAATAATACCAGCTATCACCTTAATTATTGTTAAGACTATATTCCAAATTATTGATTGTATTGTTATTTTATTTGCTTCCTCATACCTTGTTTCCATTGTTATTCCTCCTAACAAACCAAATCTAAATATTATTAAAAACATATACTTAAACATAAATTAAATTTATTATTATATTCAAATGTATATCTTTTACTTTCAATAGAGATTATCAATCTTCTATAAAATGAAAAATCACCTAGCTTGAGCTAGGCGATATATATATTATACACTATTATTTAAATTTATGCTTCTTTTATTATCTCTATTACCATTTTGGCAGAATCATATAAATCCTTTATAGCTATATGTTCATCTAATGTATGCGCATTTTTCATACCTATTCCTAGAGTTATAGCTTCAATACCATTTTTACTTAATATATTAGTATCGCTACCTCCTCCTGTAGATTCAGTATGACCTTCTATTCCTAAATTTGAAAATGCTTTTTTTGCAAGTTGTATTATTTCTGAATCTTCATTAACATCTATTGGAGTATATGCTCTATTTACATCTATTTCAATTTTAGCTCCAAAATCCTTAGCAGCTTTTTCAAAAGTTTCTACCATATGTTTAGTTTGAACATCTAATTTATCTTCTTTTAGACTTCTAGCTTCTGCAACTATGTTAACTTCTCCTGTTACTATATTTGTAGCTGTTCCACCATTTATAATTCCTATGTTAGCAGTTGTTTCTTCATCTATTCTAAGTAAATTCATATTATCTATTGCTCTAGCAGCTACCATTATAGCACTTATACCCGCTTCAGGCTCAAGACCTGCATGAGCTGTCTTTCCTAATATCTTAACATTTATTACATCTTGTGCAGGAGCTTTTACTATTATCTCTCCTGGAGAACCACCACTATCTAATACAAAGGCATATTTAGAATCTATTTTTGCATAGTCTAAATTTTTAGCTCCAACTAATCCACATTCTTCACATATAGAGAATACAACTTGAATATCAGTATGTTCTATATTATTTTCTTTTACTTGTCTTAATCCCTCTAATATAGCTGCTATACCTGCTTTATCATCAGATCCTAATATTGTAGTCCCATCACTTTTTATTATTCCATTTACTTCATCCACTATAGGTTTTACCCCTATTCCTGGAGTTACTGTATCCATATGTGAACTAAATAATATTTTCTTTCCTTCTTTATTTCCTTTTAAAGTAGCTATTATATTGCCTGTTTCTCCATTTGCTTTTTCACCAGCATTATCTACTACAACTGAACAACCTATTTCTTCTAACTTTTCAACTAATACTTTGGCTACGTTCCCCTCTTTTAAAGATAAACTGTCTATCTGTATTAATTCAAGGAACTCATTTAAAATTCTTTGCTCGTTTATCATAATCTTCCTCCATAATATAATAGGTATTTCAACATATATTGTAGTGTAATATTTAAATATTATCAATAGTTTTTAAACTTTTATATCATTTTAGTTAAGTTTCTTTACTAAAATGAAAGTTAAAGTTAAATTCTTTCATTCTTATTGTTTTATCTAACTATACTTCTCTGTCTAGAATCTATAAAGCATAACCAGTAGCCTAAACTATTGGTTCTGTGGTCACAAGCTTGATATCTCAAAAATCCTGTACTTCCATTATCTGGTTGTTCATTTCTATTACCTGGAATAGCATAAATATAATGCTTTCTCTTATTATATTCATCATATTGTACTCCGAATAAGTAATGTCTATATTTATATGAATGTAAAACTGCATCACTATACATTGTATAATTCAATACATTTAAATATCCTAAATAAGGCATTGAATATCCACACAATGTTGTAGGGTTTACCTCTATTTTCCACCATCTTGTATTGTCTATATAATCTGCTGTAAAAGGCTTAACTTCTCTAAATAGCTTTAACCCTTTCTTTATTTGCCTAGGCATAAGTAATGTTCCAGCTTGCTTATTCCCACTATCTATTTGATTTATTCCATTGGCTCTTTTTACTTTTTCAACATTATTTTGTTCTTTTTGAGTTTTCTTTGACTTAGTAGTTTTTTGAGAAGCAACTACCTTTTCTTCATGTCTTATTTCAAAATCTTCTTCATCCTCATCATATTCATCTTCATATTCTATATCGTCATAGAATTCATTTTCTTTAGCCTTGTTATAATTTTCTATTTCCTTATAGTTATTAAATTCTTCAATTTCATCATCACTAGAATCTTCTACATCTGCTCTTATCTTTAATTCTCCCTCTTCGGTTTCATCATCTTCCCAATAATCTTCATATTCATCTTCATCATATTCTTCTATAATATATTCTTCGTCACTATCACTGTTTTCTTCATTATCAGCATCTTCTTCTAAGTACTCTTCTTCTCTTTCAACCTCTATATCTTCTTCTAAATACTCTTCTTCACTTTCAGCTAACTCTTCATCTTCTACATCTTGGAATAATATGTCCTCATAATTTTCAATCTTATTTCCCTTAAACCCAACTAGAGGAATATTTCTTTCATACAATAAGGCAATTCCTTTTATTTCTTCATCATAATCCTCTAAATCTAAAACAAATTCACCTCTTCCTTGTTCATTTAAAATTATATTTCCTAAGTCTATTAATCCATGGTCACCTTTTATTGCTACTGCTTTATACCCATCTTTAACATATTTTAGATTTTCTACATATAATGCAATGATTGATTTTTCATCATTTACTTCGACTTTTGCAAAAGCTTTTGGCAGTACTCGTTCTTTGTATCTAAAGTTTATGTCTTTAGCTTCTAGTATTATATAGTCTCTTTTAAACTTTCTTTTAGAACCCACTGCAATCCCCCCTTAACACAGTTTCTCTAAACAATATATGTTAATAAAATAAAAAAAAGTACCTCCTATTTAGAAGATACTTTTGTATTTACTATATTTGAAAGAACTGCAAACTCTTCTATACTAAGAGTTTCACCACGTCTTTTTTCATCTATATTAGCTTCTTTTAATATTTCTCTTATTTCGTCCTTATTAAGAAAACCAAGGCCTCCCAATGAATTAAGTAAAGTCTTCCTTCTTTGTCCAAAAGATGCTTTTACTGTCTTGAAAAATAGTTCTTCATTATGAACATCATATTTCTTTTCAGCTCTGACATGTAAACCTATAACCGTTGAATCTACATTGGGTTGTGGTATAAACATATGTCTTGGAGCCTTTGCTACAATTTCTGTTTCACAATAGTACTGAACAGCTATGGACAATGCTCCATAATCCTTTGTACTTGGAACAGCATTCATTCTATCTGCAACTTCTTTTTGAACCATAACTACTATATCCGTTACAGGTATATCCTCTTCTAAAAATTTCATAACTATTGGTGTAGTTATATAATATGGAAGATTTGCTACAAGCTTAACTGGTCCACCATTTAATTTATCTTTTACTAGTTCTTGTATATCTACTTTTAATATATCTTGGTTTATAACTTCTATATTCTCTAAATCTGATAAGGTATCTTTCAATATAGGAATTAAGTTTCTATCAATTTCTATAGCTACCACTTTCTCTGCTACCTTACCCATTTCACAAGTAAGTGTACCTATCCCAGGACCTACTTCTATTATGTTATCTCCTTCTGTAACTCTAGCTCCATCCAATATTTTATCTATTATATTACTATCTATTAAAAAATTCTGACCTAAAGACTTTGAAAATTTAAAATTATGTTTTTGTACTACTTCTTTCGTTGCACTGTGTGAAGATAGTCTATCCATCGTTTACTCCTTTTTAACTTATTTTAAGATTTTATCCTATTAATTATACTTATTTACATGTGTTTAAAGCAAAATATTTATTAAAGATAATTTATTTTAAATTACTCCATAATTTTATATTTATTTTTTATATATTTTTTTCATATCATACATGCTTACATTTAAATTTGTTTTAATGCACTTATAAATTCTTCTCTTTCAACACCATAATTATTTAATCTATTTAAAAATTGCTTTGCATTTCCATAACCAATCCCAAGTATTTTACCAAGTGCATCTCTCCTAGATGATGCATCTTCATTTCCTATAAGACCATTTCTAATCAAATCAACTTGTTTAAATTCATCTCTTTTCTCTGTACTTTCAGTTCTAACTTTATTTAAAGCTGCTATTATACTTTTAGGAGTAGCATTTTCTATACCTATATCTCCATCCTTTTTAGCTTCTTCTCTTGGTAAAAACGCATGTTTACATCCTGGAACTTCTGATGCTATTTTTTTTCTTATTTTTTCACCTGCAAAATCTGGGTCGGTAAATATTATAACTCCTCGTCTTTCATTAGCTGATTTTATACGCTCCATTACTCCTTTTGGAAATCCAAATCCACCTGTGGTTATAAGTTCTGCATCTATTGCTCTCTTAACAGCTGTAACATCATCTCTTCCCTCTACTACTATTATCTCTTTTATCATATAAATTCACCTTTTATTTGTTTTTAGTTTTTGTTTACATCTCTTTATTTTAAGGTTTTTATTTAATTTAATCAAGGCACTAACCTATTTATTTTTATTTAGAAATCTATAGTTTAAGAAAAATTTATTCCTACTAGATAAATATATTCACTATTATATTCTATTGAATCACCTATAAGCAACAATAAGTCCCATGTAGCATTACCTGTATTAATATTATATCATCCATACAATTTTCTTTTTTAATATTAATGATTTATAGAAAAAGATGTAGAACTCAGGACAAATATACATTAAAAGAGCCTAGATATAAATTTTATATTCTAGGCTCTTTTTTATTGTATTTTATTAATGAATTTAACTTTCCTTTTCTGTCTTTCCATCATATTTTGATATCCATTTATTTAATATAGTTTCTCTATTTTTTGCTGCTGATTTTAAATCATTATCTATCATTTGTTCTAATGGCTTTTTAGGGAATCCTTCTGGTATTGGATTTCCTGTATCAACTGTAGTAACTGCATAGTTCTTAGAATACTCATTCATTGCATCTTTACTTATTGCCCAATCTAAAAATACCTTAGAAGCTTCTTTTATATTATCTTTTTTTACAAGAGCATTTGCTTCTATATCCCATCCAGAACCTTCTTTTGGAAACACTACTTCTACTGGATAACCTTCTTCTTTTAATTTTATGCCTCTGTATCCAAAAGATATCCCTATAGGATACTCTCCTGAAGCTGCTGATGTAGCTGGAGCTGAACCTGATTGAGTATATACACCAATATTTTCATGTAACTTATCCATATATTGCCATGCTTTTTCTTCTCCCATAATTTGTATAAGCGCTGATACCGTTAAATATCCTGTACCAGAAGAAGATGGATTAGGCATAGATATAAGACCTTTATATTCTGGCTTTATCAAATCTTCATAAGAACTAGGAACTGGTATATTTTTATCTTTTAATTCTTTAGTATTTACTGTTATACCTGTCATCCAAGCATCTATTCCAACCCATGAAGGTACTTCTTTATCATCTTTAAATGCAGGGTCTATCTTATCAGACCCTTCTGGAGCGTATGGTTCTAACATTCCTTGGTCATCTGCAACTAGCAAGCTTGTGGCAGCAATCCCCCATACAATATCTGCTTGAGGGTTATCTTTTTCTGCTAATAGTCTTGCTGTTATATCTCCTGTTGATGCTCTAACAACATTTAATTTAATATCTGGGTATTTTTCTTTAAATGTAGCTAAATATGGGTCTATACTGTCTTCTTCGATTGCTGTGTAAACTGTTAAATCACCTTTTGTTTTACTATCAGACTTTGAGTCTCCACCTGATGAGGCAGTGCTACATCCTGTTATTACACTCAATAAAAGTGTTGATAATACTCCTAAAGAAACTAGCTTCTTAAATTTCATCTTTACCTCCCCTATGCAACATCTTTTTGTTGCCATTTTTGTGTATTATTTTTTAATTTTTTTGTTACGAATTCATAGCAAAGTCTTACTATTATATTTGTTAAAAGCACTAATACTGCCATAGCTGCTGATGGTCCTATATATCCTATCTCATCTAACTTCAATATGGATATTGATGCAGTCTGAGTCTGAGGAGTATATAAAAATATTAATGCTGAAACAGTAACCATTGAATTTACAAAATAATATACTACTATCTCAAGTATTGATGTTATAGACATTGGTACTGTGATGTTGAAAAACACTTTATAAAAGGGAATGTTTATAGATTTTGCAACTAACTCATACTCTCTATCCAACATTTTTAGTGACGAATTTGAAGTTATAAAGCAAACAGAGTAAAAATGTACTATATTTACTATGACAAGTATAGCTGTACCACCATATAGGAAATTTAGTGGATTACTTGCTGAGTTAAAAAAAGTTATATATGATATTCCTAGCACTAGACCTGGTAATGCCATTGGTATCATAGATAAAAAGTAAGCTGTTTGTCTTAATCGTGGAAACTTATCTACTTTTTCTATCATGTATGCACTAAAAAACACAAATATAGTTCCAAATATAGCTGTTAATGTTGATATTTTTAAACTGCTTAAATAGGTTTTTAATCCGCTTCCTAAAATACCTTTAAATGTATAATGTTCCATTGTAAAACTTAGGTTATATGGCCATAATTTTATGACTGAACCTATAACTGAAACAAATATCAAAATGAAGATTAATAAAGTTATAAAACTACATGCTATTAAAAATACTCTATCTCTAAATTTGTTTTCTTTAATTTTATAAGGCATAGATTTTGCTGTTATAGTCATTCCTTGTTTTTTACTTGCCACCTTGTCTAATGTAAAAGCTATTAGTACAGGAATCAACATTACCATAGAAACAGTTGCTCCCATTGGTATGTTAAACTGCCCTACTACTTGCTTATATATATCTGTAGCTAACACATTATAGTTTCCTCCGACTACTTTTGCTGCTCCAAAGTCTGTAAATGCAAGTATAAAGGATACAAAGAAGGAGCTTACTAGTGAGTACTTTATGCCTGGAATTGTAATTTTAAAAAACTTTTTAAAATCACTAGCCCCTAAGCTATCTGCTGCTTCATAAAGTCTATAATCTGCCATTGAAAGAGCAACGGATAGTATTAAAAAAGCTTGTGGAAATGTAAACAGTATTTGAGAGACAATTATTCCTAATGGTCCATATAATGGTATCTCAAATCCCATTGTTGTAAATATTCCTTTATTTCCAAACAGGTATATAAGTGAAATACCATATAACATAGTTGGTGCAAAAAGGGGAAACATTCCCATAGTTTTAAAAAAATTCTTAAATTTTATATTTGTTCTTGTTATTGCATATGAATAGATAAATGCTAAACATAGTGATATTAAAGATGAAACTGTAGATACAAAAATTGAATTTTTAAATGATGCTATAAGACTTGGATTTTCAGCATATTTACTAAAATTTGAAATACCTATGAAGTTTCCACTTGTATCTAAAAATGCATTTTTTAATAATGATACTAAAGGAAACAATATAAATACTATTAGTATAATTAGCGAAAAAATTAAAAAACATTTTTGTATTGTACTATCACTTATCCTTCTTTTGTTTTTTGTTGTTATCATTTATTCACCCCTAGCTATTAAGCACATCCCTCTGATTTATATTCTACAATTCCTTCTTTGGGAATTTTAAAATTTATTTTAGACCCTATACATAGTTTCATTTGTTCTGCAACTTTTGAAACTATATCTAATTTTATTTTCTTAGAACAATACTCAACTGTAATTCTATAGTTAAATCCTCTAAATTCAATATCTAAAATCTCTCCAACTTTGATATCATTGTCTTTAGAATCTCTATTAAATTCTACTTTTATATCTTCTGGTCTGATAGCTATCTTATTAATACCATCATCTATAAAGTTTATTGTTCCTATAAAATCAGCTACAAAAGGGGTCTCTGGATTTTTATATACTTCTTTTGGAGTCCCAACCTGTATTATTTCTCCACTATTCATAACAACCATTTTATCCGCCAAGCAAAGTGCCTCTTCTTGGTCGTGAGTTACCATTATAGTAGTAATACCCAGTTTTCTATGTAAGCTTCTAATCTGTTCCCTAAGTTTCAATCTTACTTTTGCATCCAATGCAGATAATGGTTCATCAAGAAGTAAAAAATCTGGCTCTAGAGCAATTGCACGAGCTAGTGCGACTCTCTGTTGTTGCCCTCCTGATAATTGAGAGGGATACTTTTTCTCATATCCACTTAATTCTACTACCTCTAAAACTTCATTAACTTTCTTATCAATATTAGATTTATTTATATTTTTATTTTCTAAGCCAAAAGCTATGTTTTTGTAAACAGTCATATTTGGAAATAGTGCATATGACTGAAAAACTATACCAAAATTTCTACTTTCAGGTGGTGAGTTTGTCATATCTTTATCATTTATTATTATTTTTCCATCATGTTTGTCTTCAAGCCCTGCAATTATCCTAAGCAATGTACTTTTCCCACATCCACTTGGTCCCAATAAACAAATAAACTCTCCTTTTTCAATATCAATAGATATGTCTTTTAGCACTTTAGCTTGTCCATAACTTTTACTTACATCTTTAACTTGTAAAAAAGACATTTATAAAACCCCTCCTAAGGCTAACCTAAACTTAAATAAATCTTCTCTATTTAAGCTTTTACTTCCTAGGTCACACTCATGCTGAGAGTAAAGCCCATGATAATCTGAGCCTCCTGTAACAACTAAGTTGTATTTCTTAGCATAAGAAAGTGACTCTTTTTCTAAGTCTTTATTGTGAGATGGATGATACACTTCTATCCCATCTAATCCAACATTCACCATATCTTCAATAGCATTAAAATTGTCCATTTGCCCAGGATGAGCTAGTACGCAAATTCCACCAGAACTTTTTATAGCTCTTATTGCATCTTTATAATCTACATATTTTAAAGATACATACGCCTTACCATTTCCTCTATGAAACAACTCTTTATATAAACTTGAATATATTTTATCTGTGTATCCTTTATCTATAAGCGCTTTCATTATATGTTGTTTAAATATTCCAGTCTTTGATGAATATTTCTTTACATCTTCTAGAGATATTTTATATCCTAAATCTATAATTTTATTTACCATCTTAACAGATGCTTTATGTCTATCACAAACCATTGGATTACATAAATTTTTTATTTCTTGACTATTTAAATCTATGTTATAGCCCAAGATATGAACTCTTTTTCTGTTTTTATAATCGTATGCTGATATTTCTATACCTGGTATTATAGTTATTCCATAATTTTCTCCCAATATGATAGCTTCATCTAATCCAGACAATGTATCATGATTTGTTATTGCTAAAACACTTATATTATTTTCTGATGCTCTCTTAATTATTTCTTCTGTAGTGAAGTTATTATCTGATATGCTTGTATGACAATGTAAATCTGTTAACAATCTTTATACCTCCCTTTTATAAACTGTTTTTCCATTTACAATAGTATTTACAACTCTTGGATACTCACTATCAATATCCAATAAAACTAAATCCGCTTTTTTATTTTCTTTTATGCTACCTCTTTCACCATATATACCAACTGCTTTAGCTGGATTTGAAGTAAATAGGTTAACTGCTTTATTTAGATTGTTAGTTTCTTGTGCAACTATGCACATGGACTTTATCATTGCTGATGGAAGATAGTCTGAACAAACAATATCACAACAGTCTTCCAATATAGCATCCATTGCCTTTAAGTTGTTATTATGAGATTTCCCTCTTACAATATTTGGGGCACCTAGACAAGTTAAAACACCCAATTTCTTTGAATATTTTGCAACTTCAAGAGTTATAGGAAATTCAGATACATTAACTCCTATATTTTTTATAAAATCCATTTTTTCTAACGTATCATCATCATGTGATGCAACATTTATATTTTTAGTTTTTGCCACTCCGATGACACTGGCTATTTTATTCCAATCTAAATTATCATGTAAATCTACTAAGTCATCTAACCATGTATCTACATAATTTTCTGTTACTCCCCATACCTTAGTAGCATACTCTCTATAGAACTTTGGATTTGTATACTGACCTTGTCCTGGAGAATGGTCCATTATAGATAAATAGTCTATTTTATCTTCTTCTAACAACTCTGACACCTTCTCTAAACCTTCATGGTATAACACTTCATACCTTAAGTGAACTTTATGATTTATATTCTTACTATTTATATTTTTGTACGAATCGATATTTTCAATCATTTCCAAAGAATTATCAATACTTCTAACTCCTACTCCATCACCCAAAGATATAGAATGATAAACTGTTGTTATTCCATTTGCAGGTAGTTTTTTATCTAGTTCATAAAATGCCATATTAAATGGTAATAATGTACTTGGTCTTGGCTCTATTTCCTTTTCAATAGCATCACTATGAATATCTATGATACCAGGTATAACATATAAGTTTTTTGCATCTATTATTTCATCTATCTCGTTGAAATCTAGTAAATAATCAATCTTATCATTTGAGACTTTCTTTATTGTATCTCCTTCTATAATTAAATGGCCATTTTCTAATATTTTATCTTCCAATACAATATTTGCATTATGAATTAATTTTACCATCTAAGCTACCCCACTTTCACTTATAGTGCCTTTTGTCATAGTAAATGTTTTATCTATAACAGTCTCCATAAATTCTATATCATGAAATATCCCTATCATTGTAGTTCCTTGATTTTTAAGTTCCAACATTTTTTCTTTTACGTATATTTTAGATTGATTATCAAGTGATGCAGTTGGTTCATCAAGTAACAAAAGCCTAGGTTTTTTGACCATAGCTTGTGCTAGATTTAATCTTAATTTTTCTCCGCCAGAAAAATTATTCGGATAAGCATCCCACAAGTTTTCCTTTATTTCAAACTGAGTTAGTATATCTTTTGCCATATCATATGCACAATCTTTTTCAAATCCACTCTCAATTAAAGAATGTACTACTAGCTCAATAGCCGTTATTCGTGGAAGTGTTTTTAAAAACTGTGATACATATCCTATTTCCTTTTTTCTAAGATTTATCATTTCTCTGTCACCAATTGTAGATAAATCTATCTTTCCATATATTTCTGAGTTAAATATTATTTCTCCAGTCGTTGGGATATATGTTTTATAAATACTTTTTAATATAGTAGACTTTCCCGCTCCAGATTTTCCTATTATTCCTAAAAATTCACCTTTGGAAATTGTAAAATTTATTTCACTACACGCTTTTATAGTTTTATTTAATGCATGTAATTCAAAATCTTTGCTAAAATTATTTACTTCAAGTATAATTTCTTCCATTTTATTTAAAACCCCCATTTTACTTATTTACAAATATTATTTATAGTAGTGAATTTATAAGTTGCTGAGTATATGGATGCTGTGGGTCTTCCATTATTTGGTCTGTTAAACCAGATTCGATTACACTTCCATTTTTCATAACAATTGTCCTATCAGCAAGCATTTTTATAACATCAAAGTCATGAGATACTACTATCATAGAGATTTTAAGCTCTCTTTGTATTTCCCTTATTAAATCTAATACCTCAGCTTGTACAGAAACATCCAGTCCTGTTGTAACTTCGTCTAATAAAAGTATTGGAGGATTATTAGAAAGTGCTTTTGCTATTTGAACTCTTTGTTGCATTCCCCCACTAAAATATTTCGGTTTGTGGTCTATTCTTTCTACAGGTATATTAGTCTTTACTAGAAGCTCTTTAGCCCTATCTCTTATTTTCTCAACATTATATATATTAGCCATTAATAATTTCTCTGCTATATTCCCACCACTACTAAAATTCAAATTTAAACCAAGGTGGGGATTTTGATATACAATACCCATAAAATGATTCTTTATGTACCTCTTTTTTTGGTCTGAGAGTTCTAATATATTTGTACACTTGTCATAATTTGACATGTACACTTCTCCACTATTTGCATTCTCTTGAAAAAACAAAATCTTTAACAATGTACTTTTTCCTGAACCAGATTCTCCAACAATACCAAGAACTTCTCCTTCATAAAGTTCAAGATTTACATTATTACATGCAACTATAGAACCACAATATTTACATATATTATTACTTTCATATCCTGTACTCTCAAAACAATTTTCACATCCATCTCCATAAATAAGATTAATATTTTTTCCTATTAACACTTGTTTATCTATATTTTCTATTTTTTTGTCTTCGCCTAGTTTTGCACTACTCATTCCAAGCACCTCCAATTGCCACATCTACGCCATCATTTCTTAACCTAACTTTTTCACAATAACTTGTATCAGAACAGCTATAGTACTTTTCATTAGTATCACCATCATATACTTCATCTAGAAATGTATTTGAACTTTTACATAAACTACAATGTTTTCCTTCAAATTTTTCCTCTTCAAATTTATAGTCATCAAATTCTAAAGGTTCTACCTTTGTGTATGGAGGTATAGCGTATATTCTCTTTTCTCTACCTGCACCAAATAAAAATAAGTTATCTGACATGTTTAATTTCTTTATATCAAATCTTGGTATTGGCGATGGATTCATTAAATATCTATCATTTACTTTACATGGATACTCTGCTGCTATTGATATATCATCAAATTTAACTATATCTTCATACAGATATACCCACATCCTACTATAATCTTCTTCTGAATGCATTCTTCTTGTCTCTACTTCACTAGGCTCTACTATTCTAAGTGTCTCTGGTATTGGCACTTGAAATATCAGTATTTGATTAGACATTAATTTTTCTTCTGGTATTCTATGTCTTGTTTGAATCAATGTAGATTTTAATGTATCTTTTGTAGTTTCTACATTACTTACACTTGAAATAAAATTTCTTATATTACAAGCATTTGTAGAATCATCACTTCCTTGGTCAATCACTTTTACTACATCACTTTCACCAAGCAATGATAGGGTTAGTTGTAGTCCTCCAGTCCCCCATCCCTTAGCAATAGGTAATTCTCTTGAACCAAAAGGTACTTGATAACCAGGTATTGAAACTGCTTTTAGTATTTTTCTTCGGATTTCTTTTTTTGTATTTTCATCTAAAAAACCATAGTTATATATCACTTAATTTCCCTCCATATCCTATTTTATTCTTTCTACATCTGCTTTAAAATCTACATAGTGAGGAAGCTTAAAGTGAGATATAAACCCTAATGAATCTATACCATCTATATGAAGTAATACAAATTCTTCATCTTGGGCTAATTTTTCACTATTTGGTTCCAAAGATTTATCTAGTATAGCCATAGATATAGCCTTATTTTCATTATTTCCCATACAAAGACCATATCCTAAAGACATTTTATTTATATCTCCCGATTTATTTTTAGAATTTTCAGACTTACTTTGTGATGCTTTTGATACTATTTCACACTCAGTAACTAACATTTCTCCGATTGTTATTTGCTCATCTTCATAAATAGGATGTTTTATTTTTATATATACATCTCCTGTCCTAAGTTCACTTATATATGGATGTTCATCACCAAAACCTCTTACAATAGAATAAGCAAACCCTGATACGGCTCCACTTTCACCTCTAGTAAGTGCCTGCAATTTAGCTGACCTAGAAACTGGAAATCTTAGGCTGTTTCTTGTAATATCATCTATTACTTCTTCTAATTTATCTTCATAAGTATCCTCTTCCAACAAATTCTCTTTTCTAAATATATTAGATACTTTTGTGAATTTAGGTATTTCATTCACTTTTTCTAAGTCATTTATATAGTTAGCTTTAAAATCTCTATTTTTTTCTTCATCTTCTTTAAGCAACTCTACATTTAGTATTCTATTTTCATAATCTCTAGTTGCTCCAAGATACTGCCCTCCTGGTATATCTTTAAATGTAGCTGATATTCTTCTACCTATTCTCATTTCTTCTGTATTTATAGGTTCTGAATAGGTTACTCTAGGCATTGTTGACCTTAATGCTCTTATATAGAAAGATGCTTCTAATATATCACCTTGAGCCTGTTTTATAGCTAATGCAGATAATTCCTTATTGTATAGACTTCCTTCAGAAATCACTTTGTCCACAGCATAAGACATTTGCTCTTTAATTTGTTTTACATCTATTGGTAGGCTTTCTCCTTTTATTCTATAAAATTCAAGTATATTTTTAGCCTGTAATATAGCTTCTTCTCCACCTTTAACTGCCACATAAGCCATTATTATAATACCTCCCAACTTAATTTTGATGACCTTGGTATAAATGCAAGTTCTCCTTTGTTATCTATTAAAATCAAATCTGACCCTGTCGGATAGTCTTTATTTATCATAAGTAATCTTTCTAAGAATTCTTGTTTAACTCCATCTATATATAAATTCTTTTTAGATTTTATACCAGGACCACTTAAATAAAGTCTTATGAATTTATCTTTATAATCTGTTGATAGTTCATTTACTTGGTGTATTATAGTTGTACTTTCATCAGGATATTCAAAAGAACCTATTTTAATTTGTAGTATATCTAATTCTGAATTAATATCTAAAAACAGATAATCTGATTTATTGTAATTTACTTGGTTTGACATTGTCAGCGCTCTTATATTTTTTATATCTTCTTTAGTACAGTTTTCTATATAGAAGGTAACTTCTTGGTCTAATAAAGTAATTGCTATACCAATTGCTCCATTTGATAATTTTGTATTATTTTCTATATTTATATTATTGATGTTATTTAATTTCCCAGGAAATGAAGCACTATCTAGCAACTTTCTATATATTTCTTGCGTGTAACTTACCATGATTCTCCTCCTACTTAATCCATAGTATTGAATTGGACTTTTGTTTTATTAATTAAACTAAATTCATTAATAAGTTCTTGCTCATATCTTAAACTTTCTTCACAGATACTTTTATTTATGTAGTTCTTTAATTCATCAAATTTATTATTATTGCTATGTAAAACTGCATCTATAGTTGCCAAGCAAATAACTTTTTTTTCATTATTTTCTGCAACTATACCATAACCTAAGCTTTCATCTACCTTAACACTACACTCTGTAACTAGTATTTCTCCTAAATTAAATGTAGTATTTTTTACACTTTCGTTGGCTCTCACCATCACTGTAGCTAAGCTAGGGGCTTTAATTATAGAAATGCTTGATGTATTTTTTATCATTAAATATATTTGCTCTAATTTCTCATAGTTCATATTTATCAATATCTTAGTACTATCAACTGTATGCAAAATTTTGCCTCCTTAATCTTTCCTTTATTTACTTATTTCTAAGAATATAATATACAATCTAAGTTAAATGGATATTATGTTTGAGTTAATTCTAGTGAATATCTTGTAAATTCTTTTTTAACAATGTTAAGAAGTATGTTGTAAAACTAATAAAAAATTATAATATTACAAATAAAAAAAGCATACCATTCAAACTGAATGGTATGCTTTTTCTATATTTATAACTATTATTTTTGTATAATTGTAAATTTTATTTTTAATTTACTTATTTTATATTAAAGAACTTCTTCGCATTTTCT
This sequence comes from Clostridioides sp. ES-S-0006-03, assembly GCF_020662275.1. Taxonomy (NCBI): domain Bacteria; kingdom Bacillati; phylum Bacillota; class Clostridia; order Peptostreptococcales; family Peptostreptococcaceae; genus Clostridioides; species Clostridioides sp. ES-S-0006-03. Next base: position 104,286 of record NZ_JADGMM010000013.1, read on the forward strand.
TTAGTAATTTTACACACTTCCTCATAAGATATTCCTTTTTCTTGAGCTATTTTATCTGCAACAAAAGCTACTTGAGAAGGATTATTTCTCTTTCCTCTATGTGGTTCTGGTGACATATATGGTGAATCAGTTTCTATAAACAGTCTTTCTAGAGGTATCTCTCTTACAACTTCTCTAGTTTTTTTATTATTTTTAAAAGTAACTGTTCCTGGAATTGATATATAGCATCCCATTTTAACATATTCTCTAGCTAATTCCACATTACCACTATAACAATGAAGCACACAACCTATTTCAGGACTCTTAGTGTTTTTTATTATCTCAAAAGTATCCGCATGTGCATCTCTATCATGTATTATTATTGGAAGCTTTAACTCATTAGCTAGTTCAATTTGTTTCTTAAACCACTCTTTTTGCTCTTCTCTTGGAGAATAATCATAATAATAATCTAACCCAATCTCTCCTATAGCCACAACCTTTTCATTTTCAGTTGCAAGTCTTCTTAGAGTGTCTATTGCTGTATCATCTAGTTTTGATACATCATGTGGATGTACCCCAACTGCCGAATATATAAAGTCATATTTTTTTGATAGTTCAATTGCTGTTATAGAAGTTTCTATATCTGCTCCTGGATTTACAACCAAATCTACACCTTTTTCTTTTAATGAACCAATAAGTTCATCTCTATCTTCATCAAAACTTTCATCATTTAAATGTGCATGTGAGTCAAATAACATTTTTTATCTCCTTACTGTTTAATTGCCTATTAGCGAACCTCGCATCCATCCTTGGCACCTTGTGTAAATGGTAGAACATAAGGGTCACCATCATCTCCTGCTGCTAATATCATCCCTTGAGATTCTACACCTCTTAACTTAACTGGTTTTAAGTTACATACCACTGTAACCTCTTTACCAACTAAATCTTCTGGTTTATAGTATTCAGCTATTCCAGACACTATTTGTCTTGTTTCTGGTCCAATCTTAACTTGTGATACTAATAATTTATTTGCTTTTGGATGCTTTTCACAACTTATTATTTTTCCTACTCTAAGCTCTATTTTATCCAAATCATCAATAGTAATTTCTTCTTTATGCTCTAAAGGTTTTTCTTCTACTGGAGGTTTCCCAGAAAACATTTTAGTTAATTCTTCTATTTCTTTTTCTACATCTAGTCTTGGGAATAAAGGTTCGCCTTTAAACACTTTTACGTTTTCTCCAATAAGACCAAATGTCTTTGTGCTTTCCCATGTAGTTATATCATCTTGACCTTGTATTCCTATATGTGCATATATCTTATTAGCAGTTTCATTCATTATAGGATTTATTAGTGTTGCAATTATTCTTATAGATTCACATAAATTATATAAAACTGTATCTAATTCATCTTTTTTACTTTCATCTTTAGCAAGCACCCAAGGCATAGTCTCATCTATATATTTATTAGTTCTTCTAACTAGTTTCCATACACTCTCTAATGCTTCATGGAATTGCATTTTATCCATTTCAGCCTCAAAATTTTCTCTAGTTGATACAGCTTGCTCTTTTAAATCAGCATCAAAATCAGTTGAAGTTTTTACTGTTGGTATTATACCACCGTTGTATTTTTCAACCATTGCTACAGTTCTACTTACTAAGTTTCCTAAATCATTTGCTAGGTCATAATTTATTCTTGTTACAAAATTTCTATGAGTATAACTTCCATCTTGACCAAATGCAAACTCTCTTAATAAGAAATATTTAAGAGTATCTATTCCATATCTTTCTATTATTGGCTCTGGATAAACAACATTACCCTTTGATTTACTCATTTTATCATCAGCAAACAATATCCATCCATGACCAAATACTTGTTTTGGAACTTCTAAACCTAAAGCCATTAAAAGTGCTGGCCATATTATTGTATGGAATCTCACTATCTCTTTACCTACTATTTGAACATTTGCAGGCCAATATTTTTTAAATTCTTCATCATTATCTGTCATATATCCTAATGCTGTTATATAGTTACATAAAGCATCTACCCATACATAAATTACATGCTTTTCATCAAAAGGAACTTTTATTCCCCAGTCAAAAGTTGTTCTTGTTACACTTAAATCTTCCAGCCCTTTATCTAAGAAATTTGCCACCATTTCATTTTTTCTAGCAGCTGGGAAACAGAAACTATCGTCTTTAAATAACTCTTTTAATCTATCTTCATATTTAGATAATCTAAAGAAATAAGATTCTTCTTTTACTAAGTATGTTTCTCTTCCACAATCAGGACATTTGTTTCCTTCTAATAACTGTGATTCTGTCCAGAAACTCTCACAAGGAGTACAATATCTACCTTCATACTCTCCTTTGTATATATCACCTTGTTCATATAACTTAGTAAATATTTTTTGTATTATATCTGTATGTCTTTTTTCTGTTGTTCTTATAAAATCGTCATAAGATATATCCATAGTATTCCATAATGCTTTTATATCTTTTATCATTCCATCAAGGTATTCTATTTCTGACATTCCTTGTTCTATTGCTTTCTTTTGTATTTTTTCACCATGTTCATCTGTTCCTGTCAAAAACTTTACATCATATCCACAGAAACGTTTAAATCTAGCTATTGTATCTGCAGCTACTGTTGAGTAAGTATGACCTATGTGTAATCCTCCACTTGGATAGTATATTGGTGTTGTTACATAAAAACTCGGTTTGCTCATATTACTTACCTCCTAATTTTTTATCGTTCATAATTATATATATTTCATTTAAAATAATAAAAAATCGCCTCCTATGATTTAACATAGGGGCGAGATTATTCACGGTACCACCCTAATTCATCTATAACGATTATGTTTCACATGAAATGTAGAAATTAACTTTATAGATACCTTAGTAGACTATAACGTGCCTAACCGTTTTACCTTAGCATATATGCTCAGATAAAAAGCTCCAAGACCATCTTCAATAAATCTTTTTACACTAGCTTTCACCTAACCTAGCTCTCTGATAGAAAAAATCCTTATCTACTCTTCTTTTCATAGCTTATAATTCATATTACAATTTATTTCTATATAATCACTATATTATAAAATTTTTCCCACATTGTCAACAAATTATACAAATATTACATAGCAAATAAAAACTGCTGCTATAACTCCTGCAACATGACTAATCATAGCGCATGACAATGTATGTCTAGTATTTTTTATCTTTAAACTCCCATAATAGATTGCCATTGTATAAAAAATAGTCTCAGAAGAGCCTACAATTGTAGCACCCATTTTTTCTACTAAACTGCCTATTCCAACTCTATGTGCAAGTTCGCTATACATTCCCAAGGCACCACTTCCAGATAAAGGTTTTACACTTATTAAACCTATTAATTCTTTTGGTATACTCATCATATTTGCTATTGGTGTAAATAACCATTCTAACATATCAAGGCCTTTACCAGTTTTAAATATTCCTATTGCTAAAAATATACCTATTATATAAGGTAAAATATCCCATGCAGCCTTTAAACCATCAATTGCCCCTTTTACAAAACTATCATATACATCTATTTTTTTATATTTACCATAAACTACTATGTACAAAATTATTACTGGTATAAGTAAGTTTGAAAATACTTCCATATATCTACATCCCCTTTATCTATATCTTCTTTGAAAAAATTTACATGTTATTATTGCTATTGCTGTAGATATTATGGTTGCAAATAAAGTTGTAAAAATTATTTCACTTGGGTTTTGAGCTCCCATATCCATTCTTAATTTAATTATAGTAAATGGAATTATCTGTATAGATGATATGTTTATTACCATAAACATAATCATATCATTGGTAGCTGTATCTTTTTTGTTATTTAAAGTCTGAAGCTCACTCATTGCTTTTAAGCCAAATGCTGTTGCACCATTACCAGCACCCAACATGTTCAAGGCAATATTCATAACTATATAAGACATTGCTTTGTGACCTTTTGGAATAGAAGGAAACAATCTTCTCATTATAGGATTTAATTTCTGACCTATTTTTTCAATCAAGCCTGACTCTTTTGCAATATTCATTATACCCATCCAGAGTGCCATAATACCAGCTAGACTTATTGCAAATTCTATACCTTTTGATGTTTCACTCAATATAACTTTATTTAATTCTCCCATATTTTTAGAAATCAAACTTCCTATTATTCCTATTGATACCATGTAAAACCATATTTTTCCTATTATAATCAACCTCCTCTTTAAATAATTTTATGATAGTTAGGTAATACTTTATACTTGAAAGTTGTACTATATTATGTTTTAGTATAAGTGTGGGAGTTTTTATAATTTTTAATATTTAATAATAATTAAGGAGAGAAATAATGAGAAATCTAACACTTCTTACTGATTTATATCAGCTTACTATGTTAAATGGCTATTTTGAAAAAAATATTCACGAAGACATTGTTGTATTCGATATGTTTTTTAGAAAAAACGCTTGTGATGGAGGGTATACTATAGTTTGTGGTATTGATCAGGTTGTTGAATACATAGATAACCTTCATTTTTCAGATGAAGATTTGGAGTACTTAAAAAGCTTAAATTTATTTTCTGACAAGTTTTTAAAATTTTTGAAAGAGTTTAAGTTTACAGGAGATATTTATGCTGTTGAAGAAGGGACTATAATGTTCCCTAATGAGCCATTGATTACTGTTAAAGCACCCTTGTATCAAGCTCAACTTATTGAAACAGCATTGTTGACAATAGTCAATTTTCAATCTCTTATTGCTACGAAAGCATCTAGAGTTTGCTTTGCAGCTCAAGGAGATACTGTACTTGAATTTGGATTACGTCGTGCACAAGGTCCAGATGCAGGTATATATGGAGCTAGAGCTGCTGTAATTGGTGGCTGTTCTGGAACTGCAAACGTATTAGCTGGAAAGATGTTTGATGTTCCTATAATTGGTACACATGCTCATAGTTGGGTACAAAAATTTGATACTGAGCTTGAAGCATTCCAAGCATATGCTGATGTTTATCCAGATAAATGCCTACTACTTGTGGATACTTATGATGTATTAAATAGTGGTGTACCTAACGCAATAAAAGTCTTCAAAAATATTTCTGAAAAAGGATACAAACCTATGGGTATAAGACTAGACTCTGGAGATTTAGCTTATCTATCTAAAGAAGCAAAGAAACAACTCGATAGTGCTGGTTTTTCAGATATTAGTATAACTGCATCTAATGACCTTGATGAATACACTATAACATCACTTAAGGCAGAAGGAGCTACTATAAATTCATGGGGAGTAGGTACGAAACTCATTACATCTTTCGATTCACCTTCTCTTGGAGGAGTTTACAAATTAGCTGCATCTTGTGAAAAAGGAACGCTTGAACCTAAGATAAAGATTTCTGAAAATCCAGAAAAAATAAATAATCCTGGTTACAAGAAAGTTATAAGAATATATAACGAGGACAATAAAGCAGAGGCAGATTTAATTATGTTACATGATGAAGTTATAGATGAATCTAAACCTTTAGAAATCTTCCATCCTACATATACATGGAAAACGAAGACGTTTACAAATTATAAAGTTAAAGAGCTTCTTAAGCCATTGTATATAAAAGGAATATGCAAATATAATAAAAAACCTGTTCTTGAAATAAGAAATCATGTACAATATGAATTAAGTACTATCTGGGAACAATACAAAAGACTTTCGAATCCACACATTTACAAGGTTGATTTATCTAGAGATCTTTGGTATTTAAAAACAAAAATGATAGATTCTAAAAAAGTTTTATAGGCATTAATTATTTTTATTTAAGGGGGACTGTTTATTTATGGATGTTACAGATTACAGAATCATAGAAATTTTACAGGATGATGGGAGAATTTCTATGAAGGACTTAGGAAAAATAGTTGGTTTAACTTCTCCTGCAGTTTCAGAAAGAGTCAAGAGATTAGAAGAATCTGGTGTTATAGAAGGATATAAAGCAATTGTTAATCCAGATTCATTAGGTAGAGTTATAAAAGCGTTTATTCACATATCTCTTCCAAGTAATGGATATACAGAATTCATTGAGTCTGCTGGAAAGGACCCTAGAATTGTAGAATGTCACCACATAACAGGTGATGATTGCTTACTTTTAAAAGTTATTGTAAAAGATATGTATGAATTAGAAAACGTGATTGATACTATAAAGAAAATAGGTTCTACCAAGACATCTGTTATATTATCAACACCGATACAAGCAAAATCAATATTGTAAGATAAATTGAACATTAATGGTTTATTCGCTAATACACCATTAAATATTTTTAATAAAATTTTAAGTTTTGATGTAAAAAAAGTTGTCTTTTTTAATTCTATTAAAGACAACTTCTTTTAGGTTTTTAAAGTTTGTATATTTTAAATTTAAATCAATTGTATAAGTCTTAAATTATATTAACTAAATAAGTCTTAAATTATATTAACTAACTTTATACATTTGTATAATTACTCTTATATAAGTAATTTGTTAGAATATATTCCATATAGGTCTTTAATACTCCTACTTCTTCATCCTTGCCTAATAATTTTATAGTAGATACTATATCTGCATATCCAAGTAATATTATACCTATAGTATCTTCATCTACTAAATTAAATACATTAGCTAACTCTTTTTTACTCAAATCATTTTTCTTATATAAAGATAAAAGTGTCATATGATATCTTACATATTTACTTATAAGTTTATATGTCTGTATTGATAACTCTAAATTTGTACCCATATTATTTACTATTTGTGCACCTATTTTTTCATGATTTGTAAAATGAACTCTACCTGTTTCATCTAAAGTTACACTATCTGGCTTTCCTATATCATGTAAAAAGATTCCTAACTTTAATGCTTGTGACTTATTTATTTCATCATCAATATATAAATTCAAATAATTTGACACATGTTCTCTCAAATGATTTGGAAAAAATTCTTTGTCATTTAGCACTACTTCTAATTCTTTTAATGCATTTATAGAATGTTCAAAACAGTTAACAACATGATATTTACATTCTCCTACAGATTTCATTGCTTTTACTTTAGGGATTGCTTTTTCTAGTTCATTCTTTTTATCCAACTCTATAAACGTTTTATGTGTATCTTTCCTTTTTAAACTCTCTATTATAATTTTTCCTATTTCCATAAAATCACCTCAGATTCAGGTTTTATAAATCCAGAACTTGTTTATAAACAATATCCTTTTTTAATTTTCTATCTTTACAAACTACTTTTATTGCATCTTTTTTGTTCATACCACTTTCAATTAACTTTAAAACATATTCTCTATCTGTAAGAGCATCATAATCTCTTTTTTCTGATTTTTCACCATAGAAACCTTCTACTATTAATACAAACTCTCCTCTTACTTCGTTTTCTTCAAATATTTTTATAACAGTTTCTATATCTTCTCTTATTATCTCTTGATATTTTTTTGTGAGCTCTCTATTTACAGAAATTTTTCTATTTCCAAGAATTTTAAGCATATCTTTTAGTGTATCCTTCAATCTATGTGGTGATTCATAAAAAATTATAGTTCTGCTTTCCTCTTTTATTTCTTCTAGCTGTTGTCTTCTAACTTTTTTATCTCTATCCAAAAAACCTTCAAAAACAAATTTATGTGTATCCATACCAGAGCCAACCAACGCTGTTACAAATGCTGTTGCTCCTGGTAATACTTCTATCTCTATATTATTTTGTATGGACTGTCTTATTATCTCTTCTCCTGGGTCAGATATACCAGGCATACCTGCGTCACTTATTAAAGCTATGTTTTCTCCATCAATTAATTTATTGATTAAATAATCGCCTTTTGAATCTTTATTGTGCTCATGATAGCTAGTCAAAGGTTTTGAGATTTCAAAATGATTTAAAAGCTTTATACTGTGTCTTGTATCTTCTGCCGCAATTAAATCTACTTCTTTTAAGATTCTTAAAGTCCTATACGTTATATCCTCTAAATTTCCAATTGGTGTTGGACATATGTACAATTTTCCACTCATCTATAACTCTCCTATATCTTCATTATTATATATTGATTTTAATTCTTCTGTATAATTACCATCTTCTCCATAGACATATAGTGGGTCTAATATCTTAAGCTCTGGTCTGCCATCTTTTACAAATTGAACCAAAACCAAATTAGGTGCTTTTTTAGGTCTTGGATGAACAAACTGAATAACTTTTGGCTCTAATCTGTATTTTCTCCCTAAAGTTATTATATCAACCAATCTTGTTGGTCTATGTATCATGAAAAATTTACCTCTAGGCATAACTAATCTAGATGCGGTCTTTATTACATCCTCTAGATTACATTTTACTTCATGCCTTGATATTGCTTTTTTATCATTTGGATTTTTTATACCATCAATATGCATATATGGAGGATTTGATGTAACTACATGATATCCATTAACTTCCAAAACTTTGTCTATTGATTTTATATCTCCATTTATAATCTCAACTCTTTCTTCCAAATTATTTAGTTTTATAGAACGAGTTGCCATTTCATATACATCATCTTGTATTTCTACACCAATAATTTTCTTAGCTTCACTTTTACCTGCAATTAGAACTGGTATAATTCCTGTACCAGTGCCTAAATCAACAACTTTAGCATCTTTTTTTACTTTTGCAAAATTAGCTAATAAAACAGCGTCTATACCAAAACAAAACCCATTAGTATCTTGTATAATTTTAAGACCTTTTAATTGTAAATCGTCGATTCTCTCTGAATCTTTTAATTGTATGCCCATATATAACTCTCCTCAAATATTAGTAGCTCTAAGCATTAATTGCTTTAAAAAAGGTAGGAGAAGCCCTACCTTAAATTTAATCTTCTAATTTCTTTAACTCCTTTAGTGTAGCTTCATCTAATCCATCATTGCCCTTGCATTTACCACCACAGCCCTCACACTTTTTAGGCTCTTTAAGTATTTTTATATCTTCTCTTGTATATATTTTTACTGTTTTGTCTTGGAATTCCACTTTGATTTGTTCTAGCAAAGGATTTACCTCTACAACTTTTCCTTTTCCATCATCTGATTGCACCAATGCACCCACAACAGGCATTTTTTCTATTGCTTCACTATATACATCATGTTCATATTTTAAGCAACAGAATAATCTTCCACATATACCAGATATCTTTGTTGGATTTAAAGATAAGCTTTGGTCTTTTGCCATTTTTATTGAAACTGGTTGAAAATCACCTAACCAAGAAGAACAGCAAAGCTTTCTACCACAAGGTCCTAGACCTCCTATAGACTTTGCCTCATCTCTAACACCGATTTGTCTAAGTTCTATTCTAGTCTTAAATATGGCAGCTAAATCTTTTACTAATTCTCTAAAATCTATTCTACCTTCTGCTGTAAAGTAAAAAATCAATTTATTTCTATCAAATGTATATTCGCAATCTATTAAAAACATTGTTAACTCATGTTCTTTTATCTTTTGTTGACATAATTCAAAAGTCTCTTTTGCTTTTTCCTTATTTTCTAAATATATTTTCTTATCTTCTTCTGTAGCTATTCTTATAATTGGCTTTAAAGGAGAAACTAATTCGCTCTCGTCCATTTCTTTTGGCCCAACCACTACTTTACCATACTCTAAACCTCTTGCAGTTTCTACAACTACATCCATATCTTGCTCTATATTAAAATCAACAGGGTCAAAATAATATATTTTCCCCGCACTTTTAAACCTAATTCCTACTATTTTTATCATTTAATCACCTCGTATATATTTAAAGACATAACTTGTATGCTTATATTGAAATTACAATTACTTTTAATTTTAGTCTTTGTACCTTCTATTATATCAATAATTTTAGATAATTGAGAATAACTAATTTTTCCACTCATGTTTTGGATAAAAACTAGCTTATCTATATTTATTAACATATCTCTATTTACATTTTCTTTTAATAAAATAATGTCTCTAAAATAGTTTATCATAATATCCAATAAACTTATAATCTGATTTCTATATTTCTCCATGTTATTTGGTATATTTAGAATCTCTACTATATTTTTATCTAGCATTATTTGGATATATTGTTGTATATCGTCCCTCATTACTGAAAACTCAGCCGACTGAGATAAGTCTAAAGCATTTTCAATACTACCTCTTGAAAAAGTGGCCAATATTTGGGCTCTTTCTTCTTCTATGCCCTTATTTATTAAATAAGTTTTTAAATCTGCTATTGGTATAGGCGAAAACTTTATTATGTCACATCTAGATTTTATCGTTTCTAATAATGATTCTTTATTATTTGTGACTAAAATTATTATAGCGTAACTTGGAGGCTCCTCTAATGTCTTTAAAAGGGCATTTTGAGCTTCTACCGTCATCTTTTCAGCATTATTTATTATATATATTTTATAGTCTTTATGAGGTCGTACTACTATATCTGATTGTAAGTTTCTAATCTGAGCTATTTTTATACTATTTCCATCTGGATTTATAAGTACATAGTCTGGACTATTTTCTAGATTTACATAGTCAAGTAACAATTTTGATAGCTCATCAGCAAATTTCTTTTTTCCTATTCCATCTATTCCTTCAAACATATACGCATTATTAAGTTTATTTTTATTTATAGAATTTATTAAATATTTTTTTGCAAAATCTTGTCCTATAATATTTTCAAAATACATATTTATCTCTCCATAGATTTTATTGAATCAAGAACTATTTCATAAACTTCATTATGTATACTTTCAATACTTCTTAATTTATTATTTGAAACACAATTTATTTTTTTCCAATCATATTTATCTGCTATATATAGAGCATTATTATAAGATTTCTTTAAATACTCTATATCACTTTCATGAATATCTTTCTCTTTTTCTCCTGTAATTTTGTTTTTTCTATTCTCCATAAGTTTTTCACTAAACTCAATAGGAACATCTAAAAATACAACACAATCAGGTTGAGGTATTTTAAATAAATTAAATTCATAATCAGCCAGCCAGTTAAGATATTCCTCTCTATCAGCAATGTCCATTTTAGAAGCTTGGTGCACCATATTAGAGGTTGTATATCTATCAGCGATAATTATTCCACCTTTATTATAAAATTCCTCCCAATCGGTTTTAAATGATGCATATCTATCCGCTGTAAAAAAAGTTGATGCTATATATGGGTCTACATCTGAGGCATTTTTACCAAAATCCCCTCTCAAATACATTTTTACCAAAGCAGATGATTGAGACTCATAGTTTGGATATTCTACCTTCTTAATCATATAGCCTTCTTTTTTTAGTCTTTCATATAATTTTTTTGTTTGAGTTGCCTTTCCACTCGCATCTGAACCACTCTCTATAATTATTAACTTACCTCTCATTTTAATATCCTCCATCTAAACATTTTGCCTATTTTAGTATATTATTCAAATAAATTTATATATAAATATTCTATAGATTCTTCATAGTAATCCTACTTTATATATGTTCTAAATCTATTATTTCTATAAAATTTAAAGTCATATCTTTAAGTCCACTTATAACCATACCTTTAGAACTACAAAACTTTAAATAATCTATTATTTCTTTACTTATTATTTCGCCAGGGGATATTATATTTATCCCTGGTGGATATGGTACTATAGATTCTCCACATACTTTACCTATGCTGTCATATATTTTAACACTTTTTTTAGTTTTATAAAATGCTTCTCTAGGTGTTAATATTTTCTGTGGAATATCAACAGGATATTTTATGTTATCTAGTTTTGTAGATTTAAATTCTTTTATTACAATATCATCTAATGCCGTTTCTAAACTAATGAAATCTTGAGTACTATTTCCTATTGTACAGATTAATAGAACGCCATAATAATTAGACAACTCTACCTGTATATTATATTTTTTTCTTAAGATATTTTCTAATTCATATCCTGTTAATCCTATATTTTTAGCAGATATGAATACTTTTGTTTTATCATTTGTACTATATATTTCAAGATTTTTATTAACATTATTTTTGAAATTTTGGATATTATCTAAAAGTTCTTCCATTAATTCCTTGCCTTTATTTTCATATATATCTACAGCTAATTCTAGTGAAGATAATAATAAGTAAGAAGGACTTGAAGATTCAGTAATTCTTAACATGTTTGAAATTTTATCTAAGTCAACTCTATCTTCCTGTACATGTATCATTGATGATTGAGTAAAAGATGGAAGTGTTTTATGAGTACTTTGTATAACCACGTCTGCACCTTGCTCAAGAGCTGTTTTAGGAAGTTTCTCACTAAGTCCTAAATGTGCACCATGTGCTTCATCTACTATTACTACCATATTTTTGCTATGTGCGTAATTACAGATATATTCCAAATCATATGTCATTCCATAGTATGTAGGATATGTAAGCAATATTGCTTTTGCATCTAAGTTTTTATCTATTATATCAATTACATTTATTACATTCACACCTTTTAAAATATTAGTATTTTTGCATATTTCGCAAGGAATATATTCTATATCTACATCACCCAAAATACATCCGTTTATAACAGATTGGTGACAGTCTCTATTCACAATTATTTTACTTTTAGGATTACACACTGACATTATTGCAGATTGGATGCCACAACTGCTTCCATTTATTAAATAATATGTATAATCACTTTTAAATACCATTGCAGTATTTTCTTGAGAGACTTTTATAATTCCTTCTGGGGAATGTAAATTATCTGTCCCTATTATCTCAGTTGTATCCATTTTATACAAATTTTCTAATACATTTATATATCCTAATTTTTCATATATTTTTCCCTTTTTATGTCCAGGCATATGAAAAGATATCACTTCTTTATTTACAATTTCACTCAGTTCATTAATTATAAACATATATTACTCCTTTTTCCCTATTGTTACCACTTGTTTGAAAACTTCGATTCCTATCTATTTTACCATTAAAAAAGATACAAATTAATATTTTTATAAAATAAAATACCTCATTCTAAATATTTAGAATGAGGTATTTAATATAAAAAAGTAAAAATTGAATTATTCTCTGTCATCAGACATTAAACTTGGTATTAAATACAATCCAGCTAGACCCACAACAAAGTATATTATTCTACTTATCATTTCATATGTTCCACCGAAAATGCTACCTATTAAATCTGTTCCTAGAATACCAATTGCTCCCCAGTTAAGTGCACCAATTATAGCTAAAACTAAAGCAACTTTCTTCATTCATATCACTCCTTAAGAATTAAATTTTTATGATAATCCATAATTCCTGTGTTTAGTTTTCCCAAAATGAAAAAAGAAATACGTAATTTTTTTGTTTTTTTTGACAAAAATAAAAAAAATTACGTGGCTACGTCCTACTCTCCCAGGCAGTTTCCCACCAAGTACCATCAGCGCTAGAGAGCTTAACTTCTGTGTTCGGAATGGGAACAGGTGTATCCTCTCTGCTATTGTAACCACA
>NZ_JADGMM010000014.1:0-114547 GCF_020662275.1 Clostridioides sp. ES-S-0006-03
CTATAAACTCATCTTTATCGTTATTATTAACAGTAGCAAGTACTACTCCTCTTTCGTCAGACATATGTCTACCTGCAGCCAAGAATCCTTTATATAGAGCTTCTTCTAGGTTTTCTCCTACACCTAAAACTTCTCCTGTAGATTTCATTTCAGGTCCAAGACTTACTTCAACTTTAGCTAATTTAGACATTGAGAATACTGGCACTTTTACTGATACTAGTTTAGGCTCTTTATAAACTCCTGTACCATATCCTAAATCCTTTAATTTAGCTCCTAACATACATTTAGTAGCTAAGTCAACTATTGGTACCCCACTCACTTTACTTATATATGGTACTGTTCTACTGGCTCTAGGATTAACCTCTATTATATATAATTCATTTTGAAATTCTATAAATTGTATATTAACCATACCAAGTACATTAAGGTCTAAAGCTATTTTTTTAGTATACTCTAGAATTTTATCTTTTATCTTATCAGATATGTTTTGGCTTGGATACATTGTCGTACTATCTCCAGAGTGAACTCCAGCTCTTTCTAAGTGTTCCATTATTCCAGGTATTAATATATCTTCTTTATCACATATGGCATCTACTTCTATTTCTCTACCAGTTAGATATTTATCTATAAGTACTGGATTCTTATGGTCTCTGGCAAAGGCATCATCTAAATACTGAGTTAATTTTTCCTCGTTATAAGTTATTTCCATACCTTGACCACCAAGTACATAAGATGGTCTAACTAATACTGGATAACCTAATTCATTAGCAACTTCAATACCCTCATTAGTTGTCCATACACCTTTTCCTTTTGGTCTATTTATATCTAATCTCTCTAATAAGTCGTCAAATTTTTCTCTATCTTCTGCTGCATCTATATCATCAAAATCAGTTCCCAATATAGGTATTTTTTTCTCATGTAAGAACTTAGCTAGTTTTATAGCTGTTTGTCCTCCAAATTGTAGTATTACACCTTCTGGTTTTTCTTTTTCAATTATGTTTAAAACTTCTTCTTCTGTTAATGGTTCAAAATATAGTTTATCTGATGTATCAAAATCTGTACTTACTGTTTCAGGGTTATTGTTTACAATTATAGTTTCTATACCCATTTTTCTTAAAGATTTTACACAGTGAACTGAACAATAGTCAAATTCTATACCTTGACCTATTCTTATTGGTCCAGAACCTAATACTACAACTTTTCTCTTATCACTTACAACTACTTCATCATATTGCTCATAAGTTGAGTAGTAATATGGAGATAGAGCTTCAAATTCTCCTCCACATGTATCAACCATTTTATAAACAGGTTGTATATTGTATAGACTTCTTAATTCGTATAATTTTTCTGGGCTTATCTTCATTAAGTCAGATATACCTTTATCAGAGAATCCTTTTTTCTTTAATTCATGTAAGTATTCCTTATCTAAATCTTCTATTTTAAGACCTTTTAATTTTTCTTCTTGCTCAACTATCCATTTAAATTTATTTATAAACCACTTATCAACACCAGTGATTTCTTCTATCATTTCTACTTTATAGCCTCTTCTTATCATTTCAGCTAAATCAAACAATCTTTCATCATCAGGTACTACAACTCTTTTCTTTAGCTCTTCTAACGTTCTACCTTCTGATGGAGCATGAACTAATGAATATTTTCCTGTTTCTAGTGATCTTATTCCCTTAAGAATAGCAGCTTCAAAGTTGCTTCCTATACTCATTATTTCACCAGTTGCCATCATCTTAGTTCCTAATTTTCTATTTGCCTTTTTAAATTTATCAAATGGCCATTTTGGTATTTTTACTACTACATAATCTAAAGTTGGCTCAAAACAAGCATAAGTTTTTTTAGTTACTGCATTTTCTATTTCATCCAAAGTATATCCTAAGGCTATCTTAGCTGCCACTTTTGCTATTGGATATCCTGTAGCTTTTGATGCTAGCGCTGATGATCTACTAACTCTTGGATTTATTTCTATTATTGCATATTCTAAACTATGTGGATTTAAAGCTATTTGAACATTACATCCACCTTGAACTTCTATTGCATTTATTATATCTATTGATGCTTTTCTAAGTAGTTGGTATTCTTCATCACTTAAAGTTTGACTTGGAGCAACAACTATACTATCTCCTGTATGAACTCCAACTGGGTCTACATTTTCCATGTTACATACAGTTATACAGTTTCCATTCCCATCTCTCATTACTTCATATTCTATTTCTTTCCAACCTTTTATACTCTTTTCAAGAAGAACTTGACCTACTGGACTTAATTGCAATCCATGTGAAAGTATCTCTCTTAATTCTTCCTCAGTATCAGCTATACCTCCGCCAGTTCCACCTAGTGTATATGCTGGTCTTACAACCACTGGATATCCTATTTTGCTTGCAAATTCAAGACCTGCTTCTAGGTTTGTAACTATATCACTAACTATTACAGGTTGATTTATTTCTTTCATTACTTCTCTAAATAAATCTCTATCCTCACCCTTTTTTATAGACTCTATAGATGTACCTATAACTTTTACATTATATTTATCTAGTATACCAGCATCATGTAATTCTACAGCCAAGTTTAGTCCTGTTTGACCACCCATACCTGCAAGTAAGCTATCTGGTCTTTCTTTTTCTATTATTTTTTCTATAAATTCTATTGTTAATGGTTCTATATATATTTTATCTGCAATTTCTTTATCAGTCATTATCGTCGCTGGATTACTATTTACTAATACAACTTCTATTCCCTCTTCTTTTAATGCTTGGCAGGCCTGTGTTCCTGAGTAGTCAAACTCTGCTGCTTGACCTATTATTATTGGCCCTGACCCTAATACTAAAGTTTTCTTTATACTATCTAATTTAGGCATAACTCTTTCTCCTTATCTAAACAATTTTCACAGTTTCTATCTTCATAATCTATACAATCAATTTTAATTATTTTATTCCATATTAAATTTGAGATTATTTATTATATCTATATTAATTAAACCAATATTTTTTTGATTTAAGTTAGTCTTATTTTTAGTTATATATTATATATATTGATATTATTTATTTTACGAACTCTAAAAACTTATCGAAAATATAGTCATTATCTTTTGGCCCTGGACAAGCTTCAGGGTGGTATTGAACACTGTATACATCTAGCTTCTCATGTCTCATTCCCTCAACAGTATTATCATTTAAATTTATATGTGTCACTTTCATTTGTTCAGGAACTTCTGAAACATAATATCCATGATTTTGAGAAGTTATAAATACTTTTCCCTCTTCTAAATCTTTAACTGGATGATTTCCACCTCTATGTCCAAATTTAAGTTTAGCAGTTTTTCCTCCAAGAGCTAGGGCTAAAAGCTGATGCCCTAAGCATATTCCAACTATAGGCTTTTTACCAATTAGAGCTTTTATATTTTCTATAACATCTTCTAAATCCTCTGGGTCTCCAGGCCCATTTGATAAAAATATTAAATCAGGGTTTATACTTAATACATCTTCTGGAGATGTTGTAGCTGGGAATATTGTTATATCACATCCACGAGCTATAAATGATCTTAAGATATTTCTTTTAACTCCAAAATCCATAACAGCTACTTTTGGTCCATTTCCTTCTATATGCTCTACTTCTTTTCTTGTAACCGTTCTAACTGCTTCTGTATTTGAAAACTTATCTAATTTATGTTTAACATCTTCTAACTTGCTATCTTCTAATGTAATTATACCTTTCATTGTCCCATTATTTCTAAGTATCTTAGTTAAAGCTCTTGTATCTATTCCTTCTAGTCCTATCACTTTATTTTGCTTTAAATATTGGTCTATATCAATCTCACATCTAAAATTACTTGGAGAATCACTTTTTTCTCTTACTATAAATCCTTTCACTTGCACTTTTTCAGATTCTGCTGATGATAAATTTATACCATAATTTCCTATAAGAGGATAAGTCATAGTAACTATTTGACCATAGTAAGAAGGGTCTGTTAAAACTTCACCATATCCTATCATCGAAGTGTTAAATACTACTTCTCCTACACTTTCTTCTAAATATCCAAATGCTTTTCCTATAAAAACTGTCCCATCTTCTAATATTAACCTTGCTTTCATATTACAGTACCTCCTATAATTCTCTTTAGGCAAACTAAAGAACATTAACTAAATATAATCTTTTAAATATCTATATCTATTTTTCACTTTTACATTCTAGTTTTATACTTATTTACATTTATTTTTTATCTTTTTCTATTATACTACAAATTTCTTAAAAAAAAGAAGTTATCTCAAAAGTAAAAACTCATAGAAAAAATAACTTCTTCTTTTTAATTTAATGATTAAATTCTTAAACTATACAATCAACTTAATTTCTATTCAGCTATATTGTAAACTTTTAACTTATCTTTGTTTAGGTGTTTTTTCTTAACCTCTACTAGAGCTTTTAGTGTATCTAAAGATGTCATTATTTCAGTAGAAAATTCAATAGCTGTTCTTCTCATTTTAAATCCGTCTCTTGTTGAGTCATTACCTTTAGTAGGTGTATTTATTACTATATCAACTTGTTTATTTCTTATAGCATCTAGTATGTTTGGTCTAGATTCTTCCACTCTATTTACTATATCAGCTTCTATTCCATTTTCTCTTAGACTCTTAGCTGTACCTTCTGTAGCAACAAAAGTGTATCCTAACTCTTTCATATCTTTTGCTATTGCTATAAACTCATCTTTATCGTTATTATTAACAGTAGCAAGTACTACTCCTCTTTCGTCAGACATATGTCTACCTGCAGCCAAGAATCCTTTATATAGAGCTTCTTCTAGGTTTTCTCCTACACCTAAAACTTCTCCTGTAGATTTCATTTCAGGTCCAAGACTTACTTCAACTTTAGCTAATTTAGACATTGAGAATACTGGCACTTTTACTGATACTAGTTTAGGCTCTTTATAAACTCCTGTACCATATCCTAAATCCTTTAATTTAGCTCCTAACATACATTTAGTAGCTAAATCAACTATTGGTACCCCACTCACTTTACTTATATATGGTACTGTTCTACTGGCTCTAGGATTAACCTCTATTATATATAATTCATTCTGGAATTCTATAAATTGTATATTAACCATACCAAGTACATTAAGGTCTAAAGCTATTTTTTTAGTGTATTCTACTATCTTTTCTTTTATCTTATCAGATATATTTTGGCTTGGATACATTGTCGTACTATCTCCAGAGTGAACTCCAGCTCTTTCTAAGTGTTCCATTATTCCAGGTATTAATATATCTTCTTTATCACATATGGCATCTACTTCTATTTCTCTACCAGTTAAATACTTGTCTATAAGTACTGGATTCTTATGGTCTCTATCAAATGCATCCTGTAGGTATTGAGATAATTTTTCTTCATTGTAAGTTATTTCCATACCTTGACCACCAAGTACATAAGATGGTCTAACTAATACTGGATAACCTAATTCATTAGCAACTTCAATACCTTCATTAAGTGACCATACACCTTTTCCTTTTGGTCTATTTATATCTAATCTCTCTAATAAATCATCAAATTTTTCTCTATCTTCCGCTGCATCTATATCATCAAAATCAGTTCCCAATATAGGTATATTTTTCTCATGTAAGAACTTAGCTAGTTTTATAGCTGTTTGTCCTCCAAATTGTAGTATTACACCTTCTGGTTTTTCTTTTTCAATTATACTTAAAACTTCTTCTTCTGTTAATGGTTCAAAATATAGTTTATCTGATGTATCAAAATCTGTACTTACTGTTTCAGGGTTATTGTTTATGATTATAGTTTCTATATCCATCTTTCTCAAAGATTTTACACAGTGAACTGAACAATAGTCAAATTCTATACCTTGACCTATTCTTATTGGTCCAGATCCTAACACTATTACTTTTTTCTTATCACTTACAACTACTTCATCATATTGCTCATAAGTTGAGTAATAATATGGAGATATCGCATCTATTTCTCCTGCACATGTATCAACCATTTTGTATGCTGGTTTTATGTTATATAGACTTCTTAATTCGTATAATTTTTCTGGGCTTATCTTCATTAAGTCAGATATACCTTTATCAGAGAATCCTTTTTTCTTTAACTCAAGAAGATAATCTTTAGTTAAGTCTTCAATCTTCATAACTTTTAATTTTTCTTCTTGTTCAACTATCCATTTAAATTTATTTATAAACCATTTGTCTATTCCTGTGATTTGTTCTATCATTTCTACTTTATAGCCTCTTCTTATCATTTCAGCTAAATCAAACAATCTTTCATCATCAGGCACTACAACTCTTTTCTTTAACGCTTCAATACTTCTCTCTTCTGATGGAGCATGAACTAATGAATATTTTCCTGTTTCTAGTGATCTTATTCCCTTAAGAATAGCAGCTTCAAAGTTACTTCCTATACTCATTATTTCACCAGTTGCCATCATCTTAGTTCCTAATTTTCTATTTGCCTTTTTAAATTTATCAAATGGCCATTTTGGTATCTTAGCAACTACATAGTCTATAGTTGGCTCAAAACAAGCATAAGTTTTTTTAGTTACTGCATTTTCTATTTCATCCAAAGTATATCCTAAAGCTATTTTTGATGAAACTTTTGCTATTGGATATCCTGTAGCTTTTGATGCTAATGCTGATGATCTACTAACTCTTGGATTTATCTCTATAACTGCATATTCAAAACTATGTGGGTTTAATGCAAACTGAACATTGCATCCACCTTGAACTTCTACTGCATTTAATATATCTAAAGATGCTTTTTTAAGCATCGCACATTCTTTATTGCTTAGAGTTTGTGTTGGAGCAACAACTATACTATCTCCTGTATGAACTCCAACTGGGTCTATATTTTCCATGTTACATACAACTATACAGTTTCCTTTTGAATCTCTTATTACTTCATATTCTATTTCTTTCCAACCTTTTATACTTTTTTCAATTAATACTTGTCCAACTGGACTTAATTGCAATCCATGTGAAAGTATCTCTCTTAATTCTTCCTCAGTATCAGCGATACCTCCACCAGTTCCACCTAATGTATATGCTGGTCTTACAACTACTGGATACCCTATTGTAAGTGCATAATCAAGACCTGCTTGTAAATCTGTAACTATATCACTAACTATTACAGGTTGATTTATTTCTTTCATTACATCTCTAAATATATCTCTGTCTTCACCTTTTTTAATAGATTCTACTGAAGTACCTATTATTTTTACTCCATATTTATCTAGTATGCCTTTTTCATAAAGCTCAACTGCTAAGTTTAATCCTGTTTGTCCACCCATACCTGCAAGTAAGCTATCTGGTCTTTCTTTTTCTATTATTTTTTCTATAAATTCTATTGTTAATGGTTCTATATATATTTTATCTGCCACTTCTTTATCAGTCATTATTGTAGCTGGATTACTATTTATTAATACAACTTCAATTCCTTCTTCTTTTAAAGATTGACATGCTTGAGTTCCTGAATAGTCAAATTCTGCCGCTTGACCTATTATTATTGGTCCTGACCCTAATACTAAAGTTTTCTTTATACTATCTAATTTAGGCATAAATTTTTCTCCTTATCTAAATGGTTTTTACTATCTGTAAATAATACTAAATCTATATTAATGCTAAGAATTTATTAAATATACAATCTAAATCTTCTTTTGTTGTGTATTCTGGAATGTACTGAACACTATATATTGGTAATTCCTTATGTCTCATTCCTTCTATAGTATTGTCATTTAAATTTACATGAGTTATCTCTGTATCTTCTGGCATTTCTGAAACATTGTATCCGTGATTTTGAGAAGTTATAAATACTTTTCCTGTTTCTAAACATTTAACTGGATGATTTCCTCCTCTATGTCCAAATGCAAGTTTTGAAGTTTTTCCACCTAATGCTAATGCCAAAATTTGATGTCCTAAACCGATTCCTGCTAGTGGTTTTTTGCCTACTAATTTCTTTATATTTTCAACTATATCATTTATATCTTCTGGATTACCTGGCCCATTAGATAATAATATCAAGTCAGGGTTTATATTTAAAATTTCTTCTGAAGTAGTCATTGCTGGTACTACCATTATGTCACAGTTACAAGCTTTCAGTGAGTCTAATATACTATTTTTAACACCAAAGTCTACAACTACGACTTTAACACCAGTCCCTTTAATATTTTCAATTTCTTTTCTTGTAACACTTTTAACAGAATCTTTATTGCAACACTCTGTTAATTTAGACTGAATTTCTTGTAATGATACATTTTCTAAAGTTATAATACCTTTTTTTGTTCCATTATTTCTAATAATCTTAGTCAATGCTCTTGTATCTATTCCTTCAAGTCCAATTACTTTGTTTTGCTTTAGATATGTGTCTATATCCATTTCACATCTAAAATTATTTGGGTTGTCACTTTTTTCTCTTACTATAAGTCCTTTTACTTGTACTTTATTTGATTCAACATCTTCTAAATTTATTCCATAGTTCCCTATAAGTGGATATGTCATTGTCACTATTTGTCCATAATAAGTTGCATCTGTCAGTAGTTCACCATATCCTGCCATTGAAGTATTAAACACAACTTCACCAACAGCTTCCTTTAAATATCCAAATGCTTTTCCTTCAAATACTGTTCCATCTTCTAAAATTAATTTCCCCTTCATATAAGCTACCTCCCAAATGTTTTATCTAAGCATTTTCTATTTCTTTTACAATATTAATAGCTGATTCTCTTGGACTTTCTGCTTTTGTTATAGGTCTTCCAACAACTAAATAATGAGCTCCTCTTTTTATTGCATCTGATGGAGTAACAACTCTTTTTTGGTCTCCAACTTCTGCTGACTTAGGTCTTATCCCTGGGCAAACTGTTATAAAATCAGTTCCACATGCCTCTACTATCTTATCTACTTCTTGAGCTGAGCAAACAACTCCATCTATTCCTGATTCTTTTGCTAATTTAGCTCTCTTTATAGCCAATTCTTCTGTTGTCATATTACATCCTATATCTTGTAAGTCTTGGTTGCTTAATGAAGTTAAAACTGTTACTCCAACCACCAAAGGTTTTTCTATATTTAATCTCTCTGCTTCTTCTTTAGCAACTAGTGCACATTGTCTCATCCCTTCCATATCTGATACATGAATTGTCATTAACCAAACATTATCTCTTACTGCAGCTCTTACTGCACTTTTCATAGTATTTGGAATATCATGGAATTTAAGGTCTAGAAATATTTTTTTACCTTTTTCTTTTAAGTAGTCTATTGTCTTTCCTTTTGTAGCCACATATTGTTCTAGTCCTACTTTAAATATATCTACACTATCTTCCAATTTGTCTATTAGTTCTTTAGCTTTATCAAATTCGTCAGTATCAATTGCAACTATTAGCTTCTCTTTACCATTTATCATTTTTATATCTCCTTTTTAATAAAGCCTAAATCCTCATAAAAAAATCCTTACACCAAAAGAGGCACAAGGATTTTATCTATACATAACTTTGATATTAATTAGCTATGAGATATCTTTCCCAGTCTCTCTGGACTAGTTTAAAAGACTTTATTATATTTAAATTTTTTATTTTATACTCATCAAAAACCTCTAGGTGATTTACTAGAGGTTATATATTAACACTATCTATAACCCTTTAGTCTCTCTGGACTAGTTTAAGGAATTTAGTCATAATATTTTTTCTTTATTTATATAACTTTATGTATCTTAAGGATATTTTAAAGTTTCATCTTTTTTATAATTAAACCACTAATTGCTTTTTATGTCAATAAGTCTTTGAATTATTCTTCATCTTTATCAAATAATTTTTTTTCAAAATAAGACTCTGCATTATATATAGCAGCAGCTGGATTATGCCCAGTTACTCTATCTTTGACAATTAGAGTTGTTATAGGAGCTTCCATATATTTCATGGCTAATGTATCATGACCAACACATAATCCAAGAATTATATTAAGGTCAACTTTAGCCTCATTTAAAAATAAAGCTTGCCCTATTGGATTACACATTATTTCATCTTTACATTTTGATATTGTTTGTGATGGCTTCAATCCAACTGTAGTCTTAGGAATCGCTCCATTTTTACATATAACAGAAAACACTTCAAATCCATGATGTTCAAATACCTTTTGTACTGTTTGCATTTCTCTTTTTAAACCAATACAAAATGCTATACCAATTTTTTTATAGTCACATTTTTTAGCAAACTCTATAATCTCTTTTAACCTAGTATATTGACAGTATCCCTCTGTTTCAATTAATCCAGCATTATAAGCTATTTTTCTATTTTCTTCCTCTTCATAAAGTTTTTTTGCTTTTTCTTGTAACTCAACTTCCCTAGTTGGGCATATCTTCATTAGCTTATCCATATCTCCATCTGAACAGCCTCTAAGATTACATTTCCCACACTTATACATGTCTACTATCCCCTCTCAAAATTTTATTCATTTTGTGATTCTTCTTTTTCCAAACTTAAATTTTCATCTTGAGTTTCTTCTTCTTCTGGTTTTACATGTTCAACTACAGTTATAAAATATGATTTTCCTATTTTATTCTTTATAGGAAGTTTTTCATATGAAACATCTATTTTATTTTTTATACATGCTATATCAAAATGTCTTAAACCTACACCTAAGCTAACCTTATTCATATATTCACAATGTTTCTTAGGTTTCTTTTCAAATAGATGAAGACCTCGTTCATCTTTGTGAAAATACCAAGGTTGAGAGTTTTTCACAGATGGAGCTCTTCTTGTAAATTCTAATATTTCTTTCCATTTTCTATTTCTATTTATTTTATTTATAATATCTTTTACTGGTTTTCTATCAGGTCTAGCATATCTTGTCCTAAATAAATCTTCATTTTTTGCCGGATATCCAAAAGCTATTATTATATATGGATTTTCTATTTTGTTTTCATCTTCTTCTTCTGTTTTTATTCCAGCTAAATAATCTAAATCGTCTTCTTCATCTTCTCTTGGGTCTTTGTTTCCAATATCTACAAATTCCAAGATATCTTCTCTTTTTAATGTGGACTCCAGCCAACAAGTAGCTACTCCTAATGTTGTAAGACGTAATACTATACCTTCAGTAGCAAAACCTATATTTTGTAAATAGTCTTTTCCCTTATCTGATGTGACTACTATATAATGAGGTGCTTTTACTTTACACTCTTTCCCCATTAAAAAGTGTATTATATGACCTCTATCAACAACATGTGCTTTAATATTTAAATCTTCATTTAAGTATTCTAAATTTTTACAACTTCTTTTTATTTCTTCCATTAATGGCTTTTTTAGTTTTGTACTGGAAAAATTTCTTACAGATTTTCTATAAAAAATGGCTTCATAAAGCTCCATTTATGCCCTCCTAACTGAAATCTTCTGTTCATAATATATAAACTACTATATTTAAACATATATAAGCTTTGCCAGAAAATTTTTTATTTCATTATAAATATCTATCTCATTATTATATTATAAGTTTTTTTCGGTATTCTTGTATAGCCTTTCACTAAAAAAGTATTTTTATTTCTACTTTAATACTATTATCAACAAAAAATAACGTCTTAGTTACAATTATATATCTAAACAATCTATTTTAATTAGAATACATATTTTTTATTTCTCAGTCTATTAAGTATAAATATTTTAAATATGACCCAAAATCTAAGTAATGATATAATATTTATAAGTTATTTAATGTTAAAAATACAGGAGGATAGATATGGATTTCAATAAAAATTTAGAAAAATATGCTGAGTTAGCAATTAAGGTCGGAGTTAACATACAGCCAGGTCAAACTTTACTTATAAAATCACCAATCGAATGTGCTGATTTTGCAAGAAATGCACTGAGGGAAGCATATAAATGTGGAGCTAAAAATGTATATATAGAATGGTCTGATGAAGAAAGTACTCTCATTAAATATTTATATGCTCCAAACGAAGCATTTCATGAGTTTCCAAAATGGACAGCAGATCAATATGTAGATATAGCTAAAGAAGGTGGAGCATTTTTATCAGTATATGCTCAAAACCCTGATTTATTAAAAGATGTTGACCCTGAGAAAGTTGCTAACTTTCAAAAAGCTTCTGGAAAGGCTTTAAAAGAGTGGCGTTCTTATACGCTAACAGATAAATGTAAATGGAGCATAGTTTCTGTACCAACAAAAGATTGGGCAAAAAAAGTATTTCCAAGTTTATCAGAAGATGAAGCAATAGATAAATTATGGGATGCCATATTTAAGTGTTCAAGAGTTGCTGGACAAGACCCTATAAAAGCATGGAAAGAACATAATGAAAATCTAAAGTCTAAAATGGATTTTTTAAATGAAAGTAATTTTAAAACTTTAAAGTATAAATCTTCAAAAACTGATTTAACTTTAGATTTACCAAAAGGTCATATTTGGTTAAGTGGAGCATCTAAAGACCCTAACGGAGTAAGTTTTAATCCTAACATTCCAACTGAAGAGATTTTTGGAATGCCACACAAGTTTAAAGTCAATGGAACTGTATACAGTACTAAACCCCTTGTTTATGGAGGAAATATAATTGATAATTTCTCTTTAACTTTCAAGGATGGTAAAATAGTAGATTTCTCTGCTGAAAAGGGACTAGAAACATTAAAGAAACTTATTGAAACAGATGAGGGTTCTCATTATCTAGGAGAGGTTGCTCTTGTTCCATATAACTCTCCAATATCTGATACAAATATTATTTTTTATAATACTTTATATGATGAAAATGCTTCTTGCCACTTTGCAATTGGTTCTGCATATAAGACTTGCTTAGATGGTGGAAATGATTTGAAAGATGAAGAATTAGATGAGTATGGAGTAAATGATAGTCTAACACATGTTGACTTTATGGTTGGTTCTTCAGATATGGATATTGTCGGAGAAACTCATGATGGAAAACATATACAGATTTTTAAAGATGGCAATTGGGCTTTTTAAGTGTTTTTATACTAAAAAGGGCTGACGGAAGTTATACCAGACTTCCCAGCCCTTTTTAATGTTGATGATAAATATTTTTTTATATTAATTAATCTCATTATTATAGATTAATTCCTATTATTTTGGACATAAGTTTCTAAAACTTATATTTATATTATATATAAAATATCCTATTTAGTAAAACCTTTATTTCGATTTACATGCTAAAAATTTAGCTTTGCTATCTCAACAGCAGATTTTGCATCCTTTGAATAATAGTCAGCTCCCATTTCCTCAGCATATTCTTCTGTCAAAACAGCACCACCTACAAATACTTTTGCATTTATTTCATTATCTCTTAATGCTTGAATTGTATCTTTCATACTTTGAACAGTTGTAGTCATAAGTGCACTTAACCCTACTAACTTTATATCTCTTTTTTTAGCAACCTCTACTACTTCCTCAATTGGAACATCTTTTCCTAAGTCTATAACTTCATATCCATAATTCTCTAGCATTATTTTTACTATATTTTTTCCAATATCATGAATATCTCCTTTTACTGTAGCAACTATTATTTTTCCTTTAGATACATTATCACTACTTCTACTTATTAAGGTTTCTTTTATTGTATTTAGTGCAGTTTTCACTGTTTCTGCTGATTGAATAAGTTGTGGTAAAAAGATGTCTCCACTATCATATTTCTTTCCTACTCTATCAAGAGCTGGAATTAAAATTTTATCTAATATATAATTTTCATCCTTCTCTTTTAAAAGATTCAACGTTTCATTTTTGGCTTCTTCTTTTAATCCCCTTTCAACTAAAACATCTAGTGATAAGTCTTTATTAGCTTTAATAGTGGAATCAGACTGTTTTGAATTATTCATATTACTATATTGATTTATATAATCTACGCAGCCTTTATCTGTATTATTTAAGATTCTAAAAGAATTAATAGCCTCCATCATACTATATTCGTTTGGATTTATAATTGCTAAGTCAAGCCCTGCTCCTAAAGCTAGCGTTAAAAAAGAAGCATTAAGTGCTTTTCTATTTGGAAGTCCAAATGAAATATTTGAAACACCTAGTATAGTTTTTACCCCTAATGTCTTAACCATTGTTATGGCTCTTATAGTTTCTATTGCTTCCTCTTGTTGTGCTGAAACAGTTAGTGATAAACAATCTATAAATATATCTTTTGGTTTTATTCCATAAGAAACTGCTCTATCAACTATTTTTTTTGCTATTTCAAATCTTTCCTCAGCTCTTTTAGGTATACCTTTTTCATCTAATGCAAGACCAACCACACATGCACCATACTTTTTAACTATTGGTAATATACTTTCTAAGGACTCTTCTTTGCCGTTTACAGAGTTTACAATTGTTCTACCATTATAATATCTAAGACCTTGTTCTAAAGCCTCTACATTGGAAGAATCGACTTGTAATGGTGTATCTACTACTGCTTGAATCTCTTTTATCAACTTTGGCATTAATTTCTTTTCATTTATTTCTGGCAAACCAACATTCACGCCTAATATTTGTGCACCAGCACTTACTTGTTCCAACCCCAAATTTATTGCATAATCTAAATTTTCATTTTTTAAAGCTTCTTGTAAAGATTTTCTACCAGTTGGATTTAATCTTTCTCCGACAACTGTAGGTGATTCTACTTCCACAAATTTTGAGGGCGAACAAACTACACATTTATCAATCTTTTCGGTACTTCCCTTTTTAACAGAACTTATATTTTCAGATATTTCTTTTATAAAGCTTGGATTTGTGCCACAACACCCGCCTATTATAGTTGCTCCAGCTTCAACAAATTTTTTGACTCCCTCAAAAAATTCCTTTGCATCAACATCATAGATAGCTTCTCCATCAACTATATTTGGTAAACCTGCATTTGCTTGAACCATTACAGGTATTGAAGCTCTTGACACAATTTTTTTGACTATTGGCAAAAGCTGTTTAGGACCTAATGAACAGTTTACTCCTATTGCATCAACTCCCAGACCTTCTATTGTGGCAACCATACTTTCTGGCATACATCCAGTAAAACTTCTCCCACTCTCATCAAATGTCATAGTACAGAAAACAGGTAAGTCAGAATTCTCTTTAGCCGCTAAAACGGCTGCTTTAGCTTCATATAAATCCATCATAGTCTCTATTACTATTACATCAGCTCCAGATTTAACTCCCTGTAATACTTGTCTTTTAAATATCTCATATGCTCTGTCAAAGCTTAAAGTTCCCATAGGCTCTAACATTTCTCCTATAGGACCAATATCTAGTGCTACATATCTAGGTTTAGTGTTATCTACATTTTCTATAGCTTTTCTAGCTACTAAAATAGCATTGTCAATAACTTTTTCTACTGTATATTCACTATCTAATTTTAATTCATTACACCCAAAAGTATTTGTAAGAATTACATTTGAGCCTGCTTCTAAATATGATGTATGTATCTCTATAAGTTTTTCTGGATTTTGAAGACCAAATACTTCTGGATTTTCACCTATTTTTAACCCCTTTTGTTGAAGCATTGTTCCCATTGCACCATCAAATATTAATATATTATCCTTTAGATATTGTCTTATTTCCACAAGAATTCGCTCCTTTTCTATATGTACAATTTCTGTAGTTTTTACAATTTTCACACGATTTTTCTTTCTTTGATTTATCTATTTTCAAATTAGAAATGCCTATAATAGCTACTACTGATTTTCTTGGTATCATAATCCCATTTGATGTAATTGTGAGTCCTATTTGTTTTTGAGCATTTAAAACATTTAATATATCTATATTTTTCTCTATTGGTAAGTCCCCATATCCTGGGCTATATCGCATAGTTATAAATTTGTTTTGTTTTAAAAAAACCTTTTCTATATCATTTTGAACAATATCGCATACTTCTTCTATTGCTGTTGTTCCACATGAATCAATTATTAGTCCTCTTGTTAAGTCTGAGTAAGAGTATCTTTTTATTTCCTTTTCTACCTCTATTCCCAAAGTAGCTGCCATAATTACACATTCATCACAGTCTTTTAGAAGTTCATATATATCCTTACTTTTTAAGGTTAAATTTGTTCCCTCTAGTTCTACAATCTTATCTTTATTTATTTTGATAGGATAAATCCTAGATATATATCTAGGATTTATCTTGTTTTTGGCTATTTCTATACATTCATCAATAGTTTCTTTAAGTTCTTTATCTATTTCTTGTCCTTTATATTGTAAATACCTTAGAACCTCACTTTGATTTATGCTTATACGTTCTCTTTCAATTACATTATTCTCCATATATATTAAGAGAAAATCCTTTATCTAAAACATCTTTTGCATATTCTTTTGCTCCAAATAAAGATAAGTCTCTATAATTTCCACATTCTAAAGCTGTAGCAGCTGGCATTTTATCAGATTCAATTACTTTCTTTAATGCCTTTTCTAAGCCATCTTTAACTGTTTTAGCATCTATATCTCCCCATAATATTAAATAAAATCCTGTTCTGCACCCCATTGGAGATAAATCTATCACTCCATCTAATGTCTCTCTTAAATAAGTTGCTAATAAATGTTCTAAACCATGCATAGCAGCAGTTCCAAAGCTTTCTACATTTGGTTGTAAAAATCTCAAGTCAAATTTAGTTATTTTATCTCCTTTAACTCCATCAAGTACACTACACTTTCTCACAAAAGGAGCTTTAACTTTTGTATGATCTAATTTAAAACTTTCTACTTTTTCCATTTTTGAATCCTCCATCATCACTTAAAAATTTATTACTTTAAATCTATAAAAAAACTCCCCCTATCCACTATTGATAAGAAGAGTATATTATTTCCAATCATCTCATCGTTGTTAGCAGGACCACCTAATAAAAGGTTGGTATAGGATCGCTGAGCTAACTCTCTCCCCTAATTCTTGATAAGTATCTTATTAAACTGACTTAAATTATATATTACTTTTTTATTTTTGTAAACACTTTATGCTATAAATATTTGTGTATCTAAATCATACTTTTATCTTATTACACAGTTTCTTGTATTATTGGTAGTTGTACCTCAAATACAGTTTGATGTATATTACTTGAAACAGTAATTTCCCCACCATGTAAATTCACAATATTTTTTGTAATTGCAAGACCTAATCCAGAACCTCCATCATTGCTATTTCTTGATTTTTCAACTCTATAGAATCTATCAAATATATTTGGTAAATCTAATACTGGAATGGGTTCTCCATAATTTATAACTTTTGCAATAGCCATATTTCCTTTTTTTGCTGTTACTATATCCACATAAATTCCTTCTTTTCCATATTTCATAGCATTGGTTATAAGATTTTCAAAAGCTCTCACCAATTTATTTGGGTCAGCATTTATAATTAATTTTTCTTCATTGAAATTAACTCTACTAACCATAAATTCTTTTTTAAAATAAAATCCAAGTTGAGATACTATTTGGCTTAATAGCTCTACCAAGTTTATGTCTATTTTTTTTAATCTTATTGTATTATTTTGCATTTTTGTAAGTTCAAATAAATCATTTATAAGTATATTTAAACTTTTTGATTTCTCATATGCAATATTAACATAATACATCAACTGAACTTCATCTTTATACTTACCATCTTCTATCAATCCTAGATAACCCATTATTGAGGTTAAAGGAGTTCTTAGGTCATGTGAAACATTTGTTATTAAATCTGTCTTAGTTTGTTGAGCCTGTCTTTCTTCAACAGTTATATTTCTAAGTTGATAAACTATACTATTGATTTTATTTGCAAGTTCATCAATCTCATCAATTTTTTTATCACTTAATCCATTTGACTCATACTCAATATCTATACTTTTTTCTAAATCGCCTTCCTCCATTGAGTTTACAGCATCCATGATAATTTCTAGTTTTTTATTTTTGTTATCAGTATCTTTTAGAAAATTTACAAGTTTTTTATTTCTCTTGTATGACATTAATGAATAAATTGATAATGATGCTGTCAGAAATAAAACTGAATATAATGTGCTGTCTCCTATAACAGATCTAATATTTCTTAAACTAAGCATAAAGTAATTAATTGTAGATAAAGTAGTTCTTATATATAATATCTTTATTATATATGCACTTGTTAACATAATAATTAGGGTTATAATACAGCTTATTATAAAGTCTACTATAGGACGAAACATATAATTTAATACACTCTTATTTTTCAATTTTATATCCTACCCCCCATACAGTATGAATTATTTTTTCTCCATCTGTATACTTTTCAATTTTATCTCTTATCCTACTCATATGAACCATTACAGTATTGTTAGATTGGTAGTATTGTTCTTTCCATACTTTTTCAAATATCTCTTCTGTACTATATACTCTACCTTTATTATTTGCTAGTAAATACAAGATATCAAATTCTCTCGATGTCAAAAATATATCCTTTCCAGCTACTGTTACACTATGCTTTTCCTTATCTATTAATACCACTCCAACTTCTATGACATCTTTATTTTCTTTGTTAGTACCACTAAAATAATACGCTCTTCTAAGTAATGCTTTTACTCTCACAGTAAGTTCAAGTGGATTAAATGGCTTTGTTAGATAGTCATCTGCACCTGTCATTATTCCTTGTATCTTATCCATATCCTCTGATTTGGCACTCAACATAAGTATTGGTATATTTAAACTTACTCTAACTCTTCTACAAACTTCTATCCCATCCATCTTTGGCATCATTATATCCAATACCATCAGATGAATATTTTCTTTTTCTAAAATATCTAAAGCTTCTTGTCCATCTTTAGCCTTAATTACATTATATCCATCATTTAAAAGGTATATCTCTACAAGGTCTCTTATTTCCTTTTCATCATCCACAACAAGAATTGTATCTTTCACTTTTTCACATCCTAACTTACTTTAATATAGTTTTTACTCATCTAAAATTATACTATACTTAAAGTAGTCTAGTATCAAATTTATTTATATTACATTTAGTAATATCATACAATTTATGTTATGTTGTTTTATTATTTGTTTTGCAAATATTCTTCCAAGGTTAACCCTTTTGAATAAATTTCCTCAGCAACATCCTTACCCACATATCTAATATGCCATGGCTCATATGCTGTACCTGTTATATCTTCTTTACCTTTAGGATATCTTATTATAAATCCAAATTTATGAGCATTTTCTGCCAACCATATAGCTTCTTTTGTACTTCCAACAAACCATCTCTCTGGATTTGTCAAGTCAATACACAGTCCAGATTGATGTTCACTATGTCCAGGTTTTGCTACATATGCATCAGCTTTTTCCTGACCTTGAGAATTTACTCTTCTTGTATAAGTATCTTGTTGAGTCTCGTAAGACCTATATGCTGAAGACCCTAAAAACTGTATTCCTTCTTCATTAGCTTGTCTAACTAAGTCTTCTACTGCTTTTGCAGGTTCTCCTGCCATTTGTTTTTCCTCTTCAGTAGCTTCTGGAACAAATTCTATATTTACCTTAGTAATGTCTTTCGGCATATAATCTTTACTAAGTTCATTTGTCTTGTTTACCAATAATATATTATCTGCTATACTATTTGAGTGATTTTTTTTCTGAGAATCTGTTTCAACATCTTGAGATGAAGCAAATTGAGCAGTTCTAGTTGGTTCTTCATCTTTCAGAATTTTATCTTTAACTATAAACATACTTATAAATACTACTACTATAATGCCTAACATCAATTTTAATTTTTTCATGGTTGAATCGTCTCCTTCGTTATGTTTATTAACGTTAATTTTAGAGTATAAGTTTTAAGTATTTTATAAGTAAACCTTAAGTTATTCTTAAGTTTATATTTTCAAATAAAGGATGGTGCTAAAAATGTCTATGCAAAAACTTCTTAGTAAAGCTCGTAAGGCTATACAAGACTTTGATATGATACAAGAAAATGATAAAATTGCAGTTGGTCTTTCTGGTGGAAAAGATAGTTTGACATTACTTCATATCCTTAAAAATTATCAAAGATTTTCTCCACAAAAGTTTGAATTAATAGCTGTAACACTAAATACTGGTGGAATTGATAAATCACCATTAAACAAATTATGTGAGGAAATAAATGTACCTTTTTATGAATTTCAAACTAATATAAAAGAAATTGTATTTGATATAAGAAAAGAAAAAAATCCTTGTGCACTATGTGCTAATTTAAGAAGAGGTGCTTTAAATGACAACGCAAAGAAACTTGGGTGCAACAAAGTAGCTCTTGGACACCATAAGGATGATGCTATTGAGACATTTTTAATGTCTATGTTTTATGAAGGAAGAGTTAATTGTTTTTCGCCAAAAACATACTTAGATAGACAAGATTTAACTGTTATAAGACCAATGATTTACATAGAAGAATATATGACTAAGAAGATTTCAAAGGAGTGTAACTATCCTATCATAGCAAACCCATGTCCTGCAAATGGCCATACTAGGAGAGAATACATAAAAAACCTTATTGCGAATTTAAATAAAGAAATGCCAGATTTTAAAAGAAATGTATTTGGAGCTTTAAATAATTCAGAAAAACTTTTTATATGGGATAAGGAAAATATAAAAAATATTTATTTAAAGTAATTTAAATATAACATTAAATCATTTTCATACATTGTATAAAAATTAATATCTTTATATAAAGAAACACAAGATTGTATTAATTATAAATACTCTCTATTTATAATTGATACAATCTTGCTATATTATAATCTTTTATATTTTTATTATTTTTTATATCTATATTTTAATAGTTATTAATATTATTATCAATTCTAATAAATGTATTAACTATAACTTAAACTTTTTATATTCTTAACTCAATTTATTCTTAAAATTTCTATCCCTCTATATTTCATAAAAACAATATTTTATACTAGATTAGAATATTAAATTCGACTATCTCTGGTACATTAAAAAATCTAAATGGCAACTTTGTACTTCCAAGACCAGAACTCACATATAGATGATTTCCCTTTATATCATAAAATCCTTTAGTGTATTTCCTTCCATATGGAGGAGTAACTAAAGCACCCTTGAAAGGCAACCTTATTTGACCACCATGACTATGTCCAGATAAAACTAAATTCATTGTATCTTTACTGAGCATATCTACCAAATCTGGTTCATGTGCTAATAATAAATTAAAACTATTATAATCAGTTTTGCTTTCCAAATCTCGTATATTTGGATTACCATTTAATATCTCATCAGATCCAAGTATATTAATATACTTATTGTCTTCAAGTCTTATTTTCTTATTTTCATTAACTAAAAGATGAAAGTTAGAGTTTTTCATAATTTGTCTATAATACCTAGGAAGTTTATACATATAATCATGATTACCAAATACTGAAAACTTTCCTAACCTTGCATTCATACTAGATAAAATCTTTGTAATTTCATCTATATCTGGATTTTTATTAGAATAATCAATTAAATCTCCAGTAAATACTAATATATCTGGATTTAAGGCATTCACCTTATTAGCTACTTTTTTAAGTTTATTAGTCGAATAAAAACTGCCTATTTGAGTATCTGAAATCTGAACTACTTTTATAATCTCATTCTCATTTTTTACTATATCTTCTTTAATCATGTTTCCATCTTCATTTATATTATATTTTTTCACAATTAATAGACTCGGTTCTATTGCAACTGAGTATATAAAAATTAAAACAAATATCAATATAAAAAATTTTAAAAAACGCTTTATCTTTAATTTCAAAGTATCTACCTACTTATTTATTATCTTAAACTATTTGCATTACAGACTCAACTTTATCCATTTTTCTATCATGTAATTTTGGTTTATTGGCTAAGAACCATTTATATGTTGTTGTAAGGCCTTCTTTTAATAAAACATTTGGTATATAAAGACCATGTTCAATAAGCTTATTTATATCTAGATTAAAGTCTATATTTCTAAACGGGAAGTAAGTTCTCTCTCTAAACTCAACTTTTTCCATGTCTACATATTTTATAATAGGTTCCTTCCCAATAACTTCTCCACATGTATATATAAGTTCATCCCAAGATATTAACTGTGGATTTGTTACATTATACGCTTCTCTCACATGAGAATTTTTCATTACACTTTCTAACACTTTTACTAAATCCCCAATATATATAAATTGATTGCTTACTTGTTTTCCTTTAGGTACTGGTATTTTTTCGTTTTTTTCTATTTTTTCAAAGAAATAGTATTCTCTATACAAATTATTATTTTCACCATATATATAAGTTGGCCTAATAATTATATATGGTATAGAACTATTTATAACAAAATCTTCTGTTTCTTTTTTGTTAAGTCCATATTTACCCCAGTTTTCATTTTCACCTTTTTCATTATCTTCTTTTACATTTCTTCCACTATCTTTGTATACGGCTCCTGCTGACAATACTATGTATTTTTTTAAGCTATCTAAGTTCACAAAATCAATAAGATTACCAACATCCTCTTTTGTATATGCTGTCATATCATATATGTAATCGTACTGTCTTCCATTGATAATGTTTTCCATATCTTTGCGTACTTTTCTATCGCAAATTAAGTGCTCTCTAAATCCTTTATAATCTATTTCCTTTTTACCATTCGTAAGTATATCTATTTGATACCCACATTTAATTAAACGCTTAGCAAGTGCAGAACCTATGAAGTCGCTTCCACCCATGATTAAAATAGATTTCATTTCAAGTGCATCCTCCTCTTTTTTAAATGGCTTCCTTAATTATAATATCATATTTTTAAATATGCTACACCATTTTGTATTGTTTTTGTCTATAAAAGATATTTATAGCAAAATATCTTTTATAGATTTAACACTTTCGACAATATAGGTAGGATTGCTCTTACTAATTTCATCAAAAGAACCATATCCATACAATACCCCTATAGAATCTACACCTATTTTATTAGCTCCAATTATATCGTATTTTCTATCACCAATCATAATGACCTTATCTTTATCTGTTACACCACACAAATCTAACACATATTCTATAACTTCATTTTTATTTACTCTTGTACCATCAAGGTTACTACCTGCGATATATTTAAAATAACTATCTATACCAAAATATTTAAGTATGGTTTCTGCAAAAACTGTTGGTTTAGAAGTAGCTAATAATAATGTTTTCCCATTCTCATAAAGTATTTTTAAAGTCTCCTTTATGTCTTTATAGATTTTATTTTCAAATATTCCTCTGTCAGAAAAGTATTCTCTATATTTTTCAACAGCTTCTGTTGCCTTTTCATCTTCAAATTTATAATAGTCTTTGAAAGTAGAATGTAGGGGTGGCCCTATAAATTGTTCTAAGTTATCCAATTCTTCTTCTATACCAAAACTATTTAAAGAATATTGAATAGACTTTGTTATTCCTTCTTTAGGGTCTGTAAGTGTTCCATCTAGGTCAAACAGCACTATTTCATAATTTTTCTTCATATATAAGTCCTCCACTTTTTATAAAAATAATATATTATCTTTTGAGTTTATATATTTTAAAAAGCTATAGTAATAGAATCTTAATCTAATACTATAG
Organism: Clostridioides sp. ES-S-0006-03; assembly: GCF_020662275.1. Classification (NCBI taxonomy): domain Bacteria; kingdom Bacillati; phylum Bacillota; class Clostridia; order Peptostreptococcales; family Peptostreptococcaceae; genus Clostridioides; species Clostridioides sp. ES-S-0006-03. Next base: position 23,502 of record NZ_JADGMM010000014.1, read on the forward strand.
CTTAAATAATAATCAAATCTTATATGTTGTCTTGAAACTAAATCTAAACAGTCTTATTTAACTGTTATAGCTGAAACTGGACATCCTTCTTCTGCTTCTTTACATAAATCTTGTAATTCTGCTGGTATTTCTCCTTCAATTGCAACTGAATGTCCTTCATCACTCATACTAAAAACGTCTGGACATGTTCCTATACACGCTCCACAAGCTACACATACATCTTTATCAACAAATGCTTTCATACTAAAATACCTCCCCTAAAATTATAATTATTGTTCCATTACATATTTATCCAATATATACTAATTTAAACATATTTTTCCTTTTTTTTCAATATAACTTAATTTATTACAGTGCCATCATACGAATGTCTATAAACTTCACTACTTTTCATCCATGATTTTATAGTATATTGTAAGTTCAATTTTTTATTTAGCATTAGTTCATTATTATTATAATCTGTTATAATTTCTTCACTATCATCTATTGTAAATATTGTAAAATCACCTTCTCCACCAATTTTTATCCTCCCTTGACTTCCTTGCAAATTAAAAACTTTTGTTGGATATTCAGTTACTTTTTCTATACATTTTTCTAGAGGTATACCAAGTTCCATGATTTTATTTACAACATTTAAAAGAGAATAATGTATATCTTTCATATTTTTTATATGCATATCTGTACTTATTAAATCTGGCTCTAATCCTTGATTTACTGCTTTTTTAAAGACTTCAAAATCAAACTGCTCTAATCCATGGCATACATCAAATAATACACCTTTATCTTTTGCATTTAATACAGATTCTCTCAAACTGCCAGATTCATTAAATATTCCATTTGTGCTATTTCCATATACAGGCGTAACTACATCTCCCTTTCCCAAAATATTCATTACTTCATCTATATATGATGGATACTCCCCTATATATACCACTAATGGTAAATTTAACTTTTCTGCAATTTGCTTTGACTTCTTAATTATATCTATACCATCTGTACTAGATTGAAATTTACTTGCTTTTACTTTTATACCTTTTATCTTTTCCATGTTTTTTTCTACAATAGACTCAATGTTATCAAAATTTATAACATCTAAAGATGTTGATTCATTCAATATATTTAATCCCTCATTAGTTACATTTAAAAATGAATACACTTCAGTCTTACATTCATCCATATATTTTTTCTTAAAATCGTAGTAATTTACAGGACCTGCTGTACCTGCATCAAATATAACTGTTGAACCTTTTTCAATTCCAATTGAATCAGAATCCATACCTGTAGGTAATTTTCTCTTATAACAATGGGTATGAACATCTATAAATCCAGGAGAAATATACATGTTGTTAGCATTTATTATCTCAAACTCTTTGTTTATGAGTATTTTTTCTTTTCTTATCATTTCTTTAAGATTTAATCCAATATCACATATCTTTCCATGTAAAACCAAGATATCTCTTTTCTCAAATTTGATACCATCTTTTGGAGATATTATTGTGCCATTTCTTATAAGTAAGTTTTTCATTTATTCCACATCCTAATTACAGTATAATTTCTCTAATAGTTTTATCTTACATAAAGAAAATAAGTCTAAAAATAAAAAAATTTTAGACTTATTCATTATATTATACTATATTAATTATATTAAATTAAATAAAAACTTGGACTTACTTTAAAAAACAATTTAGTATTTGTTGTTCTGCTTCTTCTTCTGTAAGTCCTAATGTCATCATCTTTAAAATTTGGTCTCCTGCAATCTTTCCAATTGCTGCTTCATGTACTAAAAGAGCATCTGGATGGTTTGCAGCAATTTCAGGTATAGCACTAATTTGAGAATTTCCCATAATTATTGAGTCACATTGAACATGTGCAGAGCAAAGAGAATCCCCAATAACACAAGGATTAAATTTTTGTTTAGAGTTGTCTTGACCAACTGTACGAGAAATTACTTGAGCAGAAGAATTTTCACCTTCCAATATAACCTTCATATTAGATTCTGCAACTTGATTTCCATGAGTTAACAACTTTTCAAATACAACTATCTTTGCTCCTTTACCTAAAGTGGCATCCATTTCTCTTTTAGTTGAATCAACGCCTTTAATCTGAATTGTTTCCATTTCACAATATGAATCTTCACCCATATTAACAATCGTAACTGGATTTAAAATTCTTTTTCCTTCTCCATCACCTTCGCCATAATGTTTTTCCACATATTTTAGACGAGCTCCTTTATGTAAGAAGAATCTATGTATTCCATTGTGTTCACTGTCATCATTACCACAATTATGTATACCACAACCAGCAATTATAACAACATCTGCATTTTCTCCAATTTCAAAATCATTATAAACCATGTCTTGTACACCAGCTTCTGTTACTATTACTGGTATATGAACATTTTCTCCTTTAGTGTTTGGTTTTACTATAATATCAATTCCAGGTTTATCAGTCTTTGGAGCTATAGTTACATTTTCAGTTGAATGTCTTTCTATACCTTGTCCATTTTTACGTATATTGTATGCTCCTAATGGAGTTCCACGAAGTTCAGCAACTTTTTCTAAAAGATTTAAGTCTATTTTGTTCATTTAATTTGCCTTCCTTTCTAATTAATTCATATCTTTCATTAATTCACAGTTTGAATTAACTTGGCACATGATTTCAGGTAATATAGCATCTTTTGTTCCATGGCTTTTTACTGAACCATCTTGTAAAACAATTATTTCATCAGCTAACTCTAGTATTCTTTCTTGGTGAGAAATTATGATTATAGTTTGGTCAGATTCCCCATGAATTTTCTTAAAACTTTCATTAAGCTTTCCAAAACTCCAAAGGTCTATACCTGCTTCAGGTTCATCAAATATAGAAACCTTTAAATCTCTAGCAAAAAGAGTTGCTATCTCGATTCTTTTCATTTCCCCTCCAGAAAGAGAGTTATCAACTTCACGATTTAAATAGTCTTTTGAGCACAATCCAACATCTGTAAGATATTGACAACACACATCAGTAGACAATGGTTTTCCATGAGCAAGAGTAAGCAGGTTTTCAACTGTCATACCTTTTATTCTTGGTGGTTGTTGAAATGCATATCCTATTCCTTTTTTTGCTCTTTCTGTGATGCTAAGATTAGTTATATCTTCTCCATCTAAAAGTATTTGACCGCTAGTGACTTTTTCAATTCCCATAATAAGCTTAGCAATTGTGGATTTTCCTCCACCATTTGGTCCTGTGATAACAATAAGTTTGCCTTTTTCAAATGAAAGGCTAACATCATTTATTATTCCTAGCTCCTCATTGTTAGACTCAACATTAAAGGAAAGATTTTTTATTTCAAGCATAATACCCCTCTTTTCTGTAAAATATTACATTTATATCCATTCTTTTATTATATCAGTACTTTTTATATCTCAGCAACTCTAAGGGATAAAATATATATTAAATATAAAACAAGGTTATGAAAAAATAAAAAAGATGAGTTTTCATAACTCATCTTTAAAAATCAGTATTATTTAATTATATATGTATCTAAAAATTAACCTTCTATATACTCTAATATTATTTTTTGATTATCTTTTAACATGATTTCTTCTTTTTTAGATTCAATCCCATTCTTTTTTATTTTTACTTCAGCTACAAAAGCGTCATTACCTTCAACCATTTCTAATAATTCATACGCTTTTTTACGTCCTATTTTAGTTGCTATATCTTTTAGTACTGCCATTTTCTTAAACATTTTATCACCTCTACTCAAATTTTACAATTGATTTTTAATTATATAATTATCGTTTAATACTAAATTATAATAATTATTGTATCTAATTATATCAGATATTGAGTAAATTTAACACTTTACAAAATTATTTATCTTCTCTGACTAAGTAAGAATTTCCATCTTGGTCTTTAAAAGAAAACATTCTTCCATAAGGCATCTCCATTAATTCCCCTACTTCAACTTTATTCTTTGCTATCTGTTCATAAGTTCCATGAATATCTCTTGTACTTAAAATTATTGATGGATGCAATAAATTTACATCTTGATTTTGCTTCATCATCAGATTTTTATCATACAATACAAATGTTGTAAATTCATTTTTACTTGGTGCTACTTCCACCCATTTCATATCTGGACCCATTTCTTTTTCATAAGTTACCACAAAATTTAATTTTTCTGTCCAAAACAATTTTGCATCCTCTTGATTATTTACATAGAGAGTTATTTTTCCTATTTTATTTATCATAAAAATACCCACCTTTATTATTAAATAAATATCTAATATTTTTTATATTTAATAATATACCCATATATATTATTAAATATAGATATATATTTCTAATATTTGTCGCCAAATTATGTAATTCTCTACAGTATATAATTTATAGTGTCCATATAATTATATACTTAATTTACATATTTTAATTTTTCTATATATCATACTTATAATTATGATATTCTCTAAATAAAAAATCACTTTTAAATAGAATTTACTATCTAAAAGTGATTTTATATATTCTATGCAACTTTGTGTTTTAGCCACTTCGTTCCTCTTAATCTCAAACAATATAATGTTCCTCTAACAAGCCAATCTGTATACATACCTATCCAAATTCCTAGCACTCCAAATTCTAATACAACCCCTAATACGTAACCTGTAAAAATTCTAAAAATCCACATTCCTATTACGGCTGTCATCATTGTATATCTAGTATCTCCAGCACCTTTCAGCCCTGCTGATAATACAAAGGATATAGGCCATATTACCATAGCTAAACAATCACTTCGAATCAATTGTGTTGATACATCAATTACATTCGAGTTTTGAGTATACATGCTTGAAATCCATGGTGCAATTGGTATAAATATAGCACCTACTGCAAATAAGCAAACCGTTGCAAATTTAGTTAGATACAATAAAGTACTCTTAGCCCCTTTGATGTCTCCCCGTCCTATATATTGACCCACCAAAGTCGTAGCAGACAAGGCCAATGCATTTCCAATTACATTTATAATAGATGCAATTGACATTCCTATTGCATTTGATGCAATCGCTGATGTTCCCATAGTAACTATAAATATTTGAACAATCAATTTACCTGCATTAAAAAGTAATTGTTCAACCCCTGCTGGTATACCTATATTGAATATAGATTTTTGAGTTTCAACATCAATCTTAAATGGAAATATTTTACCTATAGATATAAATTCATTCCCTTTAAACAAAGCCCTTACAATAACTATACATCCGATTATTCTGGCTATGGCAATAGACATAGCTGCTCCTGTTATGCCATAAGAAGGTGTCTGTAAATTTATTCCTAAAGTATTTAAATCAACACCATATATAAGTATATATCCTAATGTTACATTTACTATATTCATAAACATAGTCACATACATAGGTTTCTTTACATCTCCACAACCCCTTAGAATACCATTTGCTATCTGCTGTGTTGCAATAAATGGATAGGTGAATAATGTAAACTCTATGTATAGTTTTGCATTTGATTTTACCAATTCTTCTGCTGAACCATAAAACAAATTGATTACACCTGTTCTAAAAATCCACATTAATACTGTTATTGTAAATGATAATATTACACCAGATATTAATGCTTGCTTGATAGTTTCATTTACTTTTTCATTATCTCTTTTCCCTATTTGTTGAGCTACAACAACAGTAGCACCAACAGATAGCGCAGCAAATACAGATATAAATATATTGTTGATTGAATCAACCATTCCAACTGCAGATACAGCCTCTTCCCCAATATGACCTGCCATCATTGTATTAAATACCCCTAAAAGCATAACAAATGTCTGCTCTATCATTATAGGAATTGCTAATCTTATAACATTCTTCCTTATAAACATTCCTTTTCCTCTTTTCCCTCTTTATATAAATTTAATTTTTAATTAGTTTATCAAACTATGAATTGATATCATAAGGTTTAGAATTGTATTTTCAACGTTATAATATACTGTATTCAAATAATATAAATCTTGTTTAATATCATTTGAACACAGTATATCTTTATAATTATCTTATGTTTATTATTCTTTATGGATACTAGATTTAAAATATTTATGAGTTAAATTAACCAGTTAATATAGCTGGACATCAAACGCAATCACTGTATTTCGATAATATTGTACCACTATTGTACAATAATAACAATTTCATAATATTATCACATATAAGTCCTGTAATAACAATTTGACACTATTACCAACCTGTACCTATTAGTGTAGAATATCTTATTAGGCTTGTTAATTCACTTTGTATCCTAATTCTAATCATTTATAAAATCTTATAAGATATCTGTAACAAAATCACATCAATTTAAATATTGTATCTTATAGACTATTTTTAGGATGTGATACTTTGGTTAATTTGAATGCGAATAATTTAAATGTAAATATGGTTTACCCTATTTCTGCCACAGCACCTATACGTTTCAGAAGATATACTGTTTCATACTTAGAAAACATGGAAAATATTTATTTAACTATAGCAACATACTTTGATACACTTGGTTTAGGTACAGTAAGTATTGACAAAGTTTATGGTCAATGGGCTTGGTTCGTTGATGATATATATGACTTAAATCTATTTGTTTTTGTAGGAAACTATCCTTATCAAATTGCTAAAAGTAGATATGATACATTTGTTGATATTTTACCAGTGGCTATTACTTCTATTGTCAATGGAGACAGAGTGTTTTTAACTTCGAATCCTTGTTTATTAAACTCAAAAATTACAGTTAGATTTATATCTAGCCATCCTACTCTTAATAGAACAGTTGATTATGGTAATATTAGAGATTTTATTTTTTAACAGTACAACATGATGTGCTATTTAAAACAACGTAACCTTTTAGATAATGATATTAATTTAACATAAAAACCTTAGCTAGTACATCATGTTTAACTGTTACAAATTTATAATAATTTTTCTTATCAAATGGTGTTTAAGTTTTTGGGTAGTTCATATATTTTACTTACCTATTTTTTCTGTTCTATATCCTATTTCTTTATTAGCTAATCTATAGCCTTCTTGTATCATATCTTCTCTTGTTAATGCATTTCCTAATAAATTATCAATACTCAGTTGTTTTCTATCACTAAAATACTTATCTAATAATGACTCTTCTATATCTTCTTGAGATGCTAAATGTCCTTCATGCATTATATATTTTACATTGAAACCTTCTTTATTTAATATTTTTCCTAGTAAAATACTTCTATGACACCTTATAGGCTCTTGCATTGCACCTAATAAAACTATTTTATAACCAATTTGACATCCCTTTTTTAATCTTTCGATTCCTTTTAAAAATACTTCTTCCTTTATTACCTCTTCAAAATCTGCATAACCTTCTTTTGTATATACATCTTTATTAGTTCTTTTTGCCCCAAATTCCTTGCCCATGTATATATATACAAATCCAGCCTTTCTCAGGGATTCATTGAATGCCTCCCTATTATACTGAATATTATATTTAGAATATGGTGTTTCTCTAATGTCAACTACACAGTTTATATTATATTTTTTTATCATATTAATAAGCTTATCAAATGGATAATTTGAATGACCTATTGCAAATATTTCCATACAATCACCTACTATTCTTAAAATTACTATTTTATACAATTGATAATCTATCTTACATACAAGCCCTCTACATTGCAAATATACTTAACTATATCTATACTTCCATTTAACCCTATATATACATTGCTAAATAATCCATTTATTTCTAATCCTATTCCCAAATCCAACATATATATAGAGAGATAAACTCTTTCTCTTAGTGCCAACTTCATAAGAGCATCAATTATATAGTAATTATACCCTATTTCTTTAAAATCAAATAAGGTATCGCTTAATTGTTCTAGATATGTACTCTCCTTTTTACTTAGTACTCTTTTTATATGTTTTTTATTTTCACTTACAAAATATTCACTTACAATTATTATTTCTTTACTGTAACTCATTATAATTAATAGTGCTCTTAAAAACTTATTTTCCTGTATAAAATACTTATCCTTTACTTTATCTAAATCCCAAAATACATCAAGGATACTATGTGGAGATTCCTTATCCATCGTTTTAGGAAAACTATCTATTTTAAAATACCTTTCATTTAGTATTATCTTGTCAGTTCTATCTAAATCTATATATGGTAAATCTTCATTTTCATAATCAATATAAAATCCATTAAATACTTGTTTTACTTTATCAGTTAATACTTTATATTTTTCCACTTTATCACCTCAACGAAAATATACAACTTTATAAATAAAATATCAATATATTTTATTTATAAAGTTGTATATTTTCATATCTTATCATTAATTAATTAAAATTAAACAATTAATTGTATTTCTTATGTTAGACCAGTTTTTCTAAGCTTAGTTGTATAAAACTCTATTTTAAATTGCATATTTAAATACATAAAAATCTAGTAAAATATATTAAATATAAAAATAAGGTCTATCTTTTTATTTAGACAGACCTTACTTAATTACTTATATATTATTTTAATTTATTATAAAATATGTTTCACGGGTATCTGAATTTCTGTTAACCAATCTTCTTCATTTTCTTTATTCCATATACCATCTATATAAGATTCCCTAAAATGCCCTATTACTTCATATTTATTATCTTGTATCCATTTAAATGCATCTGCATAAGTTTTTCCTAATGTTGAATATGGTCCATTATGCAATATACAAACTGCATTTTCAACTTCGTCTATTTCTTTAAATTTTAATAAATCTGTGTCTTCTTTTAGGTCATTTATCGCCTGACACATCTCAACATCCATATCTGTTTCTCTATATTCACCATCATGATATATATTAAAACAATAGTCTGGAACCATACATGTACACCCTGATTTCATCATTTCTCCAGCCATTACATTTGGAAACAAATTGAAAAGCTCATCATAATTCTTTAATACTTTTCTCATAGAAGCAATTTTAACTTTTGGTAGAGACTTAATAATTACATTATTCATATCGACTTCTCCTTTTAAGTTTTTAAGGTAATTACGTAGTTTAATAAGCTTATATTCTTCATTCCTCATTACATCTAATATCTCTTTTTCTTTGTTTATTAAAATCCTTTCCACTTCTTCAGGCTTTTCTATTATTTCTTTTATTTCAACTAGTGATATGCCCATTTGTTTTAAGGTGATTATTTGATGCAATTTTGGCAATTGTTCTGTTGTATAGTATCTGTATTTTGTAAATTCGTCTACGTATTCTGGCTCTAACAGCCCTATATCTTCATAATACCTTAATGTCTTTGTAGTTATTTTATTTATTTTAGAAAACATTCCTATAGAAAACATCTCATCACCTGCGCATTAGATTTGATTAATTTAAGTTTAAACCTTACCCTTAGGTCAAAGTCAATATTAAATAAATTATAATTATATTAATTCTTCAATTTTGTCTCCACTTAATACTAAAATATCCCCTCTTTTTATAACAGTTGACCCTTTAGGTACTAAAACCTGCTCTTTTCGTTTTATCATAACTATTAATATCTCTTCTGGTATATTAGAATCCATTATACTCTTGTTAACCCACTTATTATCATCATCTATATTTACTTCTATAAGTTTAGAACTAATTTCACCATCATAGTCATTAAATGTTTTTAATACAGGTGTATTATCATCAACTAAGTCTAACTTCCTTGCTACAGTTGGTATCAACGTACCTTGTAGTCCTACTGAAAGTAACGCTATGAAAAATATTATATGAAATATATCATTCTCTATGACTACTCCTTGAGTAACTGCATAAATTGCAAAAACTACTGATGCAGCACCTCTAAGACCTACCCATGATATAAACAATTTTTCTCTGTTTGAAAATTTAAATTTTGCTAGAGTTATAAATGTGGCTAATGGTCTTGCAATAATTATCATAAATACAGATATGGCCATTGCTATACCAAATACACTTGGTAGTTTTGAAGGGAAGGATAACAATCCTAACATAAAGAATAACATTATTTGCATAATCCATGAAATTCCATCAAAGAAATGAACTAGACTCCTTTTATGAGGTATCTTACTATTGCCTATAATAATACCTGAAATATATACACTTAAATATCCATTTCCCCCAACATATTCACTAAGTGCATAAGAAAGTAATGCAATAGCTGTAATAAATATAGTATAAAATCCTTCTATCTCAAAATTTGAATTTCTCAAAATATAAACAGATAATTTTGCCAATATAAATCCTATTGCCAACCCAAAAGTTATTTGTTTTATTACCATTGGAATAATAAGTTCTACACCAGAATTATTCATCAATGTCAAAATAATTAATGTTAACATATATGCTATTGGGTCATTACTTCCACTTTCAACTTCTAATAATGAAGCAAGAGAACCTTTTAAGTTTAGTTTTTGAGAACGTAATACAGCAAATACAGATGCAGCATCTGTTGAAGCTGCAATTGCTCCAATTAACAAACCTTCAAATAAAGTAGTTCCTATTACCATGTAACAAAATATACCTGTAACACCTGCTGTAATTATTACACCTAATGAAGACATCAGTATAGAAGGTACTGCAACTGGTTTAGCCATATTCCAGTTTGTTCCAAATCCTCCAAAAAACATTATAAATATCAATCCAATAGAACATAATTGTTTTGTTAACTCATAGTTATCAAAATAGATTCCTACCATTCCATCAGACCCAAATAACATACCCAATAAGATAAAAATCAATAATATTGGTACTCCAAATTTATATAATACCTTACTTGAGGTTATACAAATCAATAGTACTAACCCACTTACAATCATCAATTCTGTCATAGCATCATCTCCATTTCATATAAATTTTACAGATTAAATTATATCTATAATTATACTGATTCTTTAAGTATCAATATGATATAAGTTATATTGTGCAAAGTATAATTAAAATTTAACAATCTATTAAAAGTTGATTATTATGCTCAATTTCATATATTTACTTTAATTATATTCATTTAATCTTTATAGTTTGAATTTTATTTAATTAATATTTCATTTTTCAGTCGATTGTTTAGTGTATTTCATATTTTTATAGTAAATTTACAGGTAACTATGAAATACATAATATTTAGATAAGTAATAGGAAACTAGCATGTAGTATTAGATACACTAGATATGAAATCTTCAAAATTTTATTATTGAAATATTTCTTTATATATATTATTGTATATTTTTTACAAATCATTGTCAATTTATTTTTCTCAAAAATAGAATAATTGCATAATCTTTTTTAGATTATGCAACTTATAGATTTAATCCCAAAATTCCCTTACTTCCTCTATGATTTCACTATATGGTAATAAAGTAGCCTCCACTATTGACTTGTTTGTTTTTTCTAAATAATACTTAATCATATAGTAACCACAGGCATATCCTGCACAATAAGGTAGTCCTACTGGAAAATATCCTTGCATTTTAGCTATATCATCACCATAAAGATATGATATTATATTTTGAAATCCAGTTTCTTTTAAGCCACTTTTGATTATTGGCTTTATATAGCTATTCAGTGTTTCAATGTCAGTTTTACTAACCCAAGGCCCTACCATATCATCCCCAAACATCCATGTTGCAAAGTTTTCTGCAAGACCTTCATTTATCATCATTTCTTCTAAAGTTATGTTATTACTCCAATTTATAAATTGAAATCGAATATTGTGATTACATTCATGTGCTAGTGCTGCTGGTAACCTATTAATAGTATACTCATTTGGGACTATTGATAAAAATATATATCCTGGAATTCCACCATCACCAAAATATCCATCACTTAATATTGTATAAGGGTTTTTGGGATTTGCTAATAATATTGAAAATTTATACTTCTCAGTGTTCAATTTATACCCCTCTTTTATAAAAGGCTTTATGGAACTTTCAATAGTTTCTTTACACTTGTTCCAAAGTTTGTCATTGGATAGAATATCTATGTTATTTATTTGACTTTCATTAATATCTTTTGGAGACAAAACCCCCATCATATCACTTGCCATAATTACATCATATCCACCTTCTTGTTTTGCAGTGATTGGAACATTTATACACATCCATTTAAACTCAAAAGGCTTCATCAACTCATATCTGTATATATCCTCTTTCTTATTTGCAGGTGCATTCATTATTTTTTTATATATTTTATCTGAGCGTACCTCTACAATATTCATTTTTATCATCTCCTTTAAAATAAAGTATATAGAATTACGTAGCGTCAATGTCAATATATAAACTTATACAAATAAACAAGAGAATCATTTAATTTCATATAATATGACTCTCTTATATATTTGTAATGTGATGGATTTGTATAAGATTTTTAAACATTTATTTTATTTCTTAAACTTAATTATGTTAAAACAAGGATAATATTATCATCTAACTTAAATTCTATTTTAATGTTGTTAAAATAATATTGCTAGTTCTTGATATTAATTATTTTTTTGTATTAAATACTATATTCTTTTGGTGGCTCGCCTGAAAAATCTGAGATTACAGCCTTAGCGTCCTCAAGATAAAATATTTCAAAAGTAGGATTATCTTCATTCTTATAGATTGATTTAACAAGTTCACTAGATTCAATTATTTTTTTCTTTATATCCTTATTGTCTGAGAATATGACTTTTCCACATAGTCTTATCCAAGCAAATTCAGGAGTTGACGTAGTTATTTCTACATATGGACTTTTTTTAACTTGTTTAAATACATCTTTTTCATTACTTGTACAAAAATATAATTTTCCACATTCTTCAATCATAAATTGGAATGGGCGAACTTTTGGCTTTCCATCCGCTCCTATTGTTGCAAAATATTGAACTGGATTTTCCTTTAAAAATTTTACTACTTCATTCATTTCATCTACCCCCTAAAATAATTTGTTGTATTTTTTATTTCTTTAATAATATAATAAGCTCATTAGTATCTATTGTATAGTAAGCACTTTAAAGTACTATAGTTACCTAATAGAAACTATTGGCACAGTTTATTTTTTTAATACTTATATATTTAAAAGAAATTTTTATACATATTCCCTAAAATGATATAATACTTTAAAGAAGATTATTAAAGAAAGGATGTTGTGATTTATGAAAAAAGATTTACCTGAATGTCCTGTAGAGATTACTTTACAACTCATCAGTAATCGATGGAAGGTATTAATTATACGAGAGCTATTAGATGGTACTAAAAGATTTGGTGAAATCAAAAAATCTATTGGAGATATAACTCAAAAAGTTTTAACATCAAACTTAAGGTCTATGGAAGAAAGTGATTTAGTAACTAGAAAAGTTTATCCAGAAGTTCCTCCAAAGGTAGAATATACTCTAACAGAAACTGGTTATAGTCTTGAGCCAGTTCTAAATTCAATGCATGAATGGGGAAATGATTACAGACACAAAGTTATTAACAAATAAAAATAACCGTATCTCTTCACTATGATACGGTTATTTAAAAATATTATAAAATAAATATATTATTATTTTGCAATTTGCACATTTTTTAGTCTAATACACTTCAATTATATCTTTATCAGAATCATGCCTAAATAAATAATTAGCTACTCTATTTATGAATCCATTTTTCTGCCAATAAATTGCATCATCTACTAAAAATGGATTATCTGTAATTATACTATCTACATTCAAAATAATCATTTTTTTCATTAATTTACTGTTATTAATAGTCCATACAAAAACTTGTTTTCCTTTTTGATGTATGTTATCTACTACCTTTTTGTTTATAAAGGTGGACTCTATTCCATATATGTCAACATAGTCCCAGTCATAAAAATTCCCATATGCAACTGCCGTTAAATAACAAGTTACCATATTGGGATTTAATTTTTTAACCCTTTTTAATACATTTTTATTCATGGATGCTACAACGCATTGATTATCTATTCTATTTGATTTAATTAGCTCTAATACTCTTTTTTCTACATCAGTTTTTTCATGACCATTAAGCTTTATTTCTATTAGCAATTTTATTTTACCTTTAGAATACTTCATTGCCTCATCAAGAGTTGGTATTTTCTCCCCAGCAAAATCTGACCTAAAATGACTTCCTACATCATATGTCTTAATTTCATCATAATTCACTTCCCAAACATTTTTATTTACACCAGCGACTCTTTCAAAATTAGAGTCATGAAATAAAATCAACTCTCCATCTTTAGTTTCTTGAACATCAATTTCAGCATATTCAGCTTGAGTTATGAATGTTTCTTTAAATGCTGCTATAGTGTTTTCTGGAGCAACCAACGCTGAAACCCTGTGAGCCGTTGCTGTTGTGTTGTAAAAAAATGAAGTATTAAATAAAATATCATTATTTAAAGAGTACATCATTGACTCAATATGTAAGATAAATAAAATTACTACTATTTTCAAAGTAACTTTTAATACTGACTTTATTGAGTTTTTTTGTTTTTCTAGATTCTTTTTATAGACACGAATGTCATTATATTCATAATAAAATGCAGAAATAAATCCAGTACTAATTATAAATATAGCTATTGATGAAATAAATGCTGCATAATCATTAAACATAATGCATCTACTAATAAATATATCTTTTAAAAAGTTTGCATTTGTGTAATTTTTAGTCCATATTCCTATCAATATAATAATAACATGATAAATTATATACCCCATAACAGTAATTATTAGAGATAATCCTAAGGAATAAAGTATTAATTTTATTGCTTTTCCTTTTGTAAGGCTAGCACTTTTTTTCCTTGCTTCTTTAAAACTATTTGTATTTAGAGTTACCTCATGTATACTAAAAATCCATCTAATGACTGATATATATAATATTAAAATTAAAACCATATAAATTATATTCAGAACAATATTAGAACTTATATAATCCAATATATATTCAGGAAGTTTTATTTTCCCTATAAAGCCTGAGGTTAGGGCTATATTCGTTAATGGAACTATTAGTAATACAAACACAAATAATAATATATTTTTAGGATTCAATATGTTTATAGATTTTCTTAAGGATAATTTAATAAGTTTAAACAAAGTAATTTTTTCAGAAATTCGTGATTTATCAAAACAAATAATCACTGAAGTAAATTCAAAAAACATATAAAACGCCAATATTATAATTGACAGTATAGCTAATACTATTGATAGAGGATTCGTTAATATTTCTCCTATGTTATCAGTACTTAAATACACTATATTTGCACTTTTCATAGAGCTACTTAATACAAGTTTGATTGATGGTAATATAATCAACAAAGCTAATCCTTTATGAAATAGCTCAAATAGAATTAATGTACTCCAGTTATATTTCACCAATTTTATAAAATTATTTAAAACTTTCTTTTTCATGATATCCCCTTAATCTTTTTATTATATTTTAACCTGTAAATCACTTAAATATATATTATCTTTTAATAATTTATAATTTAATATCTCTCAAATTATTATATTTACAACTATTCACAAATAAAAAAGCACTTTCTTCTTCTTAAGAAAGTGCTTTTTACTATTAACTTGTATTTGCTTATATATTTAATATAGTGCTGAATCTATAGAAAATAAAATAAATTATTTTCAAATTTAATTGCTAGAATTAAAATTATAAGGTTTATCATTTTATAATATTATTTTATTGGACATATCAAACAATAACTAAATATAACTTTCTTCCTTCTTTACAGTCATATTTTAGTGTATTATCATTTGTAAGTTCTGTAGCAAATATAGTATCATATTTACCCAAATAGATTAGGACAATTACAATTTTATTTAAGTTGTAGAATTCTCTATATGCATATTTATATTTTCATATGCATATTTTTTCATTTAACTATATCTATATTAACTTAGCCTCATATGTAATATTGGAAATGGATTCCCTTGCCCATCTATTTCAGACCTATCAAACTCTTTAAATCCTAAGTGAATATAAAATCCCACTGCTTTTTTATTTTGTTCATTTACATCAACATATTTTATATTGTATTTATCTATAGCATATAATATTAGTTTTTTTCCAATACCATTACCCCTATATTCATCTTTTATAAATAACATTTCAATTTTATCTTTATCTATTCCCATAAAAGCTTTAATCATGTTATCAACTTTTAAACAAACCATAGTTTCTACTTGTGTCAAACCAATTTTAACTACTGGCTTCAAAGATTCAATATCTTTTTTTGTCAAAAAATCATGTGTTGATCTTACTGATGATTCCCAAATTTGTAACATCTCTTGAAGCTCTTTTGCACTCCTTTGTTTAACTTCAAAAACTATTTCAGAGCTCATAATAGTCTCCTCTCCATAGTATATTTTAATTACATAGTACAACCTTATGTTAAGTATAATCACAATAAAATTTTATTTTGTAAATAGTTTATTATAATTTATAATCATGTATTTTGGGCAAATAAATTCACTGTTGAATACTAGTTAAAATGCCTCTGATACTTATAAATGAATATTCTTTTTTATCAAAGATAGAAGTTATAAAGGACTATGAAAGCTAATATCATAGTCCTCATTAAGTTTAAACATTGTATATAATACACTTTTATACTTTACTTACATTCAATAAATTTGCTACAATAATTTACCTTAGTTTATACTAAAGGTGCTTCTATTTGAGTAGTAAAAAGGAATTTATGGCAATGACCATCACTAACAGTAGTATTTCCACATACTAAGTGAACATGCTTATTAGTTCCTGGTATATTAATTGCTGGACCTGTTGTAACACATATCTTGTGGAAATGGTCAAGAAAATCTACATTATCATTTATTTTATGAACATGATTTGTTCCGCCATTTATTGGTATAACTTCACCTGTAACTCCTGCAGCACGATGATTATGTCTATCTTCACATTCTTCTGCTAATTTAACACTTTCTGAGTATTCATGGACATGTGTCATTTCTTCATAGTCATTATAGCACTTATTACACTTATTATATTTATAATCCTCATACATATAATTTTTTTCACATTTACAATTTTGACAACTCATTTTTATATCTCTCCTATTATATTATATATTAAGAAATTCCTCTAAAGAATCTCTAATATATACTATGAACTGGAGTCAAAAATGTTCATATTTTGTAAAGTTATGTAATAATTTAATTATTTATCCCAGTATTTAGGATGTACTAGTGTATCTGGTAACTTCGTATTAGAATCTCCCTTTGCAGTATTAATCTGTAATTGTGTAAGGAATACACTATTTTTAAGATTTGCCCCTCTAATATCGCAGTCTCTTAAATCTGCCCCTATCAAATTAGCACCACTTAAATCTGTTTCCCTTAAATTAGCCGCTATAAGAAATTTACCTTTTAAATCTGCTCCTATTAAATTTGTTTTTCTAAGGTCTACTCCTATTAAATCTATACTTTTACTTAATTTTTTCTTATTTTTAAAATTAGAAGTCTTTACAAAGGATTTAGCTTTTTCTAGTACAAAGTCACTAGCTTGTGACAATAATGAATTAACTTTTGTTCGATGTGATATTATATCTAAATATATTAGTTGTTCTGGACTCATATTAGTTAGCTCATCAGTTTCTTCAATTATTAGATTGAGTTTTTCTTTGATTGAATTAGGTATATCTAATGTAGATGCTTCTTTAAGATACCATAACATTTCATGTAACTGCCTCATAATTAAAAATACTTCAAACATCTGGTTTGCTAATTCTGGCTCTTGTATCCAGTTTTTTCCCTTGTATGTTACCTGTGCTACCTTTTGACCCGAACCAAAGCAATCATACGTAGTACAGCCTCTAAATCCTTGATTTCTAAGATTTTTATGTACAGAACATTTAAAATCTGATTGTAAGTTAGTGCATGGCTTACCTGATTCCTTATCAGCAGGAAAACCTTCTGAAGCAGAAAAATAAAGTGCCACACAACAAAGTCCAAAGCACTTTTCACAATCAATTTTTAAATCTTTAAATAATTGATTATTATATGTATCTCTATGTATAGCTTTCATATTTACTCTCCTTTTATTTTTACATTTTATAATATAAATTAATATTTATTAACAAGTCATTTTTAAACTATTTATACAAAATTACTTCTTCTTAATTATAAGTTAAAGTGTCCTTTATTCCAATAGTATACAGTAATCTATCAATATTAATATTTGTGACAATGCCTTTTTCATGCCAATAGTTTTTGCATCCACAATAGTCTAATATTACACATTGCAGAATAAACTAAAAATTTTTCGCTTTTTATTCTCCAATGTGAATTGATGTTTGTATTGCATCATTAATTTTCTTTTTAAATATATAATCTAAATTTGTCACAAAAAAAGAAAGAAATCATAAGATTTCTTTCTTAACCAATAATATATTCTAGTAATGTACCTTTTTCTATGTGTTTATCCATTTCTAATCTTTCATTTGGGCCAAATGTTATCCATAACTTTGCTTCCCCATTTTCGTCACACCCAACTACTGCTTCTCCATCTTCACTATCTTCACAGCATCTGTATACTATAGGTACTACTTTTTTCATTTCTTCCATTACTTTATTTACATAATAATCTTGTTCTTCACCTTTTAAAAAATAACACATACGTTACCCTCCTAATGAATTTTCTATTACTACATTAAAGTCTTAAATTTATATTTGTATAATAGCTATATAGATTATTTCATAAATACCACAAATTTTTTATACTATGCTTTTTTGACAACAGAAGACTTTAGTTTCATAGCTCCAAAACCATCTATTTTACATTCTATATCATGCCCATCAGATGGGTCATGAATTAAACGTATACTTTTTACTTTTGTTCCTATTTTTATAGATGATGAACTTCCTTTTACTTTAAGGTCTCTGATTACTGTCACAGCATCTCCATCATTTAACACATTTCCATTTACATCTTTAATAATGTTTGTATCTTCTTCTGTATCTAGTTCTAAAGTCCACTCATGAGAGCATTCTGGGCAAACTAGAAGAGTTCCATCTTCATAAGTATATTCTGAATTACATTTCGGGCAATTTGGCAAATTTTCCATATTCATATGTCCTCCATTTATTATTTTTAATTTTATCTTTAAATATATAAAATTTCTTTTGAGCCTATATGATACCACATTATACTTATATTGACAAATATAGCCTTGTACTTATAGTTTTAAATATTTATAAAAGAAAAAACAGTCAATCTGTTATAATCAACTGCTTCTAAAACTAATACTATTTTTTATAAATTGATATTTCAATATCATTACAAAATTTACCTAATTCCTTAAATAAGAACTCTAATATTTCCTATAGTCAACGAAAATATTTTGTCTAAAGTAAAATTTAATTTATGTCCAACATAGTACTTCTTTTACTACTAAATCATACTGACACATAAATATGCTTCCTTTTGATTCCATGTTATAGGAGTCTTATTAATATCTATAGAGTCATAATTACAATACTGCCCAATATGTAATTTAGGATATGTACTCTTAAATCTTTTATTTCCATACAATAACAAATTATCTTCCTTATCAACAACATAAATACATTGATCAATACTATCTATAATAGCCTGGTATTGCTGCATCTGTTGATTTAATTTCTTCTTTTTCTTACGTTGCAAAAATATTGATAGAACTTGAGAAATCAAAGCTAATGTACTGACTTCTTCTTGTGTCCATAGACGTAGACCAGTACATTCATCAAATCCAACAAATCCTCTGAATACCTCATCTTCTCTATATGCACATTGAAGTGTGGAATGTATATCTTGACTAGAAAACAATTCCTCTAATTCAGGACTTAATGTATGTACATCACGACAATAGAAAACAGAATCATCTTCAAAGAGTTTTTCATAATCTCCATAGTCCTCATAATCAGCATTTTGCAAGTATTCTATTTGAGGAATGATTCCCTCATTACACCATTCATAAGTATTAGAAGTGTATCGACCATCTTCTGAATTTTCAAAGATATAAGCACGACTCACATTAAACTGCTTACCAATAATTTCAAGTATCATATTAATCGTCTGGTCTATATTATCGGTCTGATAAAGGACACGGAATATATAACGTGTAAGATTATCAGAAGATTCGACGTATTTTTTTTCTGAATCAATAGCTGTCCCAAGAGAAGAGTAATTCAATTCTTCCAAGCCTTTAAAGGCATCATGATTATAGATGACATAATTGTTTTTACCCAAACTTTTTGCCTGATATAAAGCCTTATCAGCTCTTGTATACATTTCCTTGAATGTATTACCATCTTTCGGATATATAGAGATTCCAATACTACAGGTTACTTTTACAGAGCTTTTTTCTTTCTGAAATAGATGACGGAACATATACAGCAATTCTTCTGCTTTCTTTTCTGCATCTTTAGTTGAAGAAATGTTCTTCATAAAAATTGCAAACTCATCTCCACCTATTCTGCCAACAACATCACTATCGCGCATTATTTTTTTCATGCCTGATGCCATCTCTATGAGCACTATGTCTCCAATCATGTGACCTTCTGTATCATTAATATGTTTGAAATTATCTGTATCAATCATAAATAGCGCACCCATAGCATCTAAATTTTGTTCAACATATTCCTTAATCTGCTTTTCTGTTTCAGCACGATTATAAATTCCTGTCAATGCATCTTTCTCTGCTATGTATTGCAATTTCTCAATCTGTTTTCTTTCTTTTGTAATATCAAGTCCTACACTATAAAAAGATGGTATTCCATCCCAACTGTCTTCTCCACTAATATAACATAGAGTGATAGTCCATATACGTTCTTCTTTTGAGCGCGTATATGTTCTTGCTTCAAATACAACATTATCTCCAGACTCTTTTAAATCTTGCGCCATCATCTTCGCACGCTTATAATCCTCAGGATATAAATATAAACATTGGCTATTAAGTTCCTCTTTAAACTGCTCCTTTGTATATTCAATCATATTCAGAAATATATCATTATACCAGAGTATTGTAAGATAATCCCTTGCATCCATTCGAACCATTCCTGCTGGAATAGTTTTCAGGATTGATTCTCTTTCCTGATCTTTTTTTGCAAGTTTATACTCAGAACTGTACATATCATAAGACAACTCTATGCGTGCTCTGTGTCCTTCCCAATTTATCATACGATTTTTAATCATAAATGTTCGCTTCAACTTGGAATTGTAAAACTCCCATTCATATGTCTCATCTTTTTTTAAATATGAATTGGTACAGAATGGACATGGGGAAGTTCTACCTTGAATTACCTCATAGCATTTTCTCCCAATCACCTCATTTGCTGATGCTTGTAGAGTATTACATGACTGTTTATTTACGTACAACAACTCATATGTGTCCATATCACTTATATATACATTTCCAGCATACTCTGACATCATCCACTTAAAACTCTCTGTACTCTCTTTTTCCATCTCATATAGTTCATTCTGTCTAATTTTTAACTCATCAATATTTGAATATATGATATAGACTATTGCTTTTCCATCCTCCTGTGGCTCAACTAATATACCAGTCATTATTACCCAAACATATTCTCCATGATTTACTGGAATGCAAGTTTGATATTCTACACTTTTCTTACCACTATGATAAGCATCTAAAAAACGACTTTTCATAGCTTCAAAATGATAAAGATTATCTTCATAATAATGTCTAAGACTAGAAAAATGAGACAAAAATTCTTTCTCTGTATATCCCAACAACTGATAAAAAGCTGTATTTCCCCAGATAATTGTAAATGAATCATCTAAAACATGCTTACTAACTCCAATATCCATAGCTTTTAGCATGTCCTCTGAAATAACTTCATTATTTGTTACTTTCTCTTCTTTACACATTCGATGTGTCCCAGTATCTTCTTGCTTCATTTTTAATTATCCTCCTCTCTTTATACCCACTTCTAATCTATTGTGCTAATTAGCATAATTATAAAAGTGAATAATCAGTGTGTCAAATTATTTTATTTACAATATTGTTTTATTTAACTTTTAAATTTTCACACATCGTCCAGCTTGAATGTTAAAGGTATGGCTATTGTTGATTTCCCTAATGATACAACTTCAAAAATTATACAAATTGATTTCTTCTAATTTAGGCAATAGGTTTGATTTATTGCAAACAAAACTTGATTAATTTTATATATAGGGTGGAACTTATTGTTTCTTAACCATAATTTTCTGATATTTATCTAAAATTTGCCTTCTTTTAATGAAATTATATCATAACTTGAACTTTAAATCAGTCCTTTTCTAAATAGAAAAATAAGATAAAACCATTGAAATTATGGAAAAAATAATAGAAAATCATAGCAATTTAAATATACTATCTACAGTGTTTTGTATTAACTCTACAAGTCTGATTGACCATTGCTATTTTTAATACGTATTTTTAAATATTCTTCTAAATTATCTTATAAAACTATATGTTTTTCGAGTTAATTATATATTAATATTCATTTTTTTAAACTTAGAGATACTATCTATTCTTAAATTCTTTTAATATCAATTAAATATATTATTTGTTTTTTATTCTATGTTATATACTATACACATAAAAACTGTATCTATTACTTATAGTATAGTTATTTGCTATACTTTTAAAAGTAATTTCTTCACTAAAAAATAACCACATAAGTAATTATCTTATATGGTCTATGTTAATTATTCATTATTATAAAGTTTTATTTTTAAGTGTACTACAGTAAATGTACTAAAATTGTTTAATAAATTTATTTTCTTTCTTATCAATAATTAAAAAGTAAGTGGTTATACCTAGATAATTATTATCTAATATAGCATCAGAAAAACTACCTCAATCTTCAACTAAAAGTAAATCTGTAGGTTTAACTTTTTTAAAATTTAATTTATTCTATTTTTTTATATAGTCCAGTATATAACTAATTCCCATACCTATAAAACTACCAACTATCCCCCACATAAAATTACTTGTGACAAATCCAATTGAGATGCCAATTATAAAACCACCTATAATTAAATTATCTGATGGGTCATTTTCTTCCTCATTTTTATCATAATCTGCGATATTATCAGTAGGTAATTTACCTGGTACAATCGTATCTTCAGCTTCAGTTTTATTTGTATTAACTATCAAATCATCTAAAGTTACATTAAATAGATTTCTTAATAGTATTAAATTTTCTATATCTGGATATGTTTTATTGGATTCCCATTTTGATATAGCTTGCCTAGATACATTTAGCATTTCAGCAAGTTGTTCTTGTGATAGATTTCTTTCTTTTCTTAGTCTTTTTAAACTTTCCCCCAAGTTCAACATAATCACCTCATCTCAATTTAAATTATATTTATTTATTGATTTATTCACAAGACTTATATAGTTGCACCATGTTAACTATTAGTTGCATTGCTGAATTTATCTACATTCCAAATAAAAAAATAATAAAGGAGTTGCCTTAAAATTGATTTTTTTCTAATCAAATTTTAAATTCAACTCCTTTTTTGGAATTTTAAATGAAATTTATTTCTTGAAAATAAGCTACTCTTCGTAAAAAAGAAAGCTGTTACACATCAATTTATAATTGTTTAGCAACAGCTCTAACTTTAAGCTTTTCTTATATTTTTAATTGTTTCACGAATCTTTCTGGCATTTTCAGCAATATCTTCAACACTACCCTTGGTTAATAACCCACCAAATCCACACACATCAACACCATTTTCCAACCATATATGCAAGTTATCAAGAGTAATTCCTCCACTTGCCAATATTGGCATATCAGGTATTGGTGTTTTAAATACCTTTACTAGTTTAGGTCCATAGAAATCTGATATTGGAAAAGCTTTGATAAAGGTAGCTCCTAAACTCAATGCATCTACTGCTTCTGTTAGTGATGTACACCCTGGTGCGTAAGGAATTTGATATCTATTACAAGTTTTTGCTACACCTTCATTGTAATTCGGTGCAATAATGAACTGAGCTCCATGTAAAATGGCATGACGAGCTGTTTCACTATCTAAAACTGTTCCAGCACCCACACAAAGTCTTTTACCATACTTTTTGCTAAGCCCTTGAATGATTTCTCCAGCATTATTCAAGGTATAACTCATTTCTATAACTGGTACTCCACCTTTAATACAGCCTTCAGCAATCTCACATGCACGCTCAAGTGTTTCCACTCTTACAATTGCTAGAGCTCCACATTCTACCATTCTTTTAGTTATATTCATCTTTTTCATACCATTCACCTCTACATTCATCAAAGCATTTTGATTCTTCATTAATTCCAATCCCATTTTACAATACTATATTAGTTATATGTCAATGTGATGTCACTATCTGCGTTATCTATTCTCACAGTTTTTATTGAATAAAGTTTTATAATTTTCAACTACTTGCTTAATTTCTTCAAGCAATACTCCCATTGGCTCAATTACAGGAAGTCGTGCAGTCCCAACATTAATTCCATTCAAGACAACAGTTTTCTTTATAACAGATGGAATAGTCCCAAATTTTAGGATACGACGAAGTTCTTCAATACTATTTTGAGCTTTTTGAGCTGCTCTTAAATCACCCTTAATAAAGTTATCATAAATAGCAATATCAATCTCTGTTAAAAAATTTGCTGTGGCTGCTACAGCACCTTGCCCACCAGATTTCAAAGTATCAAGAATAAGGGAATCTGAACCTGAAAATACACTAAAGTCTTCATTCCTAGTTATTTCAATATAAGCTTTTATATTATCAAGCTTACCACTACTATCCTTTATTCCAACAATATTTTTTACCTTAGATAATTCATGTACTGACTCAGGTTCAATATTAATTCCAGTCTTACTTGGCATGTTATACATCATAATTGGTAAGTTAACTGCATTAGCAATAGTTTTATAATGTAAAATTAATTCCTGTTGTGTTGGTGTTACAAAATATGGCGTAATAATTGATAATGCACTTGCACCTATTTCTTCCATTCTCTTGGATAAACTTATAACTTCACGAGTTGAATTACCTCCTGTTCCAACAAAAACAGGTACACGATTGTTAGTGTGATTGATAACAATCTTTGCAAATTCAACCTTTTCATCATCTGTAAGCACATGACATTCACCATTAGTTCCTAAAATAAATAATCCATAGATTCCTCTATCAATTAGATAATCAATCAATTCACATGTTGCGTGTGGATTGATATTTTGATTTTCATCAAATGGAGTTATCATTGCACATATAATACCTTTATATTTCATAAAATTATATTCCCTCTCTAATAGACTTTCCAAGACTTCCTCCTGGATGCCACTTTAAATACTGCTTTGCATCAAGACCTTTAGCGTACTGAAGTGCAACACTTAATGATTGTAATACTATAGTTTCAGCAAGAATTGATGCACGAGGAGCCTTATTAAGGCAATCTCCTTCCTGTTTAACGCCTGCAAATAGGAATATATCAGAAGAATTTTTTAAGTATGAATCAACATTACCACTCACCCCAATTATTTTTGCTCCATTTGCTTTTAATGTTTCAACAGTTGCTTTTAATTCTTGAGTTTCACCACTATTCGATATTGCAATAACAACATCACCCTCAAGTACTTGACCACTTGACCCATGTACTGCTTCTGTACCATGCAATACATATGCTGGTGTTCCAGTAGATGAAAGTAATGAAGAAATATACCCTGATACATGACCTGGTTTACCAATACCAGTTACATGCACACGTCCATAACTTCTTTCTGCTTCGAAAATTAAATCACATGCTTTGTTTATAGATACTTCATCTATTGAAGCAATGAACGTTGCAACTTCATTAGATAGATTCTCTAGAAATACAGGTAATGTATTTTCTACCATAGATTTATCCTCCTTAAAATTATAATAGGAATACCTATTATCCTTGTATAATATTAATATGTTTTAGATAGGTTTTATAAATTGTAAAATATTATGTAATATTGAACCAACCACGTTATAATCAATATTAGGGAAAGTTGCTCCTTCTATACCAAGTGTTCCATAAACTGGATATAGTATAACTGGTAAGAATGCAAGAAATAATCCTACAACGAATGAGCCAACAATAGCTCCTCTCCATCCTCCTGATGCATTACCAAATACCGCAGCTGTACCACCTGAGAAGAAACATATATGAGCAGCTGGAATAATTACTACAGGGAATATATTAGGAAATGATGCCATAATAACAATTGCTAATAGACCAGCAGCATATGCTGAGATAAATCCAATAATAACTGCATTTGGTGCGTATGGAAATACTGTTGGTACATCTAATGCAGGACGTGAACCTGGAATATATTTTTCTGAAATAATTACGAATGCTGCAGTTATTTCAGCCAAGAACATACGAACACCAGACATTAATATTGACATACCAGCTACGAATGTAAATGCTTCTATAAGAGGGAATACTAACCAATGTGTTGAGCCAGCAAGTTCCTGAGTAAATGAGTGTCCAGCTTTTAAAGTTGCTACATAGAATAAGATTAACATAACTATAGACAGACCCATTAAGAAATCTCTAAATATTGATAACCACTTAGGAAATTTAATCGTTTCTGTTGTTTCTTCTTTATGCTTTGAAAATAAACGACCAATATAACCTGATAAGCCATAACCAATCATGTTGAAGTGACCAATAGCTTGTTCATCCCCACCTGTCAGTTCACGCATAAATGGTTGACAGAATTGAGGTAATGCAGCAGACATAAATCCTAAGATAGTACCACCCACTAAAATAGTAATTGTGTTATCGAATCCATGTGCTTTCATAATCAAAACTAATACACAAGAAAAGAATAAACTATGACCTGTTGTAAAGAAAATATTTTTGAATCTTGTAATACGTGCAAAAACTAAGTTTAATATGAATCCAAGAATCAATGTACATGAAACCGCAAAACCATATGTACCTTGTGCAAGTGCAGTAGCTGCTTCTGGTGAAGCTATAACACCTGTAATTCCAAAACCTTGTTGAAATAATTTATTGAAGTTCTGTAATGCTCCAGTCATAGCTGAAGCACCAATACCAAATATCAAGAAACCTATAAGTGTTTTTGAAGCTCCAGTAAATACTTCAACAGCTGGTTTCTTTTGAAGAATCAATCCTATAAATGCAACTACACCAAGTAAAACAGCTGGCGTACTCAATAAACTAATAATAAACTCCATAAATAGCCCTCCTTATTCTATTAAATTTTATTTTTCTTTTGATGCAAGAAATTTTTCTAATGCTGTTTTAATTTCATTACGGTCAACAATGTTGTGAATTCCAATTATATCAAATTTCAAATTTTTATTTTTTAACTCTTCAGCAACATCAATTAATGTTTCTACAGCATCTCCATTGAATCCATTTAAGGAGTCTAATGAACCATGCTCTACTTCAATTGGAAAATTATTTTCCTTAATAATTTGTTGAGTCTTTATTTTTAACATCAAACTTGAGCCAACTCCTGCTCTACATGCGATTAAAATTTTATACATAATTAAATCCCCCTTTTATAATTCATGTGTTTTTATAAAATCAATAATTTCATTAGCTTCCTTAGCATTATCCAAAACTCTAAAGAATTCTTCTTCTTCCAATAGTTCAACTAACTCTGACATAGCACGTAAATGACTATTATTATCTATTGCACTTAAGCAAAATACATATTTTACAGGGTCATTATTATCATTTCCAAATTCAACAGGATTTTCTAAAGTAGCAATCCCTATTGCAATTTCTTTTGCCCCTGCTTCTGGTCTAGCATGTGGAAGTGCCACATGTTTTGTAATTACTATGTATGGTCCAGACGCTTTTGCTGAATTAACCATAGCATCTACATAGGCTTCAGTTACTTTATTATTTTCAACTAAGACAGAAGCTGACTGTCTAATAGCTTCCTCCCAATCTTTAGCTTTTATCCTTAGTTTTATTAGCGTTTCATTAGTAATGTCACTTAGCATAGGTCCTTCTCCTTCCTTAGACGTAAAATTTTCTATCTGTGTAAAATAGGCTAATAACTCACTTGAAAGCATACTTTCAGAAGTTACTTTCGCATATTTTTTTATTATATCCATAACCTCATCGATTTTAGGTTGCCTTAAAAAAATATCACCCAATTGAATGTACACTTCACGTGTAACCTTATATTTTTCTTTTGGGGTCATAACAGGACTAACTTTAATCACTGGCACATCTGTTTTTAAACCCTCCGCCTTATAATTAGTTGTAAACACAATGTCTACAGATTCACTAATATTTCCCAGTTCAGAGGATTCTAGTATTGGTAGAAAATGCAAATCAGGGAACAAGCTTGTAAGTTCTGCATGTAAAATAGCTGAACTGCCAACACCATTTGAACAAACTATCAATGCTCTCCTTTTTCTAGGTCCATCAAACTCTTTTTTATCTGAGAAAAGGGTTGCAAAATGCATAGTTAAATATGCCAATTCCTCTTCTTGAATGTCTTCTCCAAATAGCCCACAAAACTCTTTCATTGCATTACTCACAATTCTATAAACTAATCTATATTCTTCTTTTACCTTTTCACAAATTGGATTATAAATAGGTAATTTAAATAAAAGTCTGTAATAGGCTGGTCTAAAATGAGAATATAGTCTCTTAAATATTTTTTCTTGACTTATATAATAAACTCCACTTAAATATCCAAAATTTGTCATCATTTTATTTACAATTTTTGAAATAACAGCTCTATCTTCTGTATCTTCTTCATCATTTCCTACTGATATACCTAAAATCCAAGCACTAATATACATTATATTATGAGATTTTATCTTCTCTTTACTCTCATATACTTCTAATAACTCCCTAGCAAATTTGTATTCCTTCATCGAACTCATGACTGCAATATTAGGAATATCTATATTTTCTTGAATAACTATTCTATTTGAATACATTCTTGCTTTTAGAAAGATAAAGATATATATAAACTCTATTAATCTATCTTCAACAAAAGTAATTTCATATTTTTTTACAAGCTTTAATATAATTTTTTTAGCTTCTTCAAAACTATCTAACTTATACTCTTCAATAAAAATATCAAATACTCTTGAACTTTTCTCATTAGATAGAGTTTCTATAATGTTTTTAATAAGTACTCTTCTAATTTCCATCTCATTCCCGACTAGGTAATATCCGTTTATACGATTGTTCTTAACTTTAATGTTCTTTTTTTCAAGTTCTGGTATCAAATCTTTAAAATCAAGATTTACAGTAGACCTACTTACTTTTATAGAATCTATAAAATGATTAATTGAAATATCCTCCAGATTAATAAAAAGCATTAAATACATATATAAAAGTCTTTCTGTTTTGCTAAAATAGTAAGTATTCTTAGAATAGTTTTTTTCGAGGATTTCTCTAATTGCATCTTTTGTATCTTTTTTAACAATAATATCTTTATCAGCTCTTAAATATATAAGTGGTACTTTTTTTACTTTAAGTATGTCATTGATTTTATTTATTCTATAAGTAATTTGCCTCTTTGATGCATTAGATTCTTCTTGTAGTTCGTCAGCTGTAATCAATGTGCTATTTAATAAAACCTGAAGAATTGATACAATTTCTTTATCCACTTCTATTAATCCCTACTTTCTTGTTAAGATTAGTCTTTGTATTATCACTAGATTTTCATCACCTCCACAATATTTATTTTATTTGATAATTTTAGCCTTTTCAATTTCATTTAAGTCTAACTTTTGTTTTAGATTAAGACAAAAATTAAACTTATCTAAAATACAAACTATAATACATGTATAGATTCTATAGATAAAAAAAGAGTTTCTTAAATAAAGAAACACAAGAAAAATTGATTTAAATAATAAAAATTATATTGATTATGAATAAATTACTACAACTAAAAAGCACATTAATTCAAAATAAAATTGATGTGCCTTATATATAACTCTAATATGTTAAGTCTGATTTTTAATTTGGAATTTAACATCCTTTGTTGGAACTTAAATTTGAAATCAACTTATGTAAATATAAATGTCACAGTCTATGTTCCTTATGATTTTAATATTTTAGACTAAGTAAGTTAAGTTTTTTCTTATGTAATAATCTATATTTATTTCATCCTTCTAAGTGTTTCGTCTACTGAAATACATTCTGCATATCTTTCATTCCAGATAAATTCATTGTAGTATTTATATGATTGTTCTGCTGACATAAATGAATTATCAACAGTTGTATTTGCATAAGCTGGGACTATTATATTAAACCCATGTTCAAATCCACATTTTATAGTAGCATCAATACAGTAATCTGTTTGAAGTCCAGCAATAATTATATTTTTTTCACTAGTACTTTTTAAGTATTCTAATAAGCCTGTTCCCTTAAAAGCACTATTTACTTCTTTATCAAAGATTTTTTCTTCATCACATGGTTTAAATTTTTCATATATTTCAAATCCGTTTTTACCTTTAGTCAACTCATTTTCAACTCCATCATCATGACGGACATAGATTACTTCTATATTATTTTTTCTTGCTGTATCAATTAAGCTTTCTATATTTACTACAAATTCATGAAATTTATATAATTTTTCATTTGTTATTAGTTTTTGTGTATCAACAATTAATAAAACCATACCTATTCCTCCTTGAATGTTACTCTAATAATTTCTTTATATTTTACTATAAAAGTAAATATTAGCCTATAAATTTTTATTGTGAAAAACCTATTAAAACTAGGCTCCAGCTTAAGAGAATATCTACAAGTAATTTTTACTTAAATTCAATTAATAAATAAGAGATAATCATATCACTCACTTAGCATATGATTATCCCTTACATTCTTAAAGAGTTTGTTCTTTCTCTTATAATAAAAGTTCTAAATTGCTTATACTCTTGCTTTTTCTTATTTCTTGAATTTTTTTAATTTCGATATCAATCTCTCTATAAAAATTTATTGTTGTAATATCATATATATCAAACTGATTATATTTTCTATATCCATTTTCATCATTTTTCTTAGGATTTACTAATCCTTTATCCTCATAAAATTTTAGCGTGTCTCTAGATATTCCTAAAAATTTAGATACTGTCCAATTGTATACATTGTATCCTCCTACTGTTATATAAGTTCTTCATGTTCATTAAATTTCTTCCTATTAACAATTCCAACACCTTCTAAAACTTGAAGTATCACAATCATCATACCATTTGTAATCTTTGGAATTACTCTTTTTACTTCATAACTCAAGTATAAACTTATTAATATGATACGTTGTAAATATTATATTATCTACATGTATCTAACAATGATTCTTTACCTTTAAGATACACTCTCACATATTTAACTTTTACTTCAAAAGTTTTTCTAGACACAAAAATGTTCCCTTCATGATAACAGTTTTATTATTTTAACTATTTGTCATCATAAAAGGAACTTCTTGATTTTATCTCATTGGAATATATCCACGATACTGTGAATATGCGTCCATAGTTGCTATATCGCCTAAGAATACTGAGGCAATATTAAATTGTGGTTTTAAATATGGGAACTCTTCTTCTTGTGCCCATTCTGGCTTTTTGATAAATGATTTTGTCCCCTCAACCACAGCTTTATACCATTCTTCTTCTCCTTCAAACCATAGTTCTACTACACGATCAAAGGCAGTTGCTCCATAGTTAATCATGATTTTACTACTTACAAAACGATTAACATAACAGCAGTTTGTAAAGTATGGAACTACCTCATCATAGAACCATCCTTCTCCTTCTTCTTTAGAAATTCCATCTGGGTACTTAATCATAAATTGCCAACGATAGTTTGGTCCATCTTGTACAGTACGTCCTTTTCCTCTAAAATCTTCTTCCCAGTTTATTGGAATAAAAGCAAATATAAATGGTGGACATCCATTATCCCCACCTACTGCACGTCCTGCATCTCCACTTTCTGCATTCTCATGAACTTTTTTATTCTCCACATCTGGTATACACCCTTGCCAACGGAGAACATCCATAGGCATGTATTCTGTCATAATTCTATTTGCCATTTCAGGCATATGTTCATCTACAATCCAATAATGCTCTGTTAATTGCATCTTACGTACACCAAAACGTTCGCCTTCATCTGGTGTAGGATATGCTTGATAAAAAGCATATTTAGTACAATATGGTCCAAAATTACTAATACTATCTGGAATATGGTAGCGATATAACCAGTCCATTAATTTAGGTCTATACTCTTCCTTAGCAAGTCCTACATATATTAAACTTCTCATTATTTTAAATTCAAATCCCATAAACATTCTCCTATAATCAAATTATATTCATATGCTTTCAATTTCCCGTTTTTTTATCTTTCTCCAAAATACATACAGTAAATAAATCTACGCCTGCTCCTACATACCATACTCCTACTGCCATAGCCACAGCAACTTGAATACAAAGACTTTGTAAGTTAATAATACTTTCACCTGTCATAATAGTTAGACCTATGGCCCAACCACAAAGCCATGATGGTAAGAAAATTACTTTTTCAAATAAGGATGCAATTATAACTGCAAAAAAACCTAATATACCAAGTGTTAAAAATAATTCTAGATTTGGGTTGAGATTTATGTATTCCATAATTATAATAGCCAACACTGCCCATAAATCTCCACACCAAAAACCAAACATTATTTTTAATCCATCTTTTCGTTTATTACCATTTGTTACATATAATCCTGCACAAATTAATGCTACTGCTCCAGTTTTTATTCCTATATAAGGTGCTAGCACTGCCCATAAAGGAGGTAGTAAAGCAATCCCTATGGATAGTGTTAATATTTCTTTTTTCTTTCTATCCATTTCCTATATTATAATTAGTAGTTTCTATAGCTTGATTCATTCCCACTAACCTTATTGTTATTGGATTTGCAATCATAGATACTACAAAACAAATTAAGTGTAGTGGTATAAACATAGCAATGAACACTGGAGCTAATCTAACATTGTAATATGCAGGTACTAAAGCAATAATTGCTTCTATAGTCGATATGATAAGTGCTATTTGGATATTATTTACTATATTAATAATTCCAATTTGTTTAAAGTGTGGCTTTTCATTCATATAATAAATCTCCTATAACACTAATTAAAATATGAGTCTTCATATTTTAATTATTCTCCTAATGAAAGTTCAGCATGCTTTTCTTTGGTTAATGGTTCTATAAAATTGTAAGCGGCTTTTCTTTCTTTAAATTCTGGTGTTTTACGAACTTCTGCATAATGACCTTCCATTTTCTTAATATCATCACCATGTATAAACTTACCTGCTAAAGTATCATGAGCATGACCTAATTGCTCTTCTGGGAAACTAAATACAGTTTTTCCACTTGCAGTATCTAATTCTCCAACTATACCACATAGAGCACATATTGATTTTTTAGTACCTGGCTCAAGGTAGAATAATCTATTATTACAATGTGGACAGACTCCTTCTTCTCCTTTGTATAAAGCTTTTTCAAAATCTTCTGCTGCTTCAACTATGTTTAAACCTATTTGATGAACTTGAGCAAGTTTTGAGCCATCCATTACTAATTCCTTTGCCCATGGGAACCAAGCATTATCTATAACTTTCCACATTGGTATTAATGCTAACATAGCATGCTCACATTGAACTCTTGTACCCCAGTCTGACCCTCCTATTCCCATGAATGATATTACTTTATCATTAAGCATTCTTGGGTCTGGAGTTTTTCCTCCTGTAGCTTCTGCAACTTTTATTCCTATAATATTATTTCCTCTATCTGCTCTTGGTCCAAAACGGTCCATTATAGTATGGAATAGACCTGATGCTCCTTCCTCAAATATAGGGTCTGAAACTACTATCCCATCTGCATCTTTCATTTTGTCAAGTAACCATTCAAAATCATCCTTTAATACACACATACTACCTTTTCCAGATAATAAAGTCTTAACACATGCACAACATCCAGTACAATGTTTAATGTTAAGAGATGACATTTGAATAAATTCTACTTCAGCTCCTGCTTCTTGAGCACCTTTAAGTGCCACTTTACACATGGTGTCATTATTTCCATTTTTTGTTCCAAAAGAAATACCTAGTATTTTCATTTTTAACTCTCCCTCTTTAGTGTTTATTAATCTTCTTTCATTTTTAATATATAGAATCCATCATCTAGGGCATCTACAATGATGTAACCTCTATCGTCAACAATAAGATCTTCTGTTACTGCCAAGCGTGGTCCAGGGAATCCTGGGAAATAAGATTCTTCTGGCGTTTTATTTGGATTTGGTGGTATAAAATATGCTAACTCTTTGATGTAATATGGATCTGATACATCATAAACCCTTAATCCTGCATGGAAATAACAGCAATATACTCTATCTCCTCTTTGCTCTAGCCATGGTTTATTATCCATTGGCTCATGAAGGTTATGTGGACCAAATGGCCCTGGTTTTCCTAGCCCTGCAACATTAAAGTTAGGATATGGGAAATCCTTTGGTACTTCAGGATATGGGAATTGAGCAATTAATGTTGGTCTTGTTGGATTACTAACATCAACCATATGTATATTATTCATAGCTTGAACATCTGTAATACTCTCTGGCTTAAAAAACTGGAAACGTTCTCCCTCATTTTGCACAACAACTAAATCTCTTCCTGGTAATGGTAGTGCTGTATGAGTTCTTGCTCCTGCGAGTTTACTAGAAAATGCAGGCATAAATGGTAATTCACCTAAGCATCTTGGTCTTGTTAAATCTTCAACATCTAATACAACTAAACCAGCTCCTCCATAACCACAATATGCTTTTCCATCTCTTACAAATGGTGGTCCATGAAGCCATCCTTTATCCATAAATTCTGGACAATGAGGTGCTCCTGCATCAAAAGTTCTATCTGGATATCCATCTGCATATTGGTCTGGTCTCCACCACTTACCTATTTCCACTGGATTAGTTGGATCTATTATATCTATAACTCTATAAATCAGACCTTCAAATCCAACACAATCACTTGATAAATGTACATATCTTCCACCATTGTACATAAATCTATGAACACCCATTACATGCTTTAATCCACAATCCCAGTAACCTAAAAACTTAGGATTTAAAGGGTCTTCTTTTAAACTATATATTCTGATTCCTGCTTCACACTTAATACTTGCTAATTTAGCTTGATCTACAAGTGCTCCTGGTCCACTTCCACAACTCATAGCTACTATCATTAAATCATCTGCTATTTGAATTTTTGGAGTAGTTGTTGTAGGATACTCTTTTGGATTTAACATTTGAAAATGTTTTATAAATTGTGGATTATAAGGATCTGTCACATCACTAATCATTACTCCATTTTTTTTACTTCCCCCAAAACAACATCCATATAAATAGTATTTTTCATCTCTTTTGTACAGAGCCATCTGAAACATTCCACAAGTTCCATCTAAGTCATTAAAGGAACAAACTTCAAGATTTTTAACATATCCGTTATTTCCTTTTCCTTTTGCATAAAATTTATCTTCCATTTTTTCTCCCTTCTCATTTAAAATATTATTAATTGCTATACTTTCATTTTATGAGACAAACTTACTTAAATCCAATATCGTTTTCATGGGAATATATAAGTTATTCTTATTATTGAGCTACTCCATGTTAACTACCTTTCCAGCCTACTTATGTTGAGGATGGAGTAGTTAGTCTATCTTTGATAATTTTATAAAACCTAATATAGAAATATGTCTAAAACATATATTTTTATAGAAATATTTTCCAATATTATTTAAAAGTAAATTTTCTTATACTATAATAAGTTTTAATTATATATGAATAAGGTCTACAAACAATAAAGTTTAAATAGGGGTGATTATTTGAATACTAAGCAATTGGAATATTTTATATCTGTAGCAGAAAATCTAAGTTTTACCAAAACAGCAGAAAAGTTTTATATTTCCCAAACTGCTGTTACACAACAAATAAAAGCTTTAGAAGAAAAAATAAATGTGACTCTATTTACAAGAAGTAAACGACATGTTGAGCTAACACCAGCTGGAAAAGTTTTTTTATCTGAGGCTCGTACTATAATAA
Organism: Clostridioides sp. ES-S-0006-03; assembly: GCF_020662275.1. NCBI lineage: Bacteria > Bacillati > Bacillota > Clostridia > Peptostreptococcales > Peptostreptococcaceae > Clostridioides > Clostridioides sp. ES-S-0006-03. Next base: position 59,599 of record NZ_JADGMM010000014.1, read on the forward strand.
AAAATATCAATGACGCTATTGAAAAGACACAACAATTTGCACATGGTTCTTTTGGAACTTTGAGTATTGGAATCTTAATAGGATATGAAAAAAACAAATTCCAACAATATTTAAAAGAATTTTCTAATACATACCCTAATATATCTATGGAAATTTGTACTAACGAGATAACTGAACTTTTAAACTTAGTAAAAAATAATTTTATGGATCTTGCCTTTGTTATTAATCCAGAGAATCAACCATTAAAAGATTTTGAATATAAAACTGTAGAAAGATATTCTTTGGTAGCTCTTTTACCCCATGGTCATCCACTTTGCAATGAGGATTCTATTGATTTAATTGAGCTACAACATGAGAAGTTTATTTTTGTAAAGGAAACAGGAGATGAGTATGGGCAAAAATCCATGATACAGAATAGATATCGTGAAGCGGGATTCGTACCTAATGTTGTACAACGTTCAAATGATTTTAATACTATTGAGTCACTAGTAGCCTCTAACATGGGTATATCCATTTTACCTTCATTTTGTGTTGTAGATACTATGATAAAACAGGATATTGCAATTGTACCTATAAATGAAGTACAAAATAGAATCGAAGTTGTAGTTGTATGGAATAAAAACAATACAAATCCAGCATTAGAAAAATTTATTTCTATAATATAAAATTAATTAATATTAACTTGGTCTTTAAAATAAAGTGTGTATTCTTCTAAAAAGTAATGATAATTAAAATATTAAATATCACTATATAAATGAAGGTGCACACTTTTTATGTTTAACAAAAACAAAATATTAAAAAAACTTATTGAAGAATATGATGTTAAAACAACTACAGATGTTCAAGACATGTTAAAGGATTTATTTGCAAGTACAATTCATCAAATGTTAGAAGCGGAGCTTGATGAGCATCTAGGTTATGATAGGTATGATAATAAGAATAAAAATACTAAAACTCTAGAAATGGATATAGAAATAAAAATGTTAAATCAGATTTTGGAGAAATAACTTTAAATATTCCAAGAGACCGAAATGTAGATTTTGAACCAAAGGTAATTAGAAATTGGACTCAAATTTTAGCTCATTTAAGTATTTACTTTGAAGAAAGAATTTTAACTTTAAGTTAATAAAGAAATATTTCAAAAAATTCAAGAAATTTTCTTAAAGGGATAATAATTTTTGCAAAAATGGAAAAAATATCAAAATAAGCCTATGATTTTTAAAGCCATAGCCTTATCAATAAATATTTAATTATCACTTAAAAGATAAACTTTTATTTAAAGAATACACATAAATATTTCCAAACTCAAAAACCTTATTGTTTTAATAACACCACCAAGTCCAGCTGTTATTTTTATTCCTATTTTCCCAGTTCCAGGTATACCTACCTTTAATGTATTCTTAATTATATTTGCACATAAGTTCTATTTTCCTTTTACAATTCTAATAGTTTTATTAAAGCCAAGGTATATATCTCCATATTCTTTCGTATATGCTCTATTGGTACTCTTTCATCTGCTCCATGACCACCAGTTTTATACTCTAAGAACTTAGGTCCAAACGCCACCATATCTTTAAACCAACTTGCATATGTGCCACCACCCATAGCAATTGTATATCCATTTTCATCTGTTACTTTTTCATAGGCTTCTAATAACTTTTTAAGTACTAAACTACTCTCATCCACATAATGTAAGTCTTTATGATCAATAATCTTTATTTTCCAACCATTACAAAAAAACTTTTTGAATCTATCTATTATATTGTTTAAAACTATATTTTTACCATACCTTATATCTAACTCACATATGATTTTTTCTTCATTCACTTTTAATATTCCTAAATTTAAAGTAGTGCTTTTGAACACCTCATCATATTGATTAATTCCCAATGCATCTCCATAATAGTCACTACAAAGGTATTTTGAAACTAATTCTATATCTTCTCTATACTGAAAATCCATATTATCTTTAACTATCTTTATTATCATTTTAGATATAGCATTTTCTCCCTTTTCAGGATTACTTGCATGCACAGCTACTCCTTTAGTAGTTAATTCTGAAATAATTCCATTAATAATCTTTGCAGTACAATAAGACGGAACAACATTTTCTTTAGTTCCTCCACTTACTATTATGTAAGGTTTACTTTTATCAATTTTAATCTCTTTTTCTATCCTTATATGAACTCTTCCTTTTTCTCCATTAACCACTGGATACATAGCATCTGGAGTAAAGCCCATACTTGGAATTTCTTCACCTTTATCTAAATAATATTTGATACACTTCATACCTGTTTCCTCATTTGTACCAAAAATTAATCTTATTCTTTTATTAATTGTAGGGTACATATCCTTTATGTTTTTCAATACATGTATAAGCATAGATACAGCCCCCTTATTATCTATGGCACCTCTTCCATAAATAACATTGTCAATTACTGCTCCCGAAAATGGATCTACACTCCAACCATCTCCTGGGGGAACTACATCTAAATGCATTGGAATTCCTATTAATTCTTCTCCCTCTCCAATTTCTGCATATCCAATATAATTATCAATATTTTTAACGCTAAAACCCAAACTAGTGCAGTAATCTAAAGTTTTATCTAAAGATTTTTTAGGTCCGATACCAAAAGGACATTGTGAAATAGGTTCACCTTGTTGTGTATCAATTTTTATTAATTCTTTTAGGAATTCTACTGTTCTATTTAAACTATTATCTACACTTCTGCTTATATCCATAAATCAACCTACTTTCTGTTTTTTTAAAGCCTGTTCTTAAAGAACAGGCTTTTAGCATTAAAAACTATTTTCTTGTGAATACTAATTCGCAAACTTCATCATCATGAGCACATTTTTGAGCAAACTCTAATCTAACACCTTGTGCACAATCAACTCTTCCATAATCACCGTAGCAAGCTAATCTACAAATTTCTTTTCTTTCTTCTTTAGTTAATCCATACTCTTTCCAAGCAGCATCTAATGGACAGTGATGGAATTTTAAAACTCCATTCTCATCTGTATTTTCTACTAATTCCATTTCAAACACTTTTTGTCCTTTACTGTTATATAACATTTCTGCCATTTTTCCTGGAGTATCTGCTACGCTATATTTTTGACCTCTCATTTTGCCAAATCCATATATTGCTTCTTTACATATATCATCTGGATTAACTCCTAATTTTTCAGCTTCTTTCATAAGAAGATAGAACCATACTGCTCTTTCTCCTGTTGCTCCTCTAATTCCTTCTAAATATTCCTTCTCTGTATACATTTTTTCTGACATGTCTTTCTCCTCCTAAAATTAAATTCTATATTTTAATCATTGTAAATTAGAATATTCCAATTAATGATCCTACTAATGCTACTACAACTAAAATTACTAATAACTTAGTTATTGTCCACTTCTTGTATTTCATTCCCCAATATACGAAGAATACAACACCAAGTGGTAATAAACCTGGAGCAATCATATTTAATGTGTCTTGAACAACAATTGCTTTACCACCAATATCAAATGATAATGGAGTTGAAAGCTTAACTGTAGTTGCAGATAATGCTCCCATCATAAACATTCCTAGAATTGAAGCACCATCAATTATCTTATTGACAATACCACCTGATAGAATTTTCTTAATTGAATCTCTACCTAAAGAATATCCTAAATGGAATAAGTAATAACCTTCGCAAAATAGTAATATACTAAACATTATTGGGAAAAATGCACCTATAACACTTCCTTCTGCTCCAAATGAAGCACCTAAAGCCAAGAATATTGTTTGAAATGTACCAAAATCTAAAGTATCTCCAATTCCAGCCAAAGGTCCCATAAGCCCATTCTTAACACCTGAAATAACTTCTCCTGGGATTTTTCCTTCAGTAGCTTTCTCTTCTTCCATAGCTAAAACTGTACCGTGAATTAACCCTCCCCATATAGCTTGAGTATTAAAAAATTGTAAATGCCTCTTTAACGCATCTATTAAATCTTCTTTTCTCTTATATAACTTTTCTAAAGCCGGAGTGAAACTTGCACAAACTGCTAATGCTTGCATTCTTTCAAAAGAGTTAGATAATTCTGCTGTCCACCACCATCTTAGATATGTTTTTGTTACATCTTTCTTCGTAAGTACTCTTGTCTTATTAACTTCAGTCGTACCTTGTTCATTTTTAACTTCTTTGTTTTTTATTTCTTGCATTATACTTCACCCACCCTTTTATCTTCTTTCATAAATGTAATTAAAAGAGCTATACAAACACCAAATATTGCAGCTGCAGTGATTGATATTTCAAAATATTGAACCATAAAAAATCCTATAATAAACATTGGTAAGAATTTATTTTTACCTATAGTAAATATTGTTGTTGCAAAACCTAATGCAGGTAATATACCACCCATTACTGTTAATCCATTCATTAACCATTGTGGTATAACATCTAATAATGATTGAACTAAATCTGCTCCAAAAAAGTTACATACAAAAACTATTGGAAATCTTAAAACAAACCCAAATATTAAAGAGTAAAGTGTTGCACATCTCCAGATACCTTTTGTATTACCTTCTTCGGCATACTTATCTGCCTTATGAACTAATACAGCATTACCAGTTCTTCTTAAGTTATTAACTAATACTCCTATAACACCTAAAGGTACCGCAATAGATACTGCAACTTCTGCATTAACACCAGTTTGAAGTGCTACTGGTATTGCAATAAGAGCAGCTAAACATTTATCTGATGGAATATTTCCTCCTGCTGCTACCATTCCTAGATAAACCATTTCTATACTTGCACCAACAATCATACCAGTTGTTACATCACCCCAAAGTAATCCAAGGCTAAAACCTATAAATAAAGGAGACTTTAGTGTTGAGAAAAGGGTATACCCTGCAAGACCTGCTGCAAACCAATACCATAATCCTGTTACAATTGCCAACATCAAAACAGATTCCATTTATAATTCCTCCTAATTTATAAATTTTTATTTAAATTTCTTTAACGCATTTTCATACGTCATAGATGATTCCTCTGGTATAACCTGTAGAACTATTTCAACCCCATTTTCATTAAGTTTATTTAGTTGTTCTACATCTTCATTTCCTAATGAAACAGCTGTAAATACCATCTTCTTTCCTGCTTCATTTGGAATACCTCCTAATTGAATCTTTTCATATTTAAGACCTGCCTTATACGCCTTATTTGCCATATCAACGTTCTTAAATAGAATAAATATATTTTTATCTCCTAAAGTATTGTTTTGGAATGCTTGCCCTGCATCTTCTACTGTTAAAATAGCCACTTCTACTCCTGATGGTGCTGCCATCCTATATACGTCAGCCATAAATTCATCTTGACCTAAGAAGTCATCAACTATTACTATTTTTTGAGCTTGAGCGATTTTCACCCATTTTGTTATAACTTGTCCATGAATTAATCTATGATCTACTCTTACTAATGTTATTTTTGCCATTATATCCACCTCATAATTTATATTTTTTTAAATTCTTTAATTAAATCCACACAAAGGCTATTATTTTTTCTGACGATTCTTTCTGGTAATGTATGTACTTTATCTTCTTTGCTTAATTCTTCATCTACGATTAAAATTGTCTGTAAGCTAAGTCCATTTATTGCATCTATCCCTCTTCTTATAGCAACAGCTATTGCAACATTTGATGTAGATCCCCCATACAGATCTGATATTATAATTTTCACATCCTCTTTATCTACTATTTCTTCAACCTCTTTCATGAATACAGAAACATCTTTTTCAGGGCTTAGTGATAAAACTTCGTATTGATTTGACAATCCAAAGTTTTTATTTGCTTCTTCTACTAATACTTTTCCCCAAGTTCCATGGCAGAGTATGATTGCCTTATATTTATTCATTGCTAAACAAACTCTCCTTTATAGCGATTAATAATGTGATTTAACTCTACTTCGTCCTCGTCAGGTACCATTTGAATTGATACATTAATATTTTTTTTAATAAATTCATCTATTAAAAGAAATTCTTTTTTATTAATGTATACACTTTGAGATATTTTCTTTTTTCCTATCCCTGTAGGTATTCTTCCAATAATAAGTTTTTTAATATCAATTCCTTCTTCTTTCATTCTATTTGCAGTATCTAAGTTTTTAATTAATACAAAAACGTTATCATCAGCTTGGTTATTATAAAAATACCTCCTTGATTCACTTACAGTTAATATTGATAAATCAATATTCTTTGGTGCTGCCATTTTTATCAAACCTTTAGCAATAACATCATTGGTTGTTTCATCATCTACTACTACTATTTTTTTAACACCTAGATGCTTAACCCATTTATATATCACTTGACCATGTATTAATCTATCATCACATCTGCAATATTTTACTAAAGACATTTTTAATCGAACTCCTTTTTCTATTACATTGAGCCAAGAACTTTATTAATATGGTTTATACCAGTTTTCCCCGCTTCAATACATGTCTCTGCTAACTCTTCTAAACTTTTTCCATCTCTATTAATTAAAGCTTCAAGTAGCATTGGAAGATTTACTCCAGTAAGTGCATGAAACTTTCCACCTTTTTTAAGGTTTAAACTTGCAACATTACTTGGTGAACCTCCTAATAGGTCAGCTAATACTAAAACTCCGTCACCTTCATCTAATTCATTTAACTTTTCTACAAAATTTCTATTTAAGTCTTCAATATTATCATTCCTATTTAGTTTAATTGCTGCTGTTCTTTCTGCTGGTCCTGCAATAAGTTCACAGCTTTTTATAACTTCTTCACTAAAATTCCCATGAGTCATAACTATTATCCCAATCACCAATCTCACCTCACTTTTCTTGTCACTTTTTATATAAGCAATTGTTGTGCCAACTTATGTGTATCAATAACAAATGGCTATTTTACAGGATTTAATCAAATCTTTTTACTTAATTTATAAAAAAAACTCACTTTTTCAATATGTATCAAAATCTTTTTCAAACCTGTATCAAATCTGTATCAAAAATAGGTAAAAAAAAGATAGCCTTTTGGCTATATTTAAATTTTGTATCAACTTTTGAATTTATCTGTATCATACTGTGATTCAAATATATCTAATATATTTGCATATTCCATATCTGAAATAATTATATCGAATGTCTCTTCTACAAGCTTAAAGCTTTCTTTTATAACTAAATATAATTCTTTACTTCTACTAATTCTTTCTTCATATAATTTATAAACTAAAGACTCTTTTATTATTACTCTTTCAATCATACATGAACAATGAAATATAAACTTTACTAAAAGCTCATCTTGAATTACTAAAGAATAATGTTCGCTAATTCTATTAATTACTTCTTTTAATATAAAATAAGCCTTTTCCCCATTTAAAAAAGTCAAAGTTTTACTAATATTATCAATTAGTAATCTATCAAAATATCTACCACCATTATCTTTTTCAGCATACATAATTTCCATATCTCCATAATGTTTCTTTATAGATTCTATAATATTAAAATATAATTTCTCTAATGTCATTTCCGGAGTTAAGGCCTTTCTAGTTGCTTCTATTACAATAGGTGTACTTACCATATCTATTGCTTTTACTTCTTTTCCAGTAGCATCATGAATAACTTTAGCAAATGTTAAAATAGATCCCATATCAGTTAGAATTAAAATTCCCTTTCCTTTGTCAATTTCATTGGCTATTTCTACAGCTTGGACTAAAATATCCTGAACTCTATCTTCTAATCCCATATTGATTGCCACCGCATGGTTACAATCCAGTAAAGTATTAGCTACATTCACCATGCTAGATGCCGTAGATTCACCATGCATTATAACTAATATTGCTATACTCTCCTCATTTAATCCCACATAAGATAAATAAAGAAACGTTGCTAAAAAAATTGCTTCATCTTCTGGAAACTCAACTCCATACATTAACGACATGTTAGATAATATTTCTTTTGCTATGTTATATTCATATGCTCTTTCCTTCATAATCTCATCTTTATTAGGATGCTTTACTATGTTCCCAATCTTTATTCTTTCAATTAAATTCTGAATATGTAAGGCTATAGCTTTTATTAATTTATCTAATCCTTCTCTTTTGCTCCATTTATCATGCTTTTGTAAAATATACTTCACAGTAGTTGCAATTGAATCATTAACAATATTGTTATAAGCTGTTTGATTACTACTATTATATATAAAAGTATTCATTAAATTATAGGAATACTTCTGTATATCTTCATCTATAACGCTTCTAATTTGTGACTCTTTAATCCCTTCCTGTTGAAGTTTATTCCAAGTTTCTTTTATCATTCCATAGAAATCTAAATCATATTTTTTATTTTCTATTAATAAATTTTCACTTTCAAAATTCTTTTCTTCTGGTAAAAAAATAATATCATCTTTCCCAATAAAACTGAAGTTTTGTACAAACTCCTCTTTTCTATTATTTCCATATAATGATTCTCTAATATTGTTTGGTAGAAGAGAGAGTCTTACATATACACATTCTCTTTTATAGGTCATATAATCTAAAAAAGCTCTTGCACAAATTAATTGTATGTCGCTTTTTAATTGTCCTATATTTCCCTTACACTTATATAAAATAAATGCCTTAATAACTTCTTTTGAAACCTTTAACTTAACACCAATCCTAATACTTTCTTCTTTAAAAAAATAACATATAAGCTTCATTCTCTCTTGAAAGCCTCTTTCCTCTAAAGACGGAATCTTTATAGTTACAGGTATTCTTCTTAAAAACGTTTCCAACATTGCTATCTCTGGATCTTCTGTAGTAGCTGCAATTATCATAACCCTACACTCATGTACCTTATTAGCCTCTCCTAATCTTCTATATATACCTTTATCCATAAGCAGAAATAACATTTCTTGTCCCTCTGCAGATAGTCGATGAACTTCATCTAAAAACAATATTCCATTATTAGCTTCATGTACAATACCATATTTATCTTTATCAGCTCCAGTAAATGCTCCTTTTACATATCCAAAAAGCTGTGCTAATAATAATTGCTGATTATCAGAATAATCAGCACAGTTAAATATGATAAATGGTGCATTATCACTATCTTCTTTTATAGTTAAACTATACTTATACATATATTCTGCAAATATAGATTTACCAACTCCTGTAGGTCCTATTATTAATGTACTCAACCCCTTAGGTGGATATATTACTGCTGCTTTAGCTTGCTCTATCTGGGACTTTAAACTTCCGTCACATCCTACTAAATTAAAAATATTGTTCTCTTTTTTTATACCCTCTACAATATACTCATCTTTGATAGAATCATTTTCACTATATTCGTTTATAGAGTTAATATTATCAAATATCCCTGTATTTAGTTTCTTTCCTAAAATACTCTCAATACGTTCTTTATATAAGTACTGAACAGGTTTTCCCTTTATCTTTATAATGATATTTTCCTTTATTAATTGATTTAATTCCTTACTAGCATTACTTCTATTTATACCTACTTCAGTAGCAATATGTTCTGCATCAAATCCAAATCTAATGCCATTATTAAGGTTCAAGTGTTCTTCTGTTAATCTTTTCAAGCAAATTAAAACTTTTTCTTTCCTTGATAGCTTCTTTTGTATCATAGTTAACCTCCCCTATAAGCAGTAATACTGTTAAATATTTATTATTAAGCTTAATTCTACAATATTTCAATATTTTTGTCTAATTGTGTAACTATTGATTTTCTTTCCTATTCATTTTATAATATAAATTACGTTACCCTCATCTTTTATAGAGGAGGAATTTATATGAATTTTTTATCAGATTTACACACCCACTCTATAGTCAGTGGTCATGGCTATAGCACTTTGTTAGAAAATATTAATTATTGTAAAGAAAATGGAATTAAGATACTAGGTACATCTGAACATGGTCCTAAGATGCCTGGCTCTCCCCACAAATGGTACTTTCACAACATTCAAAATATCCCAAGAATCATAAATAACATTATAATCTTAAGAGGATGTGAAGCAAATACACTAGACACTGAAGGAAACATAGATTTAGAACCCTTTGTCATTTCTCGATTAGATTATCTTATTTTGTCATTTCATGAAGCCGTTTTTTCACCAAATACATTAGAGAATAATACTAAAGCCTTAATAAATGCAATAAATAAGCATGATAATATTGAAATATTAGGCCACCTTGGAAACCCAAACTACCCAATCGACTATGAATTAATCATTAAATTAGCCATGGAAAAGAGTATCTTAATAGAAATAAATAATTGTTCTATCAAAGGAGTGTCAAGAAATGGTAGCTCAGATAATTGTAAGTATATTGCTACACTTTGCAAAAAATATGGTGCTAAAATCATACTAACTTCAGATGCTCACATTTGTTTTGATATAGGTAACTATGAGTATTCTGAGAATATCTTAAAAGAAATTAATTTTCCAAATGAATTAATAATGAATTATCCTAAAAAACTTATTAATCATTTTCACCAAAAAGGTAAATTACTAGATGTTGATTATACAAATATTTAAGTAATAATACATGCTTGCTTTAACTCTTATAAAAATTAGAGTATTATCCTATTTAAAATGCCAATCTCATATTAACTACAAATAGACTATAATTTACGTATTTGTATACTTTTTATATACTTACTTTTCAAATTTACACAATTTATTTCAAGTAAATACAAACAGGATGGGTTACCTTGTTCTTTAGGCAACCCATCCTTCATTAAGTATATTATCACATCATCATTTATTTGTATCTCTATGCTATCTATTTCTCTTTTCTTATTCATTATTACCTTTGAAACACTGCTCCATTATAAATCCAACAGAGCATATATTTTGCTACAATTTTATAAAATAATATTAAATTAGAGTTAATTGTTCATTGTTACTTGTTTCGTCAATATCTTGTTCTCTAAATAAATCATGTCCAGGTAAAATAGCTAAGTCATCTTCACACAATTCCTTAGCTTTTTTACTATTAATTTATTCTAGCTGTTATAAATCCAGCATAATCATCTTTTAAGTCGTACTCATAGCTTTCTTAATCTATGAAGTTACTACTTAACACATCTTTTAAGTTATCACCTAAATTATTTTTAATTATTTTGAAATAATCACTAGGTACTTTATTTAATATAGTTCTACTGTTATTCAGATTAATTATACATATATTTCCATTACAGTTAATTTAATTTTTATTAAACCCTTTATTTTTCAAATAATCTTTTGGGAAAATGTGATGATATTCATTTTTATTGACTATAGACAGTACTGACTGTGTATTTATTAGAGCTCCGTCCAGTAAGCTTCTAAGGTTGTTCCTAGAAAGAATAAGAGCATATGTTTTACTTAATGCATTTCTTAATGCAAATGAAATATGTTAACTGTAATGAATAAGGCAAATATCCATGACTAGTTAAAGGTAGTTCTGTTGTTATAAAGTCTACAGCATGTAAATATGCTTTCTTGCATTTCTCCGCAATATTTTTTAATTCCTCTGATGATAAATTTCTTAATTTATTCATTTCTTCTTTAGTTACACCTAAACCGACACAAGATGCTAAGTTTCTTAAAATTTCAACTTCAGCCACTTTTTCAAAGTTTTTCTCTTCTAAATCAGACCTCACCTAATTTATTATTTTATACTTCATTGTTTAATCCCTCTTTATCTACTTATTTATCTATATTTTAATCAATTTCGATACTTTACTAAATCTAATCTGATAATTTATATCAAAATACTATATATTATTTGTACTTTAACTTATTATATACCTGTAAAATAAAAGTAGCCTTAACCAACTTATTTCAGTGGTTAAGACTAACGTGCTCCCTTACTTATGATATGGTTCTCCATTATTTATCCTATAAGCCCTATAAATCTGCTCTAATAATATCAACCTCATCATCTGATGAGGAAAAGTCATCCTAGAAAAAGATAATCTATAATCAGCCCTAGCCAAAACATCATCAGAAAGCCCTAGAGAACCTCCAATTATAAAACAAAGACTACTGTTACCTCTAACTGCTAAATCACTCATAGTCTTAGCCAGTTCTTCGGAAGACAAATTCTTTCCATCAATAGCAAGAGCTATAACATAGCTGTTATGCTTTATCTTACCTAAAATCTTCTTTCCCTCTTTATCTTTTATAATTTCCATTTCCTTAGCACTTAAATTTTCGGGAGCTTTTTCATCATCTAACTCTATAATTTCCAACTTGCAATACTTAGAAAGCCTCTTTCTAAATTCATCAATACCTAACTTTAAATATTTTTCTTTAATTTTACCTACTACAACTATACTTATATTCATATACTTCTCCTAAACTTAATCTTATTACAAATTTATATACTAATATGACTTACAAACTATTAGTAAGACTATTTAGCAAGTTCTCGATTTGCATAATCTATAAACTCCTCAAAAGGTATAGCTTTACTATAATAATATCCTTGATATATTTCACATCCTAAGTCATACAACTTATCTCTCTGATTTAAATTTTCAACATACTCCACGATTATATCAAAATCTAGGTTTTTTGAAAGATTTACAATAGACATTATGATTTCACTACTTCTTTTGTTTGTAAGTATCTCTTTAACAAGTGAACCATCTAACTTAACTATATCAAAATTATTATTTTGGAGGTATACAAGGGAACTGTGTCCCATTCCAAAATCATCCATAATAAGCTTTATACCCAAATCATGTATTGCATTTATTCGATCTATAATTATCTGAGAACCTGACAATGCAACCTGCTCTGTGATTTCTATACCAAGCATATTAGGGTTGATATTATTATTCTCAATTATATTTTTTATTTGCTCTGGTAAATTAGGAGCATTAAGTTGGTCTGGAGATATATTTACAGAAAATTTAATAGGATTTATTAATAAGTTTTCACTTTTCTTTAAATCAACACATGCTTTATTAATAATATACTCTCCAAGTTCATCTAAAAAACCTTCTTCTTTAGCTAAAAGTATAACAAGTGGCGGATAAATAAATCCACCTATTGAATGCCTCCACCTAAGTAACCCCTCTGCTCCTACAATATTCCCATCATAATTAACTTGTGGTTGATAAAAAATCTCTATATCTTCTTTTTTCATAGCAAACTTTAAATCTGATGCTAGCATTTTTGATATTGAACCTATTTTTCCACTATGATTTAAAATATTTGGTTGTTCTCCTGTTAATTCGCATTTTTTTACTAAATTTGTTAAATTTTCTATATTATTTTTAAACATGTAAATATATCTATTTTGTGACATCTTTATAAATGGAATATAAATCATAACTCCTACACACAAATTAAACAATTGCAACAAACTTCCTCTTATTGAATCTGTAGCCATATATCCACTTAAAAATATAGGTGATGTCCATTCTACTGCAGAAACTGTACAAGGTACAATACCTGTAGACATAGCTACATAACTTGTAATTGTTAGAATCATAGGTGTAATTATAAATGGTATAAACATGATGTAGTTAAAAACAATTGGAATCCCAAAAACTAGCATCTCATTTATATTAAAAAGAGCTGGTATTGAAGCAATTTTAGCCAGCTTTCTTACATTTATACGTTTCTCACTAAGAAAAATGGCAATTACTAAACACAACAAAGCTCCACATCCACCAAATAAAACCATTGTATCAAAAAAAGTCTTAGTAAAAATTTCTGTTGGTAATTGATTATTATTAACTAAATTTATGTTAATTGCCATCCCATTTTCAAATAAATTTTTTGCAACTGTGTCAAGTACATTACTTCCATGAATACCAAAGAACCACATAAAATGCATTAGAAATATAAATAGCAAAGCACTCATAAGGTTTCTTCCCATACTATTAAATATATTTGAAAATAAATTATAAAATATATCTTGAAAATTTGAACTTCCAATTAGATTTATTACTATTACACGCAAAATAGAAAATAAAAATACTACAGTTATAAATGGAATTATAGCTGAAACCACCATATTAAAATCAGCATCAGCCCCCTCTGTATGAAACTTTACACTTGTTATAAAAGACTCTGTGAGCTTTACAAATAACATAGAAGACGTTATGGAAACAATAATAGCTGTAAACAACCACTTTGTTTTAAATATCTCCACATAAGAATCTATTTCACTACCATGTGAAAATACTAAAAAAGAGCACATTGCAACTATAGGAACAAGTACTGTATACTTGCTCCCATAGATTTTTCCATAGCTATAACTTATTGTCAACAATATTATTAATGAGATAATTCCTAAGGTAGAATCATTTATAAATGTAAGCATATTTAAAATCTCACCATTAAATAAACTTGCTATATATTCTTGATAAATTTTTATTGGAAGATTCAAAATAACAAGTGCAATTGAACCAGTCATAATAGCAGGTATTGCTAAAATCATCCCTTGCTTTATAGAATATAAGATTTTATTATCCTCAACATTTTCGAAATTTCTTTTTAGCAAAGTTATTCACCTCTACTTCATCTTATAAACATTAGAAACATCATTGCGTGATAATACATCTAGTTTTACATCTTGCCCAACTACTATATCGTTTGATGCTAATACTCCCTTTGAAGTTTCATATGCCAATTCTGGAAAATTATTTTCTTTACTTAAATGTGCTAATAATATAGATTCTGTACCTTTATCAATAAGTTCAACACAGAAATTTGCTGCATCTTCATTAGATAAATGTCCTGTATCTGACATTACTCTTTTCTTTAAAGCATATGTATATGAACCCATCATAAGCATATTAGGGTCATAATTTGATTCTAATACCACTAATTTAGATTTATATAGATGTTTTTTTATATTTTCAGTAATACACCCTATATCAGTAGCTATAGACATTTTTTCATCGTTTTCTGTATAGAAATTATATCCAACTGGGTCAGCTGCATCATGTTCTATTGAAAAAGGTCTTACTATAACATCTCCTAATGAATAAGTTTTATCATTTTCAAAGACCTTCATATTTTTGTCCTTAATATCACCAAGCTTGTCTTTCATAGAACACCATGTCTTTATATTAGCAAACACTGGTATGTCAAACTTTCTTGACAATATACCTGCCCCTTTTATATGGTCAATATGCTCATGAGTTATAAATATCCCTTTTAATTTATCTGAATCTACTCCAATGTCTTTAAGACCTGTAGTTATTCTCTTTCCACTTAATCCTGCATCTACCAGTATATTAGTATTTTTATATCCTATATAGTGGCAATTTCCACTACTACCACTTCCCACTGAACAATACTTTAGCATTATTTCACCTCTTTTTCTGCCTTATAAATTATATTATACCAAAAAAACAGAGTATTAAATAAAATTTAATACTCTGTACGAAATTTACTTGTATTCACTTATAATCTTATTTATATCTACCCCTTTACTGTTCCATAACTCTACAAAAGCTCTTCCATTGGCATTTTTATGTTTGTATTTATTGTAATATTCATTTAATGTTTCAAAGAATACCTTATCTCCAACTTCTTTTCTTACTTCATTAAAAGCTGTTGCTCCTTTTGTATAAACATTTAAACTGTATTCAGTAGAATTTTTATACTCATTTGATGGTTTAAATATGTTTTCACTCAAATAACTCTTTGTTTGTATTTGCATAGTTTTTATAAGTTTATTTGCCATTTCTTTTCCATATTTTTGTTCAAAATAAACTATTGTAGAATATTCAGTAAGTGCTTCATCTAACCAAGGTTCACTTATTTCATCATTTCCAACAGCAGAATACCACCATTGATGCGCTGTTTCATGTGCTATAACATACTCAAGTAAAAACTCATTTTTTTCATTATATAAGCTTTGGTCTATCATAACAAGCATTGGATATTCCATTCCACCTATAAAGAAATCACTTGCTACAACAGAATATTCTTTATATGGGTATTTGCCAAACAACTCACTAAATATATTTATTGAATCTTTTGCAATCTCTGTTGCTCTGCTAGAAAGTTTCTTATTTAAATTGTATGTACTAATAGCTACACCCTTTGAGTCAACTTTATTTACATCAAATTTACTACTTAATATAAATGCAAAATCCCTAACGTTTTCAGCTTCTATCTCATACAACATTTTCTTGTTATCATGTTTGTCATTAACAAGTTTACCTGTATGAGCAATCTTATACTTATTTGGAATCAATAGTTTCACATGAAAATCACTAGTTTCACTATAAAATGGGTCCCCAATAGTTTCATAACTCTTTAGATTCCATCCTCTTTCATCATTAACACAAGCTATAGGAAACCAATTAGTAATATTTATAGTGTTTTCTCCATATCCAAACCTTCCCACTGAGTTTGGTATTTTTACGTTATATTTTATATCCAGAGATATCTTTTCATTTGGCTTTAACTCTTTCCCCAATTCTATTTCTAGTATATCATTTTTATCTCCTTTGATTTTATATTCCATTTTACTGCTATTATTTAGTATGTTTTTTATATCTATATATCCTTCATTGAATCCATTAGGATAGGCTCTTGTCATCTCACCTTTTTCAAAAGGAGCAAATTCTTTTTTAGAAAAAGCATTCGGATATATATGGAAATATATTTTATCCATGTTTGATTTTGTCTTATTTATGTACTCAACACTCTGATTGCACATTAACCTCTTAGTTTCATCATCAAATATAACATCCATATTATATTGATTTATCTTTGAATTAGATTTTTCTTTGTACGTTTCTAAACTGTCATCCTTTTCTATGAAGCAACCTATTATTAGTACCATAAATAAAATTGCTACTGATAATGTTCTTCTTACTTTTTGGTTGAATTTTATAACCAAAATATCTCCTCCTTTTTAAAATGAATACTTTTAGAAAATATTTACATGCTAATCTTATGACCTTTTATTTGTTTACAACCAAATGTAATACAAAAAATGATATAATTTAATCTGAGGTGATAAAATGTTTTTCAAAGAAAGCAATGAAATAGATTTAGGTGAAATCACTATTCCCAATATCTTTATAGATATATTTATGCCAATGGCGGATGGGTTATACGTAAAAGTTTATCTTTTAGGCTATAGACAGGCATGTGATATTACTTCTAATCCTAAGTTTGACAATAGCTCAATAGCCAAGAACCTAAATATACCTTTGTCTGATGTACTATCTGCTTGGAAATTCTGGGAAGAAAAAAAGATTATAAAAATACATGATAATGGAGAATATGATAATTTTAATTATTCAATAGAATTTTTAGATTTAAAAAATTTCTATATCGAAAATATATTAGGTAATAATTCATCTGTAAAATCTAATACAGATAAAGTTGTATCTACTTCTGAAAATCCAAGTATTAGAAAGATGTTCAATTCTATAAATAAAATAGTTGGTCGATATCTTGACCCAAGTGAAAAAATAAGTATTATGGATATAATGAATAAATACAACATGGGCCCTGATATGATACTTTGTGCTTATGAATATGTTAAAGATAAAACTGGTACATCTAAACCAGTTAAATACATCGAAGGCATTATTAGAAACTGGTATGATTCAAATTTATATACCCCAAAAGATGTTGAAGACAGCTTCTTGATTAGAAGTGAACGATATATTTTATATAAAACTATTTTCAATGAATTGGGATTTTCAAGACAAGCAACGAAATCAGAAAAAGAACTCATGGATGCTTGGTTTGATAAATTTGACATGGATATGGACTTAATAGTAAATGCATGTTCTAAATCTAAGAATATACCAAACCCAAGTATATCTTATATAAATGGAATAATTAAAAATTGGCACGAAAAAAATATAAAAAATTTAAATGATTTAAAGCAAAAAGAGGAAGAACGTATAGTTAAGGAGAATATTAATAAGAAGCAGATTAATACTACTCAAAACAACAATACTTACAAGAAAACTAAGTTTCATAATTTCAACGAAACATTTACTCAATATACATCTGATGAACTCGATGAAATTATTAAAAAAAGTCAAAAAGAAAAGTTTAAGTAGGTGATTAAATGAATGAAGATAAAATAAGAAAAATACTGGCTAAATATGCCAATAAAAGAGATAAAAATGAGCTACTATTGGAACATAGAAAAAATGAGGTCTATAATAGAATTCCTGAGATAAAATCTATAGATGATGATATTTCTAAAATAGGTCTTAACTTAGCTAAAACAGTTCTTTTAAATCCTAAATCTAAAGATGAAATTGTAAATGAGTCTAAGAAAACTATAGAATCTTTAAAATTGAGAAAAGAAGAACTTTTAGTTAAAAACAACATATCTCTTGATTACTTAGAAATAAAGTTTCAATGTGACTCTTGTAAAGACAAAGGATTTTTACCTAATGGTGAAAAATGTTCTTGTCTAAAACAAGAAATTGTAAATGAGGCTTATAAGATGTCTAATTTAGATAGAATTTTAAGTCAGGAAAATTTTTCGAATTTTAACTTGAATATATTTTCTCCTAAGAAGAGTCCTGATGGAGAAATATCTCCAAGAGAAAATATGTTAAATAATCTAAGTATCTGCGAAAATTTTGTTCATGACTTTAAGGTAGATAATAGTGAAAACTTATTGTTTTATGGTTCTACTGGACTAGGTAAAACATATATGTGTAACTGTATTGCAAAAGAATTGTTAGACAAAGGTAATGTTGTAATTTATCAAACATCTTTTAGAATTTTAGATATTCTTGAAGACTATAAATTTAGAAGAGACCCAAACAATCAAATAAGTGAAGAAAATTATAAAAACTTGTTTGATTGTGATTTATTAATAATAGATGACCTTGGTACTGAACTTAATAATTCTTTTACTAGTGGAGAAATTTTCAATATTGTAAACACAAGACTTGTTGCTGGTAAAAAGATTATTATATCAACCAACTTAACACCATCTCAAATAGGAAATACTTATACTCAAAGAATTCTATCTAGGATTTTAGATAAGTTTAGAATTTTAGAATTTACTGGAGATGATTTGAGATGGGAGAGATTTAAATAACGTAGCCCTTAAAAAACATTTTTTTATTTTTAAATAGAGAGGTAAGAACATACTTGCTTCTCTGTTTAAAACTTATACTATATAATCACATTATCCATTCAGTTTTTCTAATTATATTCCTAATATACTTTTTAATATACTAATCATTTATCTAGTTTGTAATTTTATATATATTAATATCATTCTTAATATATTGCATTATTTAAATTTATTATAGTACATTTATAGACTCTGTTTCTAAATATATGATATTGTATAATATTTAAAAATTTAATTATAATTAATTTTTGACGCAATTAAAAAAAAGATACCTAAAAGTATCCTGTAGCATAGAAAATTATATTAATTTACATGTATGTATTTTGTGGAGCTGGTGATAGGAATCGAACCTACAACCTGCTGATTACAAGTCAGCTGCTCTACCGTTGAGCCACACCAGCATATATAGTATTTTTCATCTAAAAACTGGTGGGACTAACAGGGCTCGAACCTGTGACCCCCTGCTTGTAAGGCAGGTGCTCTCCCAGCTGAGCTATAGTCCCATATTGGTGACTCGTAGGGGAATTGAACCCCTGTTACCGCCGTGAAAGGGCGGTGTCTTAACCTCTTGACCAACGAGCCATGATTTGGTGATCTATCCGCGACTCGAACGCGGGACACCCTGATTAAAAGTCAGGTGCTCTACCGACTGAGCTAATAGACCACATTTTTTCGACTTTTTTCGTCGTTTCTTTCACTCACAAGTTATATTATAACTGCTGTATAACTTTTAGTCAACAGTTTTTTTTATTTTTTTTAGTATATAATTAAAATAATCCTGAATCATTGATTTTCAACAAAATCATCTAAATAAGACATCTAAGTCAAGGGTACAAATTCGACCTTAATTTTATTAAAATATACATAAATAATTTTAACTCAATATAAAAGAGCATCTCTAATAATTATAAGTATTATCTTGAGATACTCTTTTTTTAATCATTTATAATTTAAATCACTTACTTAAGATACTAAGCAAATATGTTTTTTCTTATTATAGTTTGAGCTCTATTAGGCCCAACAGAAACCATATCTACACTTACTCCAATCAACTCTTCTATTTTAGCAATATATTTCTTTGCATTTTCTGGAAGGTCATCAAAATTGTCTACTTGAGTTATATCTTCATTCCATCCATCTAATTCTTCATATATAGGTTCACATTTTGCTAAATCATCTAATGAAGCTGGGAAATCTGTTATTATTTTATCGTCCATTTTATAAGATGTACAAACTTTAATTTTGTCAAATCCAGTTAACACATCTAATAACATAAATGAAATACTAGTTAATCCATTAACTCTAGCTGCATATTTTACTATAACAGCATCAAACCACCCGCATCTTCTTGGTCTACCAGTAGTTACTCCAAATTCATGCCCTTGTTCTCTTATCTTATCACCAGTCTCATTTATTTGTTCTGTAACAAATGGACCTTCTCCAACTCTTGTAGTATAAGCTTTTACTATACCAACAACATCCTTTATCATATTTGGTCCTATACCTGCACCAATAGCAAATCCTCCAGATATTGGATGAGAAGATGTAACAAATGGATAAGTTCCTAAGTCTAAGTCTAATAAAGTACCTTGTGCTCCTTCAAATAACACTTTTTTACCTGCTTTTACTGCATCATATACAATAACTGATGTATCTGCTACATATTTTTTTATTTGTTCTGCGTACCCAATATATTCATTATATATAGCTTCAAAATCAAATAATTCTTCTTTTCCATATATGTTTCTAACTAATTTGTTTTTAGCTTCTATCTGAGCCTTTAATTTTATGGCAAATTTATCTTTATCCATTAAATCACATATTCTGATTCCAGATCTCTCTGTCTTATCCATATAGCAAGGTCCAATACCTTTTTTTGTCGTACCTATCTTTAAATCGCCTCTAGCTTCTTCTGATAATGCATCTAGCTCTTTATGGTATGGGAATATAACATGAGCTCTATCGCTAATTTTTATGTTTTCTGTATTTATATTATCTGCTTTAAACATTTCTAATTCTTCTAAGAATCCTTTAGGGTCAAATACTATTCCATTTCCGATTATGTTCACTGTCTTTGGATTTAAAACTCCAGATGGAATTAAGTGTAATGCATATTTTTTACCTTCAACAACTAATGTATGACCTGCATTATTTCCACCTTGTCCTCTTACTACTACATCTGCTTGAGTAGCAAGATAATCGATAACTTTACCTTTACCTTCATCTCCCCATTGAGAACCAACAATTGCAACTGTTTTCATGTAATTCACCTCTATATTTTATATACTCTCGAACGCTTTACTTATTTATTCTATCAAATATTCGTATTTTTTTCAACTTTTTTAACGTTCTCCAATATTTAACAGATACTCTTCTATTTTTGAAAAGTCATCTATTTTTTTAATTTCTGTGCTATTTTTTATAACTTTTTCTATAAACTTGTCCACGTCTAAAAGTTTTTCTAATTTACATACATTAATTATATTTCCAAAGTTTGTATTAGTCATGTTTATATGATATTGATTGTCCACAATACTAGCATAAACAACAATTGATTCTTTTAAATTATTATCAACTATCCTAAATAAGTTTATTTCATCAAGTACTTTAATTATATTGGGATATATACATTTTAAGCTTATTTTTTCCATATTATTCCTCCTGATAATTAATACTTATACACAGATAAAGCAAGCTAAAAGCTTGCTTTATCTACTTATTCACACTTATCAACAGGCTATCTGTGGATAGTGTGGATAATTTTTTAGCTAAATTTCAAGGTTTAGACATATTTAGTGACATGTATCCACATTTTTCCTGTAGAAAGAAAGGATGTTCTGTGGATATTAGTTAAATTATAGGTCTCTCAACTTATCCCCAAATCTTTGAACCTCACCAAGCCAAACTAGTTCCACAGAACCAGTTTCACCATGTCTATTTTTTGCTATTATTATTTCTCCTATATTTTTACTCTCAGAATCAGCATGATAGTATTCATCTCTATACAAAAACATAACTATATCTGCATCCTGCTCAATTGCTCCAGATTCTCTTAAATCAGATAACATAGGTCTATGGTCTGCTCTTTGCTCTGGGGCACGTGATAACTGAGATAATGCTACTACAGGACAATTTAATTCTTTTGCTAATACTTTTAATGACCTTGATATTTTAGATATTTCTTGTTGTCTACTTTCATTATTACCTTCACCTTCCATAAGTTGAAGATAATCTATAAGCACTAAATCTAGACCTTTTTCTATCTTTAACTTTCTGCACTTTGACCTTAATTCTGATATTTTTATTCCAGGAGTATCATCTATGTGTATTTTTGCATCTGACAGTACTGCCATTGCATCTATAATCCTAGGCCAATCATTATCATTAAGTGTTCCAGTCTTTATCTTTTTCAATTCTACACTAGATTGCGAAGATAGCATACGTTGTACTAACTGTTCTTTTGACATCTCTAAACTAAACACAGCTACAGAAGCATCTCCTTTTAAAGCTGCATTTTGTACTAAATTTAAAGAAAAGGCCGTTTTACCCATTGCAGGTCTTGCCGCAACTAATATTAAATCTGTTCTTTGAAGACCATTTATTTTTTTATTTAAATCTTTAAAACCAGTAGTTATACCAGTTACATCGCTTTTATTTGTATATAATTTTTCTATCATATCATAGGCATCCATCAAAACTAAGTTTATAGATTTAAAATCGTCACTAGTTTTTTCCTGTGATATATCAAATATTCTCTTTTCAGCTTGTTCCAAAACATCTTCAATTTTCGTTGCTCCACTATATCCTAGATTTATTATTTCATTAGATGCTTTTATAAGCTTTCTAAGTACAGACTTTTCTTTTACTATATCAGCATAGTATTTTACATTTGAAGTTGTTGGCACTATTGTAGAAAGACTTGTAATATAACTGATTCCTCCAATATCATTAAGATGCCCTTGTTTTCTTAGCTCTTCTGTCAATGTTATTAAGTCTATAGGCTCACCTTTATTGCTTAAAGTTATCATACATTCATATATTATTTTGTGAGCCTCTTTATAGAAGTCACCAGGCCTTATAGTTTCTGTAACTGTTATTATAGCATCTTTGTCTAGCAGTATAGAACCTAATATTGACTGCTCTGATTCTACACTGTGAGGAGGAATTCTCGTCATGTCTTCCATCTTTATCACCTCTAGTTATTACTGTTTTTCTTTTACATCTACTCTTATTTTAGTAGTTACTTTTTGATGTATTTTTATTTCTACAAATGTTGAACCTAAAGTTCTTATTGGTTCATCTAATAAAATCTTTCTTTTGTCTACATCTATATCTTTTTGTTTCTTCAATTGCTCAGCTATCTCTTTGGCTGTTATTGAACCAAATAATCTTCCACCTTCACCTGATTTTGAATATATTTCTATATTAATTTCTTCCATTTGTTTTCCTAGTAAAACAGCTTCTTCATATTCTTTTTGAGCTTTTATTTCTTTAGATTTATTCTTTTCATTTAATTCCTTGATTGCTACACTATCTGCTTGCACAGCCATTTTCTTAGGAAATAAGAAATTTCTTGCATATCCATCACTTACTTCTTTCATTTCCCCTTTTTTACCAGTTCCTTTTACATCTTTTAATAATATAACTTTCATCTATTCTTCCTCCTCTAAATACTCCTCTATTATTTTATTTACTATCTTGTAAGCTTCTTTTAGAGAAACATTTTTTAACTGTGCACCAGCTATATCTATATGTCCCCCGCCTCCTAATTTTTCCATAAGTACATGTACATTTATTTGCCCCAAAGACCTTGCACTTATAAATATAGTATCATCTTTTTCTCCTAATACAAAGGAGGCTTCTACTTCTTTTATATTTAATAGCTCATCAGCAGTTTGAGCTATTATGACGTTTATACTATCTATTTCTGTACTTGAATATGCTAGACATATTCTATTATTAATTATCTTTGTACTTTGAATTATTTCAGCCTTTATTATAAAATCTTTTACATCAGAATTGAAAAACTTCTTGACTTCTATTGTATCTGCTCCAACTTTTCTAAGGTAAGAAGCAGCTTCAAATGTCCTCACACCTGTTTTAAATGCAAAGTTTTTAGTATCTAAGCTTATTCCTGCTAAAAGACCTTCAGCTGTAAGTTTATTGATTGTTACCTCTTCATCCATATACTGAACTAATTCTGTAACCATTTCACATGTTGAAGATACATATATTTCATGGAATAAAAGCACTGCATCATTTATAAACTCTACACCTCTTCTATGATGGTCTATTACTACTACCTTCTCTGATAACTTTAAGAGTTCTTCACATTCAGTATAATTAGGTCTATGAGTATCAACTACAACAACTAGTGTATTTTTAGTACAGTTATCAATAGCCTCCTCTTTTCCAATAAACAACTTCTTATAATAATTACTTTCATTTATTTTGTTTATAAATATCTCTATAGATTCATTTACAGATTGTAAAACTATATTTGCTGTCTTATTGCAAGATTTACATATATCATAAACCCCAACTGCGGCTCCCATAGCGTCCATGTCAGGATATTTATGACCCATTATATAAACATGATCGCTTTCTTGTATAACCTCTCTCAGAGCATGACCTATAAGTCTAGATTTTACTTTTGTTTTCTTTTCTACAGCCTTAGACTTTCCACCATAAAATACAAACTTATCTTTTGTCTTTACAACAGCTTGGTCTCCTCCTCTACCAAGTGCTAAATCAAGAGCACCTGTAGCAAGTTTTAGGTTCTCATTTAATGTATCTCCATCTATACCAATTCCTATACTTATTGTAACAGGAAGATTATTTCCATAATCAATATGTCTTATTGTATCTAAAATAGAAAACTTCTCAGCTTCCAATTTTTTTAACTCTTTTTTATGCATTACCAAGAAGAATTTATCTTTTGAAGTCCTTCTCAAAGCACCATTTGAATTTAATTCTAAAGCAGAAAGTATTTTTTCTACTTCAACATTAATTAAAGCTCTCTTATCTTCTGCTGCACTTTTTAATACTTCATCATATCCATCTACTTGTATTAACATCATTGCATCTTTTTCATCATCATAATCTTGTTTTACTTGTAAATATTCTGTCTTATCTATCCAGTATAATATCATTAAATATTTAGGATTTTTTTCTTGATCATTTTTTATAACATTATAAACTATTGTATATTCTCTATCCTTATAGTTTATTTCAGTGTACATCTCTTTATTTTCATTTAATACTTTTCTTAAATTAAGATTTTTAACTATATCTTCTATATTTTTATCAAGTAAATCTTTTTGACCAATCATATCATAAAACTTTCCATTATACCATGATATATTTCCATCAAATTCTAGAATACATAGTGGTATTGGAAGATTTATTATAGCTTTCTTAGTTGTTTCATCTATATCTAAAGATAAATTTTGAATATACTCTGTCCATTCATGACGTCTAATATTAGTTGTTCTCCAATTGTGAAAAACCATATATGCAAAAATACAGAAAAATAAACACCCTACATACAAGTTGTAATAAAGCAAAATTATACTAGAAATACCAATAATAATTATATATAAATTTATTTCTGGCATATTTAATTTAAAGGTTTGTTTATTACTCATTTCTATCCTCCTAAGTGGATTTATAACTTCTCACCTTTCTAAAGTCAATTATACTATCTACCATACCAACAAAAGATATTCCCATAAATCCAAATAAACATAAAATTATCCCTGAAAGAAACATAATTTTATTTGGCCCTTGTCTTATCCATTTCTTTAAATAATAAATACAAACTGCTATTCCTTGAATTACAAACATTAAGTTAAAAACTAGCTGTAAATTAGTCATTATTAATTCTGTATATAATTTTGAGCCAATAATTTCAATAAATAAGACTAATAAATAAAGTAAAAAAGTTGTGACTATAGCATTTCCTGGTAAATAAAAGTCAGCAAATTTAGGAAATCTTATATTCAAATTTGTAATCCTTTTGATAAAGAATACGCTTAAATAATATGTTACAAATGCTGATAATAAACCTTGTAAGAATAACATCATTGGTAGCATATTTGTAAAATAACTTACAATTTCATCTGGCTTCATTTTATCAAATACTTTAAGCTCAGTTGCAGAAAAACTATTTTTTTGAATATTTACAATTTCTGTTATCATTTTAGAAACTTCATCTAATAAATTTACATTTAAAAATGTCTTCAATACAAAGAAATACACAACCATTGCAAGCACAAATATTATTGTTCCTCCATATATTGGTTCAAATTTATTACTATCTTCTTGCTCAAAACTTCTCTTTAGCATCTTTCCTATTGCTATGCCTGGCAAAGAATACATTATACATATATTTAATGCATACGAAATGTCTGCAAATAAAACTAGCACACAAAATGTAATCAAAATAGATAAAAAAGAATACTTTTTATCAGTGATGGCACCTATAATTACATATGGGACAGCTGCTAATATGCTAAACATTCCTAGCATTGGAATATAGGCTATTACTAAAGCAATTATTATAGCTAAAACTATTATAGACATGGCTTTAGATAGTCTAATTTTATTATTCAATTTAATATCACTCCCTATTATCCATATGTTTTTTTAAGTTAGATAAATCTCCATACCATCTTTCAACACTATGGTCTTCCTCTATACCAATTTTTATTTTTTCCTTGACTTTATAATCTACGTCTCTAAAACTAATTCCTAATCTCTTTGCTAAGAGATATGTTATCATTATTATATTTGCTAGAGTATCTTGAATTGCCTCATCTAAAGGTTTTACCCCTTTAAATAATAAGTTAAACAAATCACTTACACTCATTAATATTTCTGTTTTCATCCACTCTATTATCTTTATGTTTCTTGTTATCTCAGAACCTTTATCTATTTTCACGTTTGCAACCCTCCTTAATATATAATATTATATCATAAATAATAATATATTTAAGTATATAAACAAAAAAACGAGCGTTATAGCTCGTCTCATTTACTTATATAAATATCTATAATAAAAAATGAGCACAAGGCTCATTTTTTAATCTAATGTATATGGTAAAAGTGCTATATTTCTTGATCTTTTTATAGCAACTGTTAATTCTCTTTGATGCTTAGCACAAGTTCCAGATATTCTTCTTGGTAATATCTTTCCTCTTTCAGTTATATACTTTTGTAATCTCTGAGTACTTTTGTAATCTATTTTAGCGTTTTTGTCAGCACAAAATTGACAAACTCTTTTTTTCTTACGTCTTTTTTTATTCATCATGACTTTTTTCCCTCCTTTTTAAAATGGTATATCGTCATCATCTATAGCTTGGAAACCTTGTGGGTCTAACCCTTGAGGTTCAAAGCTTGGCTCAAAAGCTGGAGCACTCTCTTTATATGAATTTTCCGATTTATTCTTGCTATCTAAAGCTTGTACCGATCTAGTACTTACTTTTGTAAAAGTTCTTTTTTCGCCTGATTGTGTCTGATAATTGTCTACTCTTATCGATCCTTGAAGTGCAACTAATCTACCTTTAGTTATGTAGTTGGCACAAAATTCAGCGGATTTACCCATTACTTCAACAGGTATAAAATCAGTTTCTTTAGATCCATCTTTTTTTACATAGTCTCTATCAATGGCTATTGTAAATGATGCCACTGGTGTTCCTGTACCTGGGATGTATCTTAATTCAGGGTCTTTAGTTAACCTTCCCACTAATACAACTTGATTCATAAAAACACCACCTATTTTTTATAATAAAACTAGTTGTTAAGCAACAACTATCATGTGTCTTATTACGTTTTCATTTATCTTTAAGTTTCTGTCTATTTCTTTAGGAACGTCTACTGCTGATTTGAAGTTAACTAACACATAGAAACCTTCTGTAAACTTAGCTATTGGATAAGCTAATTTTTTAGTTCCCCAAGTATCAACTTTAACTATTTCTCCTTCAGTTGCAACAACTTCCTTAACTTTGTTTAGTACAGCTTCTCTTGTTTCTTCATCAGAGTTTGGCTTTACTACATAAACTAATTCATAATTTCTCACTATAATTCACCTCCCTTTGGACTTAACGGCTCTACACTCTTAGAGCAGAGAAATGAGACTAAAATCTCATACCTACACATTTTATCATTTTTTCTTATTTATGTCAATTTAAATTTTGGACAAATTTTAATATTTAATATAAGGTGAAATATATTTTTTAAATTAACAAGGGATGGCTACTGCCATCCCTTATAATATATCTTAAGTTATTATTTTTAATTAAGCTTCAACACCCATAGCTTCTTTTAAAACTGATGCTATGTTTTTGATACCTTCTATTATTTTTTCTTCTGGCATATTTGAATAGTTAAGTCTGAAAGTATTTTCTCTACCACCATTAGGGAAGAATCCTCCTCCAGCAACATAAGCAACATTCTTTTCTAAGCATTTTGGCATTAATTCTTTAGCATTTAAATTACTTGGAAGCTCTACCCATGTAAATAATCCACCTTCTGGATGAGTAAATACTAATCCTTCTGGGAATTCTTCTTCCATAGTCTTAAGCATAACATCTCTACGTTTGATATAAACAGCTTTTATTTTATCAACGTGTTCATCTAAGTCATACATATCCATAAATTTACTTACTTCCATTTGAGATATAGTTGATGCTTGTAAGTCTGCACCTTGTTTTGCAAAGTTAAATTTAGATAGTATTTCTGGAGAAGCACAAGTCCATCCTAATCTGTATCCTGGGCAGAATATTTTAGAGAAAGTTCCTAAGAATATTACTAATCCTTTTGTATCCATTGATTTTAAAGATGGTAAAGATTCTCCCTCAAATCTTAAATCTCCATATGGATTATCTTCTATTACTGGTATTTCATATTTATTTACTATTTCCATGAATTTTTTACGTCTTTCAAGTGGCCAAGTTCTTCCTGTTGGATTTTGGAAATCAGGTATTACATAAATCATTTTTATTCTATCAGTTGTTTCTAGTATTTTTTCTAGTTCTTCCATTATCATTCCATTAGAATCTGTTGGAACATCTATGAATTTAGGTTGGTAAGATTTAAATGCATTTATAGCTCCTATGTAAGATGGGCTTTCACATAAAATTACATCACCTTCATCAATAAATACTTTTCCTGCAAAATCTAGACCTTGTTGAGAACCACTTGTAACTAATATATCATCTTTATCTACATTAGTTTTGTTTTTGTCATTCATTCTAGCTGCTATTTTTTCTCTTAATGGTTCATATCCTTCTGTTGTAGTATATTGCATAGCTGATCTTCCATTTTCTTCAAGCACTGCAACTGATACTTTTTTCATTTCTTCAACTGGAAATAATTCTGGAGCAGGCATTCCACCCGCAAAAGATATTATTTGTGGTTGTTGAGTAAGTTTTAAAAGCTCACGTATTTCAGATCCTTGTAAACCTTCCATTCTTTTTGCATATTTAACTGCCATAATTAAAGCACCCCCATGAAAATGTTTTCTTCAATTTCTATTATACCAAAAATTTGGATATTAATATACGGTATTTGACATTTTTTAAATGTTAAATTTATATCATTTTTTTATTAGCTTTTTTACTCTCTTTTCTAATGTCTCTCTATCAAGCATTATTAGCCTTGAACATTTCGTACATTTTATCTTTATATCCATTCCAGTTCTTACGATTTCAAACTCTTTACATCCACATGCATGTTGTTTTTTCAATTCAACAATATCCCCTATTTTTAAATCCATTGGCATAAATAATTAGCCTCCTAATCTAACTTCTTTGCTTCCCTTGAGCCATCCTCTAATTTACTTATACAGTAAATTCCCTTTATATCTACATTATTTTCAACTAAAATTGTCTTTATTTTTTTCATATCTTCAAAAGAAAATTTAATTGATATTCCACAGCTTGCTGTTATTTCTCTTGGTGTTGGAAGAGCCATTACTTTTAAACCATTTTCACCAAATAGCTTTTCTGACCTTATTGCATGATGTGTAGAATTAAATGATACTATATACATTTGATTCATTGCTTAATCCTTTCTGACTATCTACTTTTCTTTAGTTTAATATTTCCTATTAACTTTATATTGTTAAACAAACATACATTATATAGAAATAGTATTTGATGCATTTTTTAATGTTTCAACTATAGTGTACATATTTGTAACTGAACCAACTTGTAATTTTTCTTTTAAATTATAGTAATCTAAACAGGTTCCACAAGATAAAATTTCTACCCCTGCATCTTCAAGTATTTTAAGATTTTCTATAGTTGCTTCATTTTCAGCACTTAATTTTACTCCTCCATTAACTAAAAGTATATGTTTAGGATATGGCTTTGATTCTGTTAAAGTATATATAAAACCTTTTATTAATACTTGTCCTAATTCATCATTTCCCAATCCCATCTTATCTGAAGATATAAATACACATGTATCTTCTAGTTCGCTTTCTTCTTTTTGAACTACAACATTATTACCTTTTTTAATTTCTATAGAAATTAAGTTTTCTTTTTCATCAACAATCCTTGCTTCACAATTTAAAGATTTAGCAAGCTTTAATATATTTTCTTTTGCTGTTTCATTGTCAACTGTTGTAACTACAATGCCTTCTTCTATATTATCTAATTCTTTTTTTGTATTTATAACTGGTTTAGGACAAGCAAGCCCTCTAGCATCTATTTTTATACTCATTGTTTGATTCATCTCCTTAAAATTATTCATACAATTTATATTTTATCATAGATATTATCTTGCTTGTTATAGATTGTTTCTATACTATTATAGGTTTATTATACTTACATTATCTCTAAATTTTTATACATAAATACTCCCTTTTGGTAGTACTCTAATTCTTTCTCTTTTGATATGCTTGAATATAATTGACCTAAGTCTATGTACAAGTTTGCTAATATCTTATTATTACCTAAGTCTGATACTATTTTTATACATTTAATTAAATACTCAATAGCAAGAGTAATTTCATTTTGATTCTTATACATATTAGAATAGAATTTTAATGCCTTATACTCATTAAACTTATTTTTATTTTTTATTG
Source organism: Clostridioides sp. ES-S-0006-03 (assembly GCF_020662275.1). Classification (NCBI taxonomy): domain Bacteria; kingdom Bacillati; phylum Bacillota; class Clostridia; order Peptostreptococcales; family Peptostreptococcaceae; genus Clostridioides; species Clostridioides sp. ES-S-0006-03. The sequence goes on from NZ_JADGMM010000014.1 coordinate 90,759, forward strand.
ATGATGCTAAAGCTATTTTACAATATTTTCTAGCTAAATCATAATCTTCTTTATCTATGTACGCTTCTATTATCTTGAATAAACCTGACATCATATATTCGTCTTCATCATTTTTCTTTATGTTGTACACTTTTTGAGAATATTCAAGAACTCTATCTGTCTCACCTATTTTTCTATAAACATCACAAATTGTTAAGTATACATTTGCTATTCCAGTTTTATTATCTTCATTTTCAAGTATTTTTAGTGCTTTTTTAAAATACTCTTTTGATTCCTCATATTTGCCAATCTCAAGCATGTTGTTTGCTTTTAACACCAAAATATCGACATCTTCTTTTCTATCATTTTTATTATCTATTTCATTTATTTTATCTATGTACTTTAATGACATATTTGGATTATCTAATTTTATATAACAATATGCCATCTTACTATATAATTCCTTATATACGTTAATATCCTCAAACTTATTCTCTGACAAAATTTCCTCTGCAAAATTAAAGTGACTTATCGCACCTTTATAAAAGTCTTCTTGCATATATATCTTTCCTATGTTTAAATAGCACTTTAGTATGTTTTCACTATCATTGTTTTTTATAAAGAAAAATAAAGCCTTTTCAAAGTTTTCTATAGCATTATTGTAATTAGATTTTTTTAAGTTAATGTTAGCCATAAGAAAATTGCATCTGCCATAGTTCTCCATTAAATCGTATCTCTTACATATATCTAAAACTTCTTTTATTTGGTCCTCAGCCTTGTTTAACTCATTCTCTTTTATATAAATTTCACTTTGCAGTATTAAATTATCTGTTATCTTTTTTGACTGCATTTCTTTTGTTTCTAATAAATATTCCACGCTTACATCTAACTTATCACCTAGATATTCCAACAGTTCATAACTAGTATGAGATTTATCTCTCTCTATATGGCTTATTTGTGCTGCTGTTATTCTATCTCCAGCTAACTCTTTTAATGTCATATTTTTTTCTTTTCTTAATTTCTTAATCTTTTCTCCTAAGCTCAAAATTTCCATACTATTCCCACCTTTTGAAGACATTTTTTTATAATATAATTATAACTTATATTTATTTTAAAAACACTACTTTTATTTTACAATATTTTCTCTATACATTAAATGATTTCCCATAAAAATGACTAATATTTAGTTTATTTTGTATTTAATTAACTTAAATAAATCATTTTTTAAATTTGTTACTATTTTGTATTCATATATTCAGTCATAACGATTATAATTATATATAAGAATAGTATCTTGAGAGGAGTAATTTTTATGAAAAACAAGAAAATAATGTTAGTGTTAAGTATATTATCTATATCTATATTGGCAGTTGGATGTAGCAATGCTCAAAATGAAGCAACTAAAAAAGAAACTAAAAATAATACAAATGTTGAGCAACCAAAGGAAGAAAACAATAAAGAAAATAATGATGAAAAAGAAGTTCCTAATAAAAAGTCTACATCAGCTCCAAAGGAAGAAAAAAAGACGGAGTCTGCTGTTATTTATTCTTTTGATGTAGACAAAACAGATTTAATTGAGAATAAGGTTGATTTAGAAAAAATTGATGAAAACACTTTATTTGCTGAGCTACAAAAGCTTAAAGTAATTCCAGAATCTGCAAAACTAAATTCATTTACTACAAAAGATATTGATGGTGTAAAAACTGGTATATTAGATGTTAACTCTGATTTTACAAAATCAAACTTAGGTAGTGATGCAGAAACTTTAATGCTTGATTCAGTTGCACGTACTTACATAAAAAACATGAATGTTGAACAAATAAAGCTTACTGTTGATGGCGCTAACTATGAAAGTGGTCATATAGTTCTTGAAGATGGAGATTATTTAAAGTAAGTTTTTAAATTATATTAAGCTACAAAAATAGTGTCAACTATCTATAAAGTTGACACTATTTTTATGTTGTAATTTATACTATTTATTTTTTGAAATTTTCTTCAAGGCATCTATTGCTTTATCTATCTCATCTTTCGTATTAAAATATCCTATACTGAATCTTACCGCACCTTGTTTTAACGTACCTAAAGTAGTATGAGCTAATGGAGAACAATGTATTCCTGATCTAGTTGCTATATTATATTCACTATCTAATAAGAAAGTAACCTCTCCAGAATCCATGTTTCCTATATTTATAGCTATTACTGAGGCTCTTTTTTTACTGTCTTTTGGTCCATATATCTTTATATCTGATACTTCTTCTAACTTATTTAGCATATATTGACATAATTCTTCTTCATGTTGTCTTATATTGTTGATTCCTCTTTCAAAGATAAATAATACACCTTGGTTAAGCCCTGCTATACCTGGAGTATTATGAGTTCCTGACTCGTATTTATCTGGGAACAGTTCTGGTTGAACCATTTCTTCTGATTTACTACCTGTTCCACCCTCTTTTAATATATTCAAATTTAGGCCTTCTCTTACATATAAGATACCTGTTCCTTGAGGTCCAAATAAACATTTATGACCTGGCATAGCCAACATATCTATATTATATTTCTTCACATCTATATCATAAACACCTGCTGTTTGTGATGCATCTACCAAGAATATTATATTATGTTTCTTAGCTATTTCTCCAACTTTTTTTATATCTATCAATGTTCCACATACATTAGATGCATGTGTAGTTACAATCAGCTTAGTGTTATCCTTTATTGATTTTTCTAACTCTTCATAATCTAAAAAACCTTCATCATCACATTTTACTACAGTATTTTCAACCCCTTTTTTCTCAAGAGCTTTTATAGGTCTTATTACTGAATTATGTTCCATAGATGTTGTTATTACATGATCTCCTTTTTGTAATACACCTTTTATTGCTAAATTCAAAGAGTCTGTTGCATTAGACGTAAATACTATATTCATAGGATTACTTACATTAAATAACTTAGCTATATTTTCTCTTGTATCATAAATTTCTCTAGCAGCTCGCATAGCAAGCTTATGCCCTGCTCTTCCTGGATTTGCACAATAGTTTTTCATACAATCTAAAACAGCATCATAAACTCTTTCTGGTTTTGGATATGTAGTTGCAGCATTGTCTAGATAAATCATATTCATCGTCCTCTCTATTTTATATTTGTGTGTTATTCAAGAAGCATTGATACAATACTGTTTAAATCATCATCATTATAGTATTCTATCTCTATTTTACCTTTTTTCTTACCTTTGGAAATATTTACTTTAGTTCCAAAAATATTTCTAAGTTTATCTTCTACATCTAAAATAAATACATCTTTAGGCTTAGACTTCTTTGGCATATCTTCTTCTTTATTTTCAGATATTTTTTTTGCAATATTTTCAACTTCTCTTACAGAAAGTTCTTCCTCTTCTATCTTTTTTGCAATTTGTAGTTGTAATTTTTTATCTACAATCCTTAATAGAGCCTTTCCATGACCTGCTGTGATTTTACCACTATCTATCATGTCTATAACATCTTGTCCTAGATTTAAAAGTCTCAAAGTGTTAGTTATATGAGGTCTACTTTTACCGACAGCTTCTGATATTTCTTCTTGAGTTACATTATAATGCTCAATTAAACTTTTATATGCTAGTGCTTCTTCTATTGAATTTAAATCTTCTCTCTGTAAGTTTTCAATTAAAGCTATCTCCATTATGTCTTTCATCTCTATATCTTTAATTATAGCAGGTATTTGACTTTTATTTGCAAGTTTTGATGCTCTAAATCTTCTTTCACCAGCTATTATCATGTACTTATTATTTTCATCTCTTTTAACTACTATTGGTTGTAGTACACCATAATTTTTTATAGACTCAGATAATACTTTTATTTTTTCTTCATCAAATTGCTTTCTTGGCTGAACTTCGTTTGGATATATTTTGTCTATATCTATATTAACTATTTCTTTATCTGAAGTTTCTCCTTTAATTTCTGGTATCAATGCACTAAGACCTCGACCCAATCTATTACTTCTTTTAGACTTATTCTCCATACTACCACTCCTCCTCTTCTAAATCTATAAATTCTTCTGCTAGTTCCAAATAAGCTACAGACCCCCTACATCTTTTATCATAATAAATTGCTGGTTTACCATGACTAGGAGCTTCTGCAAGTCTTACATTTCTTGGAATTAGAGTAGTGTATACACTACCTTTAAAGTACTTTTTAACTTCTTCAACAACTTGTATTGATAGATTGGCTCTTCCATCAAACATACTCAAAACAACACCTTGAATTTCTATATCTGTATTTAATCTTGATTTTACTAATTTTATAGTCTCCATTAATTGACTTACACCTTCTAAGGCATAATATTCACATTGTATAGGAATTAAAACACTATCTACAGCCGTTAGACAATTTATTGTAAGCATTCCAAGTGAAGGTGGGCAATCCAAAAATATATAGTCGTATTCATCCTTTACTACTTTTATGGAATTTTTTAAAATATACTCTCTATTATTTATAGATGCAAGCTCTATCTCTGCACCTGCTAGTTCCGTAGCTGATGGAACTACATCTACATTTTCAAACTCTGTTTTTATTATTGCTTCTTTAATATGCAAACCATCTAACATAATCTCATAGATTGTATTTTCTACTTCATTTTTATCAATACCATATCCACTAGTTGTATTTCCTTGAGGGTCCAAATCTAATACTAATATCTTTTTTCCTAAGGTTCCTAAACTGGCACTTAAATTTACATTTGTTGTAGTTTTTCCGACTCCGCCCTTTTGATTAAATATAGCTATAACTTTGCCCATGATGTTCCCCCCTTTAAGAATCAAATTAATTTTAAATATTGACTAGTTGCTTTTATAATTATAAATAATGTCTATAAATCAATTTATATTACAAGGCTTGTTTTAAAAAAAAAGATTACTGGTAAGCAGTAATCTCTATTTTTTAGGGATTTTTACAACAACTTCCATATAATCTCCCTTATCTATTTCATTATACTTAGCATCAATTCCTGTATTTGATATAGCATCAAAGGCTTGCTTTATAGTATTTATGTAAATTCTTATACTCATAGCACCCTTTATATTCTGTTTTTTATCAGGCTCTTCTTGAATTTCAATTTCTTCTAGTATATCTTGTATCAGTTTTTCTGTTTTTTTAACAGTCAATTCATTCTTTATGACCTTTTCTAGTACACTTTTCATTAAATCTTCACTTGGTAATTTAAGAAATGCCCTAGCATGTCTTTCTGTTAAATTATTCTCTATTAGCTTCATTTTTATATCGTTTGGAAGCTTTAATATTCTAAGCTTGTTTGCTACAGTAGATTGATTTTTACCTAATTTTTCTGCTAATTGCTGTTGAGTAAAAGCATGCTCTTTTATTAAGTTTTCATAGCCAATTGCTTCTTCAATAAAATTTAAGTCTTCTCGTTGCAAATTTTCTAATAACGCTAGAACAGCAGAAGATTCATCGTTCATATTATTTATAATTGCTGGTACAGTTTTAAGCTCTGCTAACTTAGCTGCTCTTAATCTTCTTTCTCCAGCAATTAGTTCATATTTACCATCTTTTGCTCTAACTGTTATAGGTTGAATTATACCATATACCTTTATAGAATTGCTCAATTCCTCCAATGAAACTTGTGAAAATATTTTTCTTGGTTGGTATGGATTTGGAACTATATCTTCTATAGGTATCTCCATAACTCTTTTATCTTCCATAACATACCTCTCTTATTTTAGATATAAATATTTTTGTTCTCTATATGTACATACAATTTTATTTCTGCATCTACTTTAATAATTCCTTTATTTTTGTTTGTTTTGAGGCAACCTTAATTATTTCCTGAGAAATGATTAAGGTTGCCTACTAATTAATATCTTGATTATTTAATAGGATTTTTAGCTGGCTTACCAGCTTTTCTAGGGTATTTAACTGGTGTTTCATGTATCTTTTTAAAAACTAATATATTATGATTTAAATCTATTTCTGGTAATTCTACATCTATTTTTTCAATAAACTCTAATCCTAAAGTATCTATAGCCTTTTTTGATTCCTCTAATTCTAGATTAGCATTTGGACCTTTTAAACAAATAAAATATCCTCCTACTTTTACAAATGGTACACAAAATTCCATAAGAATTGGTAATCCAGCTACAGCTCTTGCTGTAGCAATATCATACTTTTCCCTGTACTTTTCATCTTTTCCAAAATCTTCAGCTCTTCCATGTATAAATTTAATACCCTCTAGTTCTAATGCTCTAGCAACTTCTTCTAGAAAGCTTATTCTTTTATTTAAAGAGTCCAATAAGGTTAACTCTAACTCCTCTAAACATATTTTTAGTGGTATACCTGGAAAACCAGCACCTGTACCAACATCTATTATGGACATACCATTTTTTATATATTCATTTTTTACAGCTGAAATAGAGTCTAAAAAGTGTTTTATATATACTTCTTTTTCATCCTCTATTCCTGTAAGGTTCATTTTTTGATTCCAATCAACTAATATATCTCTATAAGTTTTAAATTTTTGTAACATATCATCATTTGTATCTATATTAAAATTTTTAATTCCATTTTCTAGAAGTTCTATATTATTCACTTTTTCCACCTCTAGTTCTTCTAACTTGTTCTAGGTGTATAAGTAACACTGATATATCAGCTGGAGAAACACCTGATATACGAGATGCTTGACCTATTGAAATAGGTTTTATATCATCTAATTTTTGTCTTGCTTCTAATCTAAGTCCTTCTATTGATGAATAATTTATTTTTTCATCTAATTTTTTATTCTCAAGCTTTTTAAATTGGTCTATCTGTTTTAATTGCTTGTCTATATAACCTTCATACTTAGTCATTATTACGCATTGTTCTTTAACTTCTCTTGAAACATCTTCACCAGCATCTTTTCCTATTTCTTCAAGCAATTCATAGGATACTTCTGGTCTTTTTAAAAACTCATACAGTGATATTCCAACTTTTATTGGCGTTGCACCTTTTTCTTCTAGTAAATTATTTACTTCCTTTGGTGTAACTCTTTCGCTCTTTAATCTTTCAAATTCTTTTTCAACAGCATTCTTCTTATTTATGAATCTTTCATATCTATCTTTTTTAACTAAGCCTAATTCATAACCCTTTTGAGTTAATCTCATATCCGCATTATCTTGTCTTAAATACAATCTATATTCTGCTCTTGATGTCATCATTCTATAAGGTTCATTAGTTCCTTTAGTAACAAGGTCATCTAATAATACACCTATATATGCTTCTGAACGATCTAATACAAAAGGTTCTTTTCCTTCTATCTTTCTAACAGCATTTATACCCGCCATAAGCCCTTGAGCTGCTGCTTCTTCATATCCAGAAGTTCCATTAAATTGCCCTGCACTAAATAAGTTTTCAACACCTTTTATTTCTAAACTTATTTTTAATTGTGTTGGGTCAACACAATCATATTCTATAGCATATGCAGGTCTCATTATCTTACAGTTTTCAAGCCCCTTTATAGTTTTATACATATCTAGTTGAACTTCAAAAGGTAAACTAGTTGATATCCCTTGAATATACATTTCTTTAGTATTCAAACCCTCTGGCTCTATAAACAATTGATGTGAAGTTTTATCACTAAATCTTACTACTTTATCTTCTATAGAAGGACAATATCTTGGCCCAGTACTTTCTATAACTCCACTATACATGGCAGACCTTTTTAAATTATCTAGTATAACTCTTTGAGTATCTTCAGTGGTTCTTGTTAAATAACAAGGTTCTTGCTCTTTCTCTATGTTTTCATTCATAAATGAGAAAGGAGTTACTTTTTCGTCACCTTCTTGTAGAGACATTACAGAGAAATCTATACTATCTCTATGGACTCTTGCTGGTGTTCCTGTTTTAAATCTTCTCATTCTAAGACCTAATTCAACTAAACTATCTGTAAGGTATTTTGCATATCCTAATGCATTAGGACCTTCGTAAAATGCCACCTCACCCATATATATTTTTGAATTTAAATAAACTCCAGTAGCTAATATTACAGCTTTAGATTTAAATGAACATCCTAGCTTAGTTCCAACACCTATTACAACATTTCCTTCATGTAATATTTCTACAACTTCATCCATAGCTATATCGAGGTTTGGCTCATTTTCTAATGTTTTTTTCATTTCTTCATGGTATTTAAATTTATCTGCTTGGGCTCTCAAGGAATGAACTGCTGGTCCTTTAGCAGTATTTAACATTCTACTTTGTATATATGTCTTGTCTATATTTAGTCCCATTTGACCACCTAAAGCATCTATCTCTTTTACTAACTGACCTTTACCCGTTCCACCAATTGATGGATTGCAAGGCATTAATGCAATAGAATCTAAAGACATTGTTATTATCAAAGTTTTATATCCCATTCTTGCCGTAGCTAAAGCAGCTTCACATCCCGCGTGACCTGCCCCAACTACTATAACATCATATTTTCCTGCTTCAAACTTTATCATTTATAATTCCTTTCTTTTTAATATTAATGTTTCATGAGAAACACTATAAAATATCTATAATTTCTACAATAAAAAATGAAATTTATTACTTCTATATCTTCTTTCCTTTTGTGTTTTACATCCTATTTTCCTATACAGAAGTTGTGGAATATATTATCTAATAAATCTTCTGTTACTGTATCTCCATTAATATATCCAAGGTAGTCCCATATATTTTTTAAATCTACTTCTACAAAGTCAAATGGCATACTTTGTTCTAGAGCAATTAAAGCATCTGTTGCAGACTTATATGCCTTACCAAGTGCATCCTTATGTCTAGAATTAGTTACTATTAACCTAGAATTGTTTTTGATACTTCCTTTATATACCATAGACTCTATCTTATCTTGTAATGCTTCTATTCCTTCTTGCTGTAAAGCTGATATTCTTATTATACTATTATTTTCTACATATTTAAGTATTTTTTCTTCTTCAATCTCTTGTTTTAAGTCATTTTTATTTAATAGTACTATTGTTTGTTTATCTTTAAGCTTCTTTAATATTTCTACATCTTCTTCTGACAACTTTCTTGATGCATCTAAAACCATTATAATTAAATCAGCACTTGTAAATGATTCTTTAGATTTCTCAACGCCTATTTTTTCAACTATATCATCAGTATCTCTTATACCTGCTGTATCAACTATCTTAAGAGGTATACCTTTTATATTAACAAATTCCTCTATAACATCTCTAGTAGTTCCTGGTATATCTGTAACTATAGCTCTATTTTCTCCCAAAATAGAGTTAAGCAGTGAAGATTTTCCTACATTTGGTTTCCCAACAATTACTGTTTTCAAGCCTTCTCTAAGTATTTTCCCACTTTCAGCTGTATCATATAATTTTTTAATTTCTTTTTTAAGTTCACCAGTTTTATCCTTAAGCGTTTGATATGTTATATGTTCAATATCTTCTTCAGGATAATCTATAGCAACTTCTACATGTGCCAGTATCTCAGTAACTTTATCTCTTAAGTCTCTTATCTTCTTTGATAGAGAACCCTCTAACTGGTTTTGAGCAACTTCATGAGCTATATCAGTTTTTGCCTTTATAACATCTATTACTGCTTCTGCTTGAGATAAATCTATTCTTCCGTTTAAAAATGCTCTTTTAGTAAACTCCCCAGCTTCTGCCAATCTAACATCTTTAGATAATATTAGTTCTAAAATTTTCTTTACTGAAATAAATCCACCATGGCAATTTATTTCTATAACATCTTCTCCTGTGTATGAATTGGGCCCCTTCATATATGCCAATAATACTTCATCTATTGCATTTTCATTATCTACAATATTTCCATATATTAATGTTCTTTTATTATAATCTTTTATACTCTTTCCTGACATGGATTTAAAGATTTCTTCTGCAACTTTTAAAGCTTTTTCTCCACTTATTCTCAGTATACCTATACCACCTTCTCCAGGTGCTGTAGCTATAGCCGCTATTGTATCATCTATAAACAAATTTATCACCTCTTAATTTATAATTTTTACATATAGATTTATTTTTGACCAATTACAATGATTTAATAAGATTAAAAAATAAAACCCCCTAATGTTTAGGAGGTTGATTTTATCTTTTACACTCAATTACTAATCTTCTATATGGATCGGTTCCTTCACTATATGTAATTACATATTTGTCATTTTGAAGGGCTGAATGTATTATTCTTCTCTCATATGGATTCATATAATCTAATTTTTTAGTTTTTCTTGTTTTCGCTACTTCTCTAGCAACCTTATTAGCATATCTTATTAAAGATTCTTCTCTTTTTGACCTATAGTTTTCTATATCTACAAGTACTCTTGTATGAGAGTCTTTATTTATTTTATTAAGAGCTAATCCAGTTAAAAATTGAATAGAATCTAAAGTTTCCCCTCTTCTACCAATTAAACTTGCAGCTTCTTTGCCTTCAATATCAACCATGATTAAATTATCTTTTTGAGATACATTGACTTTGGCATCAACATTTGCATTTTTCAACATTACCTCTATAAAATTTTTAGCTACATCTAGTTCCTTTTCAATAACAAAAATTTCATAGGTACCATCTTTAGCACCTATAAAACCTAAAAACCCCTTGCTTGGATTTTCTAGTATTTCTACCTCTATATCCTCTACTTTTAAATTTAAATCTGCTATCGCCTTATTTATAGCTTCTTCTTTACTTTTACTTTTTATTAATTTTAGGCTTTTTCTCATTAACTTTTTCCTCCTTAGAGTTAGCAGCCAGCTTAGCTTTTAAAGGATTCATTATTAAGTAATACTGAGCTATTGAGAATAAGTTACTTACTGTCCAGTACAATGTAAGTCCTGCTGGGAATATAAATCCCCAATAGAAAGACATCCCTGCCATTACATATGTCATTACTTTCATAGAGCCTTGTAGTTGGTCCTTTGGAGTCATTACCTTTTGCATTACATATGCACTTGCTCCTGAAAATACTGCTAATACATAATCTGGTGCTGTTAAACTTTTTATCCATAAAAACCCATTGTCAGCTGCCATAAATGCAGCTTGATTTGCAAAAACGCCATGAGCAACTGGCTCTCTTAAAACGCTAAATAATCCTATTAATATAGGAAACTGTATTAATAAAGGTAAACAACCAGATAGTGGATTAATTTTAGCTTCTCCATATAACTTAACAATTTCTTCATTTTGTTTTTCTGGCTTATTTTTATATTTTTCTTGTATCTCTTTTATACGAGGTTGTATATCTTGCATTGCCTTTGTTGACTTAGTCTGTTTAACTGTTAATGGTAGTAAAATAATCTTTACAAGTATAGTAAAAATTATTATAGAAATACCATAGTGGTTAACAAATTCAAATATTACCTTAAGAATTAATCCTAAGAAATTTCCTATTATATTCAATTTTTTTATACCTCCTAATAGTTACTCTCTTTTATTTTAGAGGGTCGTAACCTCCTGGATGAAAAGGATGACATTTTAGAAGTCTTCTTATTGTTAAGTACATACCTTTTACAAATCCATATTTTTTAAATGCCTCTATTGAATATTGTGAGCAAGTTGGATAGAATCTACAAGTAGGTCCCTTTAAGGGAGATATATACTTTTGATAAAATTTTACTAAATAAATACATAAATTCGATAAATACCTACTTATTTCCTTTAATATATAAATTATTTTATTCAAAATTATTAACCTCCATATTTATAGCATATAATTTAAAGAGAAATATCCGTTCTTTTAACTAAATTTTTTATAGACTTGTCTATCTCTTTAAAACTAGCATCTTTACTAGATACTCTTGCTATAAATACTATATCATATCCAGGCTTAATTTTTTCATCAATATTTAATCTGTAGACTTCTTTTATTAATCTTCTTACTCTATTTCTAGTGATAGCTTTTCCTACTTTCTTTGAAACAGAAATACCTATTCTACTATAATCTGATTTATTTTTAAGTATATATATTACTAAATATCTGTTTGCAAAAGATTTGCCGTGTTTATATACTTTTCTAAAATCAGAGTCTTTTTTTAACCCCTTTGTCCTATTAAAGTCCATAGTTAACCTCCATAAACACAGCTATGCATTGTAATTATTTACACAAAAAGGCCACCTTTGCAGCGGCCCTTTTGTAATTAATGAGTTAATCTATTTCTTCCTTTAGCTCTTCTTCTTTTTAACACGTTTCTTCCGTTAGACGTCTTCATTCTTTTTCTGAAACCATGTTCTTTACTTCTTTGTCTCTTTTTTGGTTGATAAGTTCTTTTACTCATTATTTTGCACCGCCTTTCAGATTTCATTTTCCGTTTATAAAAATAATAACTTTACCCTCAAAGTAAACATAACACATATAATTATAAATACTTTTACTATCGTTGTCAACGAGTTTTTGGTATGCTTGCATCACAAAATCTACCATATATATATTATGTATTTTTTTTATTGAAAATACTAGTAAAAATCTATTTAATTTTATTCTAAATTATTTTTTTCAATTATATACACAAATAAAGCAAATTTAACATGTTTATATTTTTATCAACAATTAGTTAATATTGTGGATAAATTAGTTACAAATCATTGAAGTTTGACATATATTTTGATATTATAAATATACTTGTTGATAATGTGTATAAATGTTATCAACTTATTAAAAATTATTCACAGCTTGTGGATACTTTTGTGTATAACTTTTAAGATTACTGACAATACTCTAGTTATAATCACCATTTATTGTATGTTTATGTTATTTATAACTTTATCTACATATTGTTTATATCTTTTCATATTTTTTTAATAATTTATACTATTATTAATTTATCAACACCATTATCCATAAATTTAGTTATTCTGTAAAATTTATATATATTTTTGCTTTTCTGTTAATAACTTTGTGGAAAATATTAATTATTCTGTTCGGAGGTTTATATTATGGATATAGTTTCTTTATGGGACAAAACCCTACAATTAATAAAAGGTGACTTAACTTCAGTAAGTTTTAATACCTTTTTTAAAAACATCGTACCATTAAAAATACATCTTAATGACTTGATACTACTAGCTCCTAGTGATTTTAATAAAGATATTCTAGAAAATAGATATTTGCATTTAATTGAAGATGCTATAAATCAACTGTCATTAAAAAAGTATAATATTAAATTTGTATTGAGCGAAAAAGAAGTTGCTGACCTAAATTCTGATAGTGCAGATTTAAATTATAGAGTACTTTACCCTAACCTGAATCCAAAATACACATTTGATACGTTCGTTATTGGTAATAGCAATAGATTTGCTCATGCTGCATGTGTTGCAGTTGCTGAATCTCCTGCTAAAGCTTACAATCCACTTTTTTTGTATGGAGGGGTTGGCTTAGGTAAAACTCATTTAATGCACGCTATTGGACATCATATTGTCAGCCAAAAAAAAGATTCAAAAGTTGTTTATGTTTCTTCAGAAAAATTTACTAATGAACTTATAAACTCTATAAAAGATGATAAAAATGAAGAATTTAGAAATAAATATAGAAATGTAGATGTCTTATTAATTGATGATATTCAATTTATAGCTGGGAAGGAAAGAACTCAAGAAGAGTTTTTCCATACATTTAATACTCTTCATGAGGCAAATAAACAAATAATTATCTCTAGTGATAGACCACCAAAAGATATACCTACACTAGAAGATAGATTAAGATCGAGATTTGAAATGGGACTTATAACTGATATTCAGGCACCAGACTTTGAAACAAGGATTGCTATCCTTAGAAAAAAGGCTCAACTAGAACGTATAGAAGTGCCAAACGAAGTTATGTCATATATAGCAAAAAATATTAAGTCAAATATAAGAGAACTAGAAGGTGCCTTAACTAGAGTAGTTGCTTACTCTTCTCTTAGTAATAGAGTGATATCTTTTGATCTTGCTACAGAAGCTTTAAAAGATATTATAACAACTTCTAAAAATGAAGAAATCAATGTGCTTAGAATAAAAGAAAAAGTTTCTTCTGTATTCAATTTAAAAATGGAAGATTTTAATTCTAAAAAAAGAACTCGTTCAATAGCTTTTCCAAGACAAATAGCTATGTATTTAACGCGCGAACTTACTGATTTGTCTCTCCCTAAAATAGGTGAAGAATTTGGAGGAAGAGATCATACAACAGTAATTCATGCTCATGATAAAGTATCTAGAGACATAGAAGAAAGCGAAGAAATTAAGACTAAAATAGACAAAATTATATCAGATTTAAAGGGATAATTTATACACAATTGTCTGTTTATATCTATTGAATAACTTGTTTATACTTTTTTATATTAAAATTTATTAACAAATAATTAAGTATAAAATAACAAAGATATCAACATCTTATACACATGTTGATATCTTTGCATTTATAATGTTACATGTACTTATTAACATTATCAACAACACCTACTACTATTACTACTATGATTTTAACTTATTTTTTTATATAAAAAGCCAGAGGAGGTTATCCACATTGAAAATAATTTGTAATCAAAAAATCCTAGCAAATAGAATCGGGATTGCTCAAAAAGCTATTAATGGAAAAACAACTATAGAACTATTAAAGGGTATACTTATATCTACAGAAGAAGGCCAGTTAAAACTTACTGGATATGATGCGGAGATAGGAATAGAAACTTATGTACAAGCAGAGATTATAGAAAAAGGTGATGTTGTTGTAGATGCAAGATTATTTGGAGATATAATTAGAAAATTACCAGATTCTTTTGTTGAGATAGAAACAGATTCAGAAAATAATATTTACATAAATTGTGTAAATTCAAGATTTAAAATTAAAGGATATGCAGCTAAAGAATTTCCTAAACTACCAGAATTAAATGAAGAAGATTTATACAGCATACCTCAAGAACTCCTAAAAAATATGATTAAACAAACTGTATTTGCTATTTCACAAGACCAAACAAAACCTGTTTTAATGGGAGAACTTCTAGAAATTGTAGATAAAAATTTAAATCTAGTAGCAATTGATGGCTATAGATTAGCTGTAAAAAGCTGTTCAGTTGATAGTTTAACTGAAAATATAAAAGTAATAATTCCAGGAAAGACACTTATAGATGTAAATAGCTTGCTTTCTGGAGAAGATAATGTTAAAGTTGGATTTAACGAAAAAAATGCTATTTTTATAATTAATGATACAAAAATTATTACAAGATTACTTGAAGGAGATTTTATTGATTATAAAAAATTATTGCCAAGAGAGCATAATAGTAGAGTAAAGTTAAATACTAAAGAACTTTTAAATAGTATAGAAAGAGCATCTTTATTGTCTCAATCAGAAAAAAATAACCTTATAAAATTATCTATAAGGGATAAAGTAATGGCAATTACTTCTAATACAGAAAAAGGAAATGTCTATGAAGAAGTTGAAATAGATTTAGATGGAGATTATTTAGATATAGCTTTTAACTCTCGATACTTTATTGAAGGATTGAAAAATATAGATAATGAGGAAATATTTATAGAATTTACTACAAATGTAAATCCTTGTATAATTAAACCAACAGATGATATTAATTATATTTACTTATTACTTCCAGTAAGAATATCATCTAATATATAGTAGATATTAAGGAGTTGTCTTTTGTAGAAAAATTTTTCTAATCTTAGGCAACTCCTTTTGCAAGTATTTTTATGGTATAATATACTTTTAGTGTATTAATACCTATTTACCTAAAATAATGGCAAGGAGGAACTCTTATGACTGAAATAACTATAGAATCAGACTATATAAAGTTAGATCAATTCCTAAAACTAGCAGAGATTGCATCAACCGGGGGTCATGCAAAATTTTTAATTCAAGAAGGTTTAGTGACTGTAAATGATGAAATAGAATTAAGAAGAGGGAAAAAGATAAAATCAGGAGATATAGTTGAGATAGAAGGAACTAAAATAAAAGTATTGTAAAAAAGGAGAACTTTTTGTGAAACTTAAAAGTTTGCAGCTTGTTAATTTTAGAAATTATGAAAAGTTGCATCTGGAATTTAATGGTAAAGTGAATCTTCTTGTTGGAAAAAATGGTCAAGGAAAGACAAATATAGTAGAATCTATTTATATGCTTTCTTTTGGCAAGTCATTTAGAACCAACAAAGATAGAGAAATGGTTAGATTTAATAGTGAAAATTTATATGTTGGAGGAAGTTTTTCAAAATATAATAAATATAGTCTAATAGAGCTAATTATTGGAAAAGATAAAAAGGGGATACGAATAAATAAAGTTCCTTTGCAAAAAATGCAGGAATTACTTGGCAACTTAAATGTTGTCATATTTTCACCTGAAGATTTAAGACTGGTTAAAGAAGGTCCTAAAGAGAGAAGGACTTTCATAGATAAAGAGATTAGCCAAATTATTCCTAAATATTATAATTATCTTACTAATTACAATAAAATACTTTCTCAAAGAAGTAGAGTTCTAAAAAGCATGCATGTTGATGAAGCTTTATTAGATGTATATGATGATACACTAGCAAAATACGGAAGTTATATTTATATTTTACGCAGAGACTTTATAAAAAAGATAGCTAATATATCTGAACATATGCATATGAATTTGACTAATGGAGTTGAAAAATTATCAATCAAATATAAAACTCAAATAAATATAACTGACGAAGATACTATAGAAACAGTATATAATAAATTTTTAGCCAAGTTGTCATCAAATAGACCTAATGATATAGAATCTAGAACTACTAGATATGGTATACACAAAGATGACTTAAATATATTCATAAATGATTTAGATGCAAGACTTTTTGGTTCACAAGGTCAACAAAGAACTGCTTCAATATCATTAAAGCTATCAGAGATAGAATTAATAAAAAATGAGGTTGAAGAATATCCAGTATTAATTTTAGATGATGTTTTTAGTGAGTTAGATGAAGCAAGACAAAAACTTTTAGTAAATAATTTAAGCAATGTTCAAATGTTTATAACAAGTGCTGAAATTTCACATAAAAAAATATTTGATGAAAAGGATGTTACAATATTTAATATTGAAAACGGCAATGTTATTAGCATAGAGAATGGAGGAAATTAAATGAAACAAGAATACGGTGCAAGTCAGATACAGGTATTAGAGGGATTAGAGGCCGTTAGAAAAAGACCAGGTATGTATATTGGTAGTACAAGCCCAAGAGGTTTACACCACTTAGTTTATGAAGTTGTAGATAATAGTATCGATGAGGCTTTACAAGGCTATTGTTCAAATATATATGTATCTATTAATGAAGATGGCAGTATTTTAGTAAAAGATGACGGAAGAGGTATCCCAGTCGAAACACATCCTAAGACTGGAAAATCGACTTTAGAAACAGTATTAACTAATCTTCATGCAGGAGGAAAATTTGGAGGCGGAGGATATAAAGTATCTGGAGGTCTTCATGGAGTTGGTGTTTCTGTAGTTAATGCATTATCAAAATGGATGATAGCAGAAGTTTATTTAAATGGAAAAATATATAAGCAGACATATGAAAAAGGTCTACCAACATCTAAGATTGAGATAGTTGGAGAATCTCAAAGTACAGGAACAATAATTCAATTTATGCCTGATGCTACTATATTTGATGAAATAGAGTTTAAATATGAAACATTAGAATATAGACTTAGAGAACTTTCTTTTTTGAATAAAGGAATAAAAATAGTATTTGAAGATAAAAGAGAAAATCAAGAAAAAAGAAAAGAATTTCACTATACAGGTGGTCTAGTAGAATATATTAAGTATTTAAATAAATCTAGAACTGGAATACATGATGACATAGTTTATATAGATAAAAAAGTTGATGATTGTATTGTCGAATTAGCTATGCAATATACGGATGGTTATACAGAGAACATATATTCTTTTGCAAATAATATAAATACGCATGAAGGAGGAGCTCATTTAAGTGGATTCAAAGCAGCTCTTACTAAAACTGTAAATGATTATGCTAAGAGAAATAAATTCTTAAAAGAAAATGATGTTAATTTATTAGGTGAAGATATAAGAGAAGGACTTACAGCTGTAGTATCAGTTAAATTACCAGAGCCTCAATTTGAAGGACAAACTAAAACAAAACTAGGTAATAGTTTTATGAGAGGTGTAGTTGATAGTGTAACAGTTGATGAACTTGGCTCTTTCTTAGAGGAAAATCCAGCAACAGCTAGAATAATAGTTGATAAAGCTTTGAGAGCACAAAGAGCTAGAGAAGCTGCAAAGAAAGCAAGAGAATTAACAAGAAGAAAGAGTGTTTTAGAAAGCACATCTTTACCTGGAAAATTAGCAGATTGTGCAGAAAAAGATCCTGCTAAAAGTGAAATATTCTTAGTCGAAGGAGATTCAGCGGGAGGTTCCGCAAAACAAGGTAGAGATAGAAATAGTCAAGCGATACTTCCATTAAGAGGTAAGATACTTAATGTCGAAAAATCAAGACTAGATAGAATATTATCTTCAGACGAAATAAAAAATATGATAACAGCTTATGGTTGTGGTATAGGAGAAGATTTTGATATAGATAAGGCTAGATATCATAAAATTATAATTATGACCGATGCCGATGTAGATGGAGCTCATATAAGAACTTTACTATTAACATTCTTCTTTAGATACATGAGACCTCTTATAGATGAGGGGTATGTTTATGCAGCACAACCTCCTTTATATAAAGTAACAAAGCAAAAAAAGGAACATTATGTTTATTCAGATAAAGAATTAAATGTTTTATTAGATGAAATTGGAAGAAATGGTGCAGAACTTCAAAGATATAAAGGTCTTGGAGAGATGAATGCAGAACAATTATGGGATACCACTATGAATCCTGATACAAGAACTTTATTGCAAGTAACTGTAGAAGATGCTGCAATTGCAGATGAAGTATTTTCAATGCTTATGGGTGATAAGGTTGCTCCAAGAAAAGAATTTATAGAAGAAAATGCAAGATTCGTTAGAAACTTAGATATATAGAGAGAGGGGATTAGTATACATGGAAGAAAATAACAAAATACTCCCTATTGAAATAGCGGAAGAAATGAAAAAATCTTATATCGATTATTCGATGAGTGTTATAGCTGGACGTGCTCTTCCTGATGTTAGAGATGGTCTAAAGCCAGTTCACAGAAGAATACTATACTCAATGAGTGAATTAAACTTAACACCAGATAAACCATATAGAAAGTCAGCCCGTATTGTTGGGGACGTTTTAGGTAAGTACCATCCACATGGAGATACTGCTGTTTATTTTGCAATGGTTAGAATGGCTCAAGACTTTTCAACTAGAGCACTTTTAGTAGATGGTCATGGTAACTTTGGTTCTGTTGATGGAGACTCACCAGCGGCAATGCGTTATACAGAAGCTAAGATGAGTAAATTATCATTAGAATTATTAAGAGATATAGAAAAAGAAACTGTAGATTTTAAACCAAACTTTGATGAATCATTAAAAGAACCTTCAGTACTACCAGCAAGGTATCCCAATCTATTAGTGAATGGGTCTAATGGTATAGCTGTTGGGATGGCAACTTCAATACCTCCACATAACTTAGCTGAAGTAATTGATGCAACTGTACATTTGATTGACAATCCAGATTGTAGTGTTGAGGACTTAATAAAATTTATACAAGGCCCAGATTTTCCTACAGCTGCAATTATAATGGGAAAAGAGAATATAGCAGAGGCATATAGAACTGGAAGAGGTAAAGTTAAGGTTAGATCTAGAGCTTTTATAGAAGAACTTCCAAAAGGAAAACAACAGATAATAGTTACAGAAATACCTTATCAAGTAAATAAAGCTAAATTAGTTGAGAGAATAGCTGAGTTAGTTAAAGAAAAAAGAATAGAAGGTATATCAGATTTAAGAGACGAAAGTAATAGAAATGGTATGAGAATTGTTATAGAATTAAAGAGAGATGCTAATGCTAATATAGTATTAAATAATCTGTATAAACATTCTCAAATGGAAGATACATTTAGTATAATAATGCTTGCTCTTGTAGATGGTCAACCAAGAGTTTTAAATCTTAAGCAAATACTATATCATTATATTAAACATCAAGAAGATGTTGTTACAAGAAGAACTAAATTTGAATTAAACAAAGCTGAAGCAAGAGCACATATTTTAGAAGGATTAAAAATTGCTTTAGATAATATAGATGCTGTTATAAGCTTGATAAGAGCTTCAAAAACAGGCCAAGAAGCTAAGATAGGTTTAGTAGAAAAATTCAATCTAACTGAGATTCAAGCTCAAGCTATACTAGATATGAGACTTCAAAGACTTACAGGTCTAGAAAGAGATAAGATAGAAGCTGAGTATGAAGACTTAATAAAGAAAATAAATAGATTAAAAGAAATTTTGGCTGATGAAAGATTACTTTTAAATGTAATAAAAGATGAAATGACAATAATAAAAGAAAATTATTCTGATGAAAGAAGAACAGAAATAAGACATGCTGAAGGCGAGATAGATATGAGAGATCTTATAAGTGATGAGGAAATAGCCATAACTCTTACTCACTTTGGATATATAAAAAGACTTCCATCTGATACTTATAAGAGCCAAAAAAGAGGTGGAAGAGGTATCTCAGCACTTACAACTAGAGAAGAGGACTTTGTAAGACATTTGATAACTACAACTACTCATAGTAGATTACTGTTCTTTACAAATAAGGGTAGAGTATTTAAATTAAATGCATATGAAATACCTGAAGGTAAGAGACAAGCAAAAGGTACTGCTATAGTAAACTTACTTCAATTGTCAGCAGACGAAAAGATTGCAACTTTAATACCTATAGATGGTAATGATGAAAATGAATATTTATTACTTACAACTAAAAAAGGTATCGTTAAAAAGACTAAACGAGAAGAGTTTAAAAATATAAACAAATCTGGTCTTATTGCTATAGGTTTAAGAGATGATGATGAACTTATTGGAGTAGAGCTAACAGATGGAAAACAGGAAGTACTTTTAGTAACTAATGAAGGTATGTCTATAAGGTTTGATGAAAATGATATAAGATATATGGGTAGAACAGCAATGGGTGTAAAAGGTATAACTTTAAGTAAAAAAGACTTTGTTGTATCTATGAATCTTTGTAGTAAAGGTACAGATGTATTAGTTGTCAGTAGAAATGGTTTTGGTAAAAGAACAAATATAGAAGAATATAGAAGCCAAATAAGAGCTGGAAAAGGAATTAAAACTTATAACATATCTGAAAAAACTGGTACAATTGTTGGTGCAGAGATGGTCAATGAAGATGATGAGATAATGATTATAAATTCTGATGGAGTTCTTATTAGAATAAGAGTTAATGAAATTTCACTATTTGGAAGGGTTACAAGTGGTGTTAAATTAATGAAGACTAATGAAGAAGTGAATGTAGTTTCGATTGCTAAAATAAATATTGAAGAAGAATAGGATAAATATCCTATTCTTTTTGTATAATGTACTTAGATAAAAATTTAAAATTGAAAGGAGTAGTTGTTATGTGTAATAAAAGAGGTTGTAAAAAAGGTGGATTTTTATTAATAGGAGCCATTTTAGGTTTTATATTTGGTATGTTTCTTGCACCAAAAAAAGGTTCTGAGTTAAGAAAAGAGACAAAAGATAAGTTTGATAAAGTGAAAGAAAACCCAAAAGAAGTTCTACATGAAACATTTAATGATGTTAAAGAGAGAATAATAACTTTAGTAGATGATGATAATAATGAAGAAGATATAAAAATTTCAGAAGAAGATATAGTAATAAGTAAAAGTTTTGACGACGAGGGAGATGTTAACTAATGAATGCATGGGGGTGGCAAATAGGAGCAGTGTTAGTAGGTAGTTCGGCTCTTATAGTAGCAATTTATTTAGCTAAAACTCTAAATAGTTTAAATAAAGTTGTTGAAAAAGCTTATAAGATTGTAGATTACAATGAAAGACATATACAAGATATTGTTGAAAATGCATCATCAATATCAAAGGGAATAGATGATATAGTTTATGTAATTAATAAGATATTGAGTATAGGTAATATATTTAAAATTATTAAGAGAAAATAGGAGGTTTTTACATGTCTATGAATATAGATTCAAATTTAGATTCTCAAAATAAGTTTTGGAATGTTTGTATTGATGGAGAACTTGATGTCTCTACAGCAGATAAATTAAAAGAACATTTACATGGTTTAATAGAAAGAAACATGTTGGATGTAAAGATAAATCTTAAAGATTTAGATTATATAGATTCTACAGGTTTAGGAGCTATGATAGGTGTTTTAAAAAAACTAAAAATAAATGAAAAAGAGATATACATAGTAAATCCTAAGAGTAATGTTAGGAAAATTTTTACTATAACAGGTCTAGATAAAATATTTAAAGTGGAGGGATAAATTTTGGCTTGTGAAACTATAAAGATGGAAATTACTACAAATCCAGATTATGTAGGCATAATAAGATTAACAGCGTCTGGGATTGCAAATAAAATGGGGTTTCCAATAGATGATATAGAAGATATAAAGGTAGCAGTATCAGAGGCATGTACCAATGCAATAAAACATAGTAATGATGATGTATTCAATATAGTATTTAATATTTTAGACGATGCAATTAATATAGAGATTCAAGATAATGGAAAAGGATATGATGTTAGCTCAATAAGTACACCAGATTTAGAGAATCCAAAAGAAAGTGGTCTTGGATTATTTATAATTAAAACTTTAATGGATGATGTAGATATTGAATCAGAATGTAATCAAGGAACAAAAATAAAAATGACTAAGTATTTAGGAGTTGATATTTAATGAAAAATGTAGCTAATGCTACACATTACCTAAATATGGATACAAAAGAGCTATTTAATTTATATAATACAAATAAAAACGTAGATATCAGGAATATTCTTATTGAAAGACATCTATATTTAGCAAGGTTGTTAGCTAAAAAGTATATAAACAAGGGTGTTGATTTTGAAGACATATATCAAGTTGCTTCATTAGCATTAATTTATGCTATTGATAGATATGATGTTGAAAAGGGATTTGAATTCTCCAGTTTTGCAACACCAACTATAGTAGGAGAAATTAAAAAATATTTTAGAGATAAAGTATGGACACTTAGAGTACCAAGAAGAATACAAGAATTAAGCAAAAAGATAAGTGATGCGAAAATTAAACTAGAGCAAGAAAATAAAAAACATCCAAAGGTAAAAGATATCGCTGACTATATAGGAGTTAGTGAAGAAGATGTACTAGAGGCTATGGAAGCATCTTATGGTTATCAACCTATGTCTTTAGATTCATCAAGTAATGATGATTCAGAAGACAAAGACATAACTCTTATTGATAAAATAGGAAAAGAAGAAGGTAATTTCGGAAGTATAGAATACGAAGATTTTATTAATAAGTTTATTGAAACTTTAAATGAGTTAGAAGTAAAAATATTTAAAGATAGATTTTTCTTCGATAAAACCCAGTCTAGTATAGCTAAAGAATTAGATATATCTCAAATGACTGTTTCTCGCTTAGAAAAAAAGGTCGTAGAAAAGCTAAAAAAAGAATATGAAAAAAATTTCTAAAAAATAATAAAAAAAGTATTGACCTACTGTTTGAATGATGGTATAGTATTACTTGTCCTTGAAAAAAAGGAACAAGAAAAAATACGAACATTGAAAATTAAACAGTAGGTTAATTTATATTAAGAAACAAACCATAAAGCCAGATATTTAGATAACAATAGTATCTGAGCCTGATAAACTTTTATTTGAGAGTTTGATCCTGGCTCAGGATGAACGCTGGCGGCGTGCCTAACACATGCAAGTTGAGC